>JAFVAP010000108.1 GCA_017480455.1 Bacteroidales bacterium | reverse complement strand
TATCTTCAAAACCTATCTGTTCAAAAGGAAGACTTGTTCCCCTGCCTACTGAAATTGAAGTTCCTTCAAAAAAACACAGTGTCGGATAGTTTCTTATTGCTTGTTCCGTTCTCAAATTAGGTGAGGGCGCAATAGGAAGAATTACCTTTGAATTTCTCTCATAGTTAAGCATCCTAATGACTGTCAAATCACATTTATTATTTCCCTCAAGCCAATTCTCATCATTAATCATCGTTGCATACTCTCCTATTGTCAATCCGTAACATACGGGTATCTTTTGCATACCTACAAAACTCTTGAACTTGTCTTCCAAAACAGGACCGTCAATATAGTTATTCGGATTGGGTCGGTCAAGAAGAATAAGGCTCTTATCATTTTCTGCACACGAAGACATAACGTATTCCAACGTACTTATATAGGTATAAAATCTGCACCCCACATCCTGCAAATCAAATAACAGAACATCACAATCTGATATCTCACTTTTGTAAGGCTTTTTATGGTTTCCGTAGAGAGAAATTATTTTAAGTTCTTTTTGATTTACATTCATTATAGAATCATTCACCCTTTCACCTGCTTGAGCTATTCCGCTTAAACCGTGTTCAGGAGTAAAAACTTTGACTAAATCAACTCCGTTTCTAAGAAGTAAATTTATCAGATGCTCATTTCCGACAACTGAAGTATGGTTACAAACCAAACCTACTTTCTTTCCGTACAACAAAGGCAAGTATTCGTCAGTCCTTTCATCACCATTGACAATCTGAGCCACACTAACAAGGCAAGCAAATAACAAACTTAGAAATATAAGTGAATTTTTCATAATATTTTTTCTTTATTTTATAACTCTGTTTTGATGTTCATTGACAAAAGCAGCCCAAGACAAAGTTTTGGTTTTTGATTTTGTTATCTTGGAATTTACACCCGTACTCATCAAATTGCTCTGTGTACAATAGCAAACAGCAACCGCCAAAGCATCAGAAGCATCTAAGTACTTGGGATTTTCATCTATAAGATTCATCATTTGTAACATCTTCATAACTTGCTCTTTCGACGCATTACCATTGCCTGTTATTGATTGTTTAACCCTCTTTGGCGGAAATTCAACAAAGGGTATGTCACGCGACAAGCCTGCTGCGATACATATACCTTGAACTCTGCCGAGTTTTAACATACTTTGAACATTTTTGTAGTAAAAAGGGGCTTCCAATGCCAGCATATCGGGGTGATAAAAATCTATTTTTCTTATGATAAAATCAAAAATAATTTTCATTCTTGTAGCCATATCTTCCTTAGTTCCCAACTTCAAGACATCCATTTCCAACACCTCTGTCTTTTTACCTACTTTTCTGACAAAAGAATAGCCCATTACATTAGTTCCGGGGTCTATTCCGAGTATTATTTCTTCCTTTTCCATTTCTGTTTAAAAGTTTCTGATTAAAGTTTGATTTTTCCAAAGTTCGGAGTTCTACTCCGCATATATTGATTGCTTTAGGGATATTCCTTATTATATCTCTTGCCAAAAGACTATGTTCTCCGAGTTCAGCCTTAGCTTCATCGCCGGAAAGAGCATGAAGAAACACTCCGAGTTTTGCCGCTTCTGAGCAAGAATAACCTTGAGAGAGAATACCCAAGAGCATTCCCGTAAGAACATCTCCGCTTCCTGCCGTAGCCATTCCCGGATTTCCTTTTACATTATAACAAATCTTTCCTTTATCATCAACAACGGCAGTAACACCTCCTTTCAAGACAACTGTTATTCCACGTTCGGGACAGAAATCACTCAAAAAAGAGAGTCTGTCTTTAAAAGTTTTCTTACCGAAAAGACGCTCAAACTCCTTGGGATGCGGAGTTAGGATAATATTTTTTGTGAGCAGGGATTTAAAATCTTCTGTCTGAGAAAGAATATTTAAGGCATCGGCATCCAAAACAAGAGGGATATTCTGCAAGGATTTATCTTGTATTCTTTTTAACAAGAAAGATTTGAGTGCCTCCTTAGTTTCTTGCCTTGTGCCCAAACCCGGTCCTATTGCAACGGCTGAATATGAGGAGAAATCATCAAAAGAGGTAAAATATTCTTCATTTTTATCAAGTAAAATCATAGCCTCGGGTACAGAAACTTGAAGAACACCGTACAACTTCTTCGGAATATGA
Source organism: Bacteroidales bacterium (assembly GCA_017480455.1). GTDB lineage: Bacteria > Bacteroidota > Bacteroidia > Bacteroidales > P3 > Scybalousia_A. The sequence goes on along the minus strand of JAFVAP010000108.1, from coordinate 9,359 downwards.
ACGCTCAATAAACCGCAACCGACCCTCAATGCCGACTCGGAAGCCAGAACACAAGCGCCTGCTTTTCCATACGAACCTGCGATGAACAGACAGTGGCCGAAATCACCCTTATGTGCCATTCTATTTCTCGGAAGAAAAAAATCCGCCGTCAAAGACTTAACTTCAATGATTTGGGGATTAATAATAAGGTTTTCTTCAAAAAAAATATCTTCCTCTTTGTTTGCCATACAATATTCTTTTTTGCAAAATTAATATATTTTTCCCTAACTCTTTTTGCTTAATGATTTAAGAATAAATCTTAAGTATGAAAAAATTACTATCTTTGCAAAACAAAAGAGAACTAAGGCTTAGGATGATAAAATACGAAGAAAAAACTCTTAACTCGGGATTAAGAGTTATAGTCAATGAAGACAGAAACACTGAACTCGTTGCCGTCAATATGCTCTACAAAGTAGGAGCAAAGAACGAAGATGAAAACCATACGGGTTTCGCTCATTTGTTTGAACATCTGATGTTTTCAGGCAGTGAGAACTTTTCCGATTTCGATATGTTGATTAACTCTCTCGGAGGAGAAAGTAATGCTTTTACCAACAACGATATAACAAATTTTTACGTAACTGTTCCTTATATCTATTTGGAAACAATACTCAGAATAGAAGCTGACAGAATGAATAACCTGCTTATTGATGATTGGCATCTGAATGTTCAAAAAAAAGTAGTATGTGAGGAATTCAAACAAAGGTATCTAAATCAACCTTACGGCGATTTGTACAAAGAAATGAGGGAACTTTCGTTTAAGGTCCACCCTTACAAATGGCAGACAATAGGAAAAGATATTTCACATATAGAAAGTGCTGATTTGGATACGGTGAAACGGTTTTACGACGAATATTACCTACCGAATAATGCCGTTTTGAGCATATCAGGAAAGGTAAAATGTGAAGAAGTATTCGAATTGGCCGAAGAAATATTCTGTTTCCCTGCAGGAAAAGAGAAACAAATCCGCTACTCACAAGAACCGATACAAAAAGAAAACAGGCAGAAAACAGTTTTCAGAGATGTACCTTCTGATATCATAATGATTACTTTCCCGATGTGTGAGCGCAAAAACAAAGATTTTTACACATACGACATTCTCAGCGATTTGCTTTCCAACGGAACGAGTTCGCGTATGTATATTTCGCTTGTCCAAGAGAAGAAAGCATTCACGGGAATAGATGCAGTACTGAGCGGAGACGATGACAAAGGACTGTTTATCATCGTAGGAAAATATTCGGAAGGCACTTCAGTAGAAGAGGGTGAGCGGTTGATTTGGCAAACATTGGAAGAAATATGCAGCGGTAAAATAAGCGACCGCGAATTTGAGAAAGTGAAAAACAAATACATAGTTTCAGCGGAATTTAACAATATAAAAATCCTTGACAAAGCAATGAATCTCGGATACTATGCCCATTTGGATATGTTAGAAAACATAAACAATGACAAAATTCATTATTCGGGAATAACGAAGCAGGAAGTTGTCGCCTTGGCTAAGCAAGTATTCATGGAGAACAAGCATAATACACTATATTATTTAAAAGAAAGGAAATAAAAAATGAAAACAACGGAGAGAAACAATTCGGTTCTGCCGATGATAAGCGTAACAATATTGTTCTTTATGTGGGGTTTCATCACCTCACTCAACGATATATTGATACCGTATTTCAAAACAGTTTATCAACTCAGCCATTTCCAAGCCAATATAGTTCAATTTGCTTTCTTTATTGCCTATTTTGTCTGCGCTTTTATTTTTTATCTGCTTTCGGTTAAAGGAAAGGACCCTATATCACGCTTCGGCTACAAAGGGACTCTTACAATCGGATTGTTTACTGCCTCTTTGTCTTGTTTCTTATTTTCTTTCGTAGCACGCTTACAATTACCTTTTGTCTGCTTTCTTGTATCCCTGTTTCTGTTAGGAACAGGCCTCACTTTCCTTCAAGTTGCCGCCAATCCGTTTGTTTCTCTTATAGGCAAGAGAGAAACGGCTTCCTCCCGTCTTAATTTGACACAGGCTTTCAACTCTTTGGGTACTACCCTCGGACCTGCATTAGGAGGCTACTTTATTTTCTCTTATTTCGCCGACAAAAGCGGAGAAAATTTTGCAGTCACCACTCCTTACCTCTTCTTAGCCTTTCTGCTGTTGGCTTTGGGGGTTTTCATCAGTTTTTCAAAAATATCCATTGCCGAAGAAGAACAAAACAATCTCTCTTCCGCCGAAAGCATATTCAAAAAGCCTTATGTAGTACTCGGAGCTTTGGGTGTGTTCTTCTATGTCGGCGCAGAGGTAGCAGTAGGCAGCAACCTCATCTCCTATATGAAAGAAGTGATAAGCATAGACGCAGAACACGCATCGGCTTTCGTCTCTTACTACTGGGGAGGCGCAATGATAGGACGTTTTCTCGGCGCAGTGTCCCTGTCAGACGTCAGCAAGACAAGGAAAATAGTATCAATGATTCTTTTGGCTCTTCTTTGCTTTGTGATAATCTTTGCAGTCAATTGGATGCTTCACGGTTTGGCATTCAGATTAGTTTGGTTCTTTTTGGTATTCATAGCACTCAATTTTATGTTTTTCTGTCTCGGCAAAGGAAACACTGCCCTCACCTTAGCCATATTTGCAATGGTCAATATAGCTTTATTGATTTGCGGAATAGGAATAAACAACGGCGTTGCCGTTTGGTCGCTTATAGCCATAGGATTGTTTAACTCCATAATGTGGTCTAATGTTTTCACACTTGCAATCGACGGATTGGGCAAACAAACCTCAAGTGCATCTTCAATCCTCATAATGATGATACTCGGAGGCGCAATAGTGCCGCCGCTACAAGGTATTTTGGCAGATGTAAGTTCGGTAAGAATTTCATACTTCATTCCTATGGTTTCATATATCTATCTGTGCTTCTACGGATTAAAAGGATACAAAATCGGAAAGCCTAAATCTCTGAAATAAAACGAAGACTCAGAAAAATAAAACGAAGTTTCAGCGCAGTGAAACTTCGTTTTATTTTTCTGAAATCAAGTTTTAATTTTTTATTACTTAATAAACTCAAAACAAGGTCTTTCTTCAAAAACATCAATGCTTATTTTTCCCTCATCATTCCGCCGTTTCTAAATAAGCATTATTTGAAAAAAGTATTTCTTTTATTTTGATTTGAGAGATTTTTTCACTTCTGCGTCAGTCATAAACAAATCCTGCAAGGTAGGATTTCCGATGAAAGTAAATTTTTTCATCGCATTGTCAATCATTTCCGGTATTTCCAAAAATTTAATCTTCTCTTTGAGAAAATATTCCACCGCAACCTCGTTGGCAGCATTCATTATACAAGGCATATTTCCGCCTTTGTCAATGGCTTGAAAAGCAAAATCAAGACAAGGAAAAGTTTCTCTGTCAGGCTTTTCGAAAGTCAGTTCAGCTATCTCAAACAAATCCAAAGGGGAACTTTTTTTCGGAGTTCTCAAAGGATAAGACAGAGCATATTGTATAGGCATACGCATATCGGGTACTGACATCTGCGCCTTAATACTTAAATCCCCGAACTCAACCATTGAATGTATTATACTCTGAGGATGAATAACAGGAACTATTTGCCGTGCATCAACATTGAAAAGCCACTTTGCCTCTATAACCTCTAATCCCTTATTCATAAGAGTTGCACTGTCTATGGTAACTTTTTTTCCCATAGCCCAATTAGGGTTTTTCAGCGCATCTTTTACCGTTATGGTCTCAAGGTCTTTTCGTTTCATTCCGCGGAATGCTCCTCCCGATGCGGTAAGAAATATTCTACGCACCTCGTTTTGATATTCGCCTTGGAGACATTGAAATATTGCCGAATGCTCACTATCAACAGGAAGAATGGGAACATTATGCTCTGAAGCCAATCTTGTTATTATCTCTCCTGCTACAACCATGGTTTCTTTGTTAGCAAGAGCTATCACCTTGTTTGCTTCTATTGCCCTGACCGTAGGGCGTAAACCGGCAAAGCCTACTAAAGCCGTTAAAACAATATCAATATCAGGAAAAGTAACTGCATCTTCTATTGATTTATCTCCTGCAAAGACTTTAACGTCTGTATCTTTCAAAGCCTGCTGAAGAAATCCATACTTGGTCTCATCTGCAATAACGACAGTATCGGGCTGAAATTCCAGAGCCTGTGCAAGAAGCAATTCAGCATTTGAGCCTGCCGTCAGCACATCAACAACAAACAAATCCCTGTTTTCACGTATAACGTCTAAGGTTTGAGTTCCTATAGAACCGGTAGAGCCAAGTATTGCTATATGTTTTTTTTTCATGTCAAAATATATTGTTTTTAAGAATAATACAATTTGGTTTCCGAGTGTCAATATCAAGTGTCGTTACATGTTTTTCAGCAAAGGCAGTTTTTTCAGAGAGATTTACACAGTAAGAAAGCAAATTTTTCATTCCTTATTCTTTATTTCGGTGATATTTTTCAGAAGGATTATTTTCCTAAAGTATCTTTTAAATTTTTCAAAACGGAGTTTCCTACAACGCTTTTCAAGGTTTGTTTCACTTTGGATTGAACAGCCTCCATTTTTGTTTCTTTTTCTATGGTCCTCATCAAATAAAGAGCCTCGTTTTCCGAATCTGAGTGAGTAAAAACTTCAAAGAAAAGAGGCTTTTCCGTTAATTCGGGAGTCAGAAATCTCTTATAAACCTTATGAAATTCATCTTTATCGGAAGCAGACATATACTCAAAGCCCAAATCTAAAGCAAAATGTTTCATAAGTTCGGAAGATTGTTTGCCGTTATGCCCTTTGGCGGCGATGAATAAATCAGTTGCACCTCCGAATCTTGCTCCGGGGTGATTGTAGTTTTTAAATTCCTGTCCCAAACCGTTATTCACCAAAAGAATTCTAAGATTGTTTCCGATATGTCTATTGGCTAAGACATTTAAATCATAAAACAGAGCCAAATCTCCGAGAATTCCGAAGTATAATTTTTCCTTTTCACAGAGCGAAGCCCCGACAAGAGACGACAAACAACCGTCTATGCCGAATGCTCCTACGTTACAAAATGCGCTTACCGAATCAGGAAGTTCGAAAAAGTTCCATGAACGCAGCGTATTCAGTATTCCGAAATGGATAACTGAGTTTTCGGGTAACAAGCCTGCCATTTGCTGCGCCAAATATACGTTAGAGAAAGGCAATTCGGGAATAAGGGAATACAGACGCTTATTTTCTTCTAAGCAATCCTCATAAAAATCCTTTGTTTCAAGAGAAGAAAAATCCGTATTCTTATTATAGTAGTCAAAAAATTCCTCTTGAGTCATCTCAAAGACGAAAGAAAGCCGTTTAAAGGTATCTCTGTACTCTCCGTCTTCGCTTACGCGCCACACTTGTTTAGTATTTTTCATCAAACGTTGAGTATAGTAGTCTCCGCTCACCTCTCCGAGATGTATTACCAAATCAAAAGGGAACTCATTGCGGCGAATTTCCTGCGAAGACTTCAACGTGTAGTTCAAAGAGCGCAATCCATTGTAATTACTTGTATGGTCGCAGAAAACGGATGCTTGAAATTTCTTGCAGAATTCTTCTGTTGCTTCCCTCTGTCTTTGAGTCCATTTTCCGTGAGAGCCGACAAATACGGCAATTCTTCCCGAAGGTATCTTAGGAAAAGATTTTGAATAAGGGGTTATACGTCTTACCTCTCTGCTGTCGGGAAGCAGTTTTGCCGAATAATCTTTGCTGTAAGTGGTTTCAAGATTAATATGTACAGGACCTCCTCCTCTGTGAGTCAATTCTGATAAAGCCTTATTGATTTTTATTTCGCAATCCCACAAATCCGATTCCGTTCTCACCGATTGAACATTAACAGAAAGAAGAGCAACATCCTTGGGAGGGTTTTCTCTGTTTATCACCTGCGCAATCAGATGTCCGACATTGTGAAAGTCCTGTGAGGAGGTGCAAGCGATGACAGGCAGTTTGCGATAGTAAGCCTCGGTCAATGCAGGTAAATAATTGCGCGAAGCAGTCGCACCTGTACAGGACAGAAGAACGGGTTGCGAACTTTCCTGTGCCAATCCGCAAGCCATATATCCTGCAGAACGCTCATCAACACAAGAATATATTTCAAAAAAAGCATCTCTCTGAACACTGCTTACAAAAGTCACGTTGGTAGCACCGGGAGATGCTATTATCTTTCTTATATTGTATTTTTTTAAAAGAGAAATCAGAATTTGGATATTTTTTTCCGAGGTATAGAAAAATTCTTCCATGGTATTGCAATTTTGTTCGGGAGTTCTGTTATTCCAAAAACTCAATGTATTTCTTCAAAAGATTTTCCTCATCGCCCTCTGCATAACCCGTATGTTGCCAAAGTATGGTTCCGTCACTTCCTATTATAAAGGTATGAGGAGGATTATTAACTCCCATAGCACGTTTGAAATCCGAGTTTTCATCTATCATCACTTCGTAAGACCATTCCTGCGAATTGACTGTAGGTTTCACCTTTCCCTTTGTACGTGTATCGTCAAGGGATATTGCATATATTTTCATACCTGATTCATTCCGCCAATCATCATAAAGTTCCGCCATAGCGGATAGCTCTTGCAGACAAGGATGACACCAAGTTGCCCAAAAGCAAATTACATACGGCTTGCCGTCATTTGAAAAAGAAGAAGTATTAACAACTTTTCCTTCCATATCTTTGATATTCACAGAAGGCAATTTTGCATTTTGTCCCATTAAAAAAGTGAAAGACAACAACAATGCTGCAAAGAATAATAATTTTTTCATAATGTTAATGTTTTAATATTTGTTTATCAATGTTCTCTTTTTGTCAAATAAGATACCAAATCAAGCAAAGAACGGGAGTAAACATTATCGGGCATAAGTGAAATAATGCTTTCGGCCCTCTGAGTGTAATATTCCATTTTTTCTTCTGCCTGTTTGACAGCACCGCTTTCAGACAAAAGGAAAATAAAACGCTCTATCTCCTTTTCATCTTTATCTTCCGAAAACAAAAAATCCAAAGTCTCTTCCTGTTCTTGTTCATTCAAAGAACGGAAATAATAAATAAACGGCAATGTTATCTTTTTTTCCTTCAAGTCTTTGCCTTTTTCTTTGCCTGTGTTTTCGGAATAATCCAATATATCGTCTTTTATCTGAAACGCCATACCGATGCAGTGTCCCAATTCCTGCATTTGTTCTCTGCTCACCTGCTTTGTGTCATTGGAAATATAGGCTGACAATACGGAAGCTTCGATAAGGGAAGCCGTTTTTTCATAAATAACCTGTAAATACTTATCCAATGAAATATCTTTCTCCTTAGTGGAATCCTCTTCTTTTATTTCACCGCTCGGCAAGTCCATTGCAATCATGGCATATACAGGCATAAGATTAAAATCTTCTTGAGTCTCTATCAGTGAAAGAGCTTTGCCGTAAAGGTAATCTCCTATCAGAATAGCAGAACGGTTATCCCAAAGAGCATTAAGGGTTTTACGTCCTCTGCGGAGAGAACTTGCATCTATTACATCATCGTGAAGCAAAGATGCCGTGTGAAGTAACTCTATTATAACGGCGGATTTTTTTGTCTGAGTGTTAATTTTGCCTATGCTGGCGGCAACCAAAAAAGTCAAAATCGGCCTTACCCTTTTACCTTTCATCGAAAGAACGTAAGAAAGCATACTTTTCAAAGAAGAGTTTTCGAACTCAAAGCAATCCGAAAACATTTTCTCAAATTCTTTCAATTCTTTGTCAATACAAGCAGTTATTTCGTTTAATTGTTTCGCCATATCGTCGTGATTAATTTTGCAAAGTTATAAAAATTATAATAAATATATGGTGTCATTATCGAGAAAGGATAGTTTTTTTTCGGATTTCGGACTTTTCTTTTAAAGTTAAAGAAGTATGGATTAAAATCTTAAAACAATGATTTTCCAAATCAAAAAAATTAAAATTTATCTCGAAAAAGATAAAAACATGTCTGACTATATAATAATAAGGTATAGGGAGGATAAAACAAGCACCCATAGGCAACATTGTAAAAAAAAGAGAGGATAAAAATCCATAACAAACTCATTATATTAAGGATAGATACTTTCAACAGGGTAAAAAAAAGAGATAAAATAAGGAGTAAAAACACACACTCTTTTAACGATAAAAATAAAACGAAGTTTCAGCTCAGCGAAATCAAATCTCAGTTTTCTGAATCTTCGTTTTAATTTTCTGAAACGAAGTTTCGCTGAACTGAAACTTCGTTTCATTTTTATGCTGTTTTGCTTTTACCATTTTTCAAATTTTAATTATTAAAGTCAAATTTTCGGTTTTTTTCTTGCATATTTAAAAAATAAAACATAAATTTGCAACCAACACAAAAATATTAGCAAGAAAAAAGTATCAAATGATATAGTATTATGATTTTTAAATCTTTAATATATAATTCAACACCTTATATGGGGGGGGGTAAAATCAGGTTTTTACCCGACGGAAAAAAGATGTAAATATCCAAAGTCCTGTTTTATAAGTTTCTGTTTAAGAACTTATAGAACAGGACTTTTTGCATACAACAACAATATTGAAGAAAACAAAATCTAAAACCTTAATTTATAAATTAAAATTTTAAAAAAATGAAAAAATTATTTATGTTTATGCTGATGGCGATTATAATGAGCCTCAGCGGATTTTCGCAAGATGTCGTTACAATAGGATTGGGCAACGACCTTAACACCAACAAATTCTCCCCGATACACTTGTGGTTCAACTATAGTGCATCTCAGACCATCTATCTTGCAGAAGATATAGAGCAAACTGGAAATATTAATTCCATTGCTTACTATATGGCTGCCACAGGTGTCAATTCAACAAGACAGATTAAGGTTTACATGGCGATAACCTCTATGTCTTCTTTCCCAAATGCACAATCAGGATTACCTGCTTCTGATTTCACCTTGGTATATGAAGGACCTTGGACCGTTATTTCTTCACAATGGTCGGAGATAGAATTAGATGAGCCGTTCCCTTTCGACGGTTCGGGAAACTTAGTCATAGCTTTGGAGGAGACAACAAACGATTTCCTCGGCAACGGCTATTATTGGCGTTCAACAAATGCTCAAAAACGTTTCATAGCAGCCTATGACGACGACTCGCCTCAAACTATAGGCAATTTAACTCAGCAACCTTCGGGCGGCTATCCAGATGTACAATTAACCATTCTTCCTACAGGAGATTTTTGTGCAGGAGTAAGAGATTTGACCTCAAGCAATGTTACTTCAACAACTGCTACCGTTTCTTGGGCAGAAAGAGAAGACTCCCCTACATTTTATTACCAAATAAAAACTGCTAATGAAGAGTGGCCGAATGAAGAT
>JAFVAP010000107.1 GCA_017480455.1 Bacteroidales bacterium | reverse complement strand
TAGGTGTTTTTTTCTTTATTCTTTCAATGGATTGCTCTTGTCAGTTGAGGATAAGTCTTTGTTTTACCGAATATTGAGTCAGAAATATGTTGTTGTATTTTTACAAAATCTGTTTTTCTTTTTCTCATTCAAAGAATTAGTTTTAATTTTGCAAAAAAGGGAAAAGAAAAAATAAGAAAAGATGAAAAAAGTTCTCATAACAACGGATTTCAATGATTTGTCTCTGAACGCTTGTTTGCGTTTTTGTAAATATATGTTCAAGGACAGCACTACTGAATATTATCTTCTGCATATTTCAGAAGCACTTGGATTTTTTGCACGCTTACTCGGACAACAGGAAAAAGCACCTGAATATCAAGCTTTGCAACTTGAGGAACTAAAAAAGAATATTAAGAAACTCTATTCTTTGGATGTCAAACCCTATATCCGCAAGGGTTCTGTATCGGAACAAATAAACGCATTCGCCAAAGAGATGAATGTTGAACTTATGGTTGCAGGTACTTCCAATACAAATGTGAACGTAATAGGCGCAAATACACACCGACTTATCAGAACGGCCGATATACCTATTATGACAGTGAATATTGCCATAGAGCCTAAGCCGATAAAAAACATAGTTCTTCCTATTGAACTCTATATAAGCAGCCGCCAAAAAGTGCCTTATGCAATCAAATGGGCAAAAGATTTCGGTGCATCAATAACTCTTCTTATAGGAACTTGGGACAATCAAGATGCAGAGGACTATAATAAAATAAAAGTGATAGGTTCAGGCGTTCAGAAATTTATTTTAGAAAAGGGAATACATTGTGATATAATCACTTTGGACAATCTTAAAAGTGGTAAAGACTATGCAGATGAGGTGATAAGATATATAAACAACGAGGACAACAAAGTTGATTTGTGTATGGTTATGGGAAGAGATGAGTCTACGGATTTTGCAGCAGACCCGAGGGCTCAGGATATTGTCCGCTTTGCTAAAATACCTATTGTCTGCATACCTTTAAAAAGAGGCGGAATGAATACGGAATTTCTTTAGGATTTAAAGAACAGTACTGATATTTGAAAGAAAGGCAGGCGTAAAATCCATCAATGATTTTACGCCTGCCTTATTGTATTAGTGAGAGTTTAAGTTTTTTATTATTTAACTCTTTCTGAATATTCAGCAGTACGTGTATCTACTTTTATTCTTTCTCCTTCGTTGATGAACAAAGGAACTTTTATCGTTGCACCTGTATCAACCGTTGCATCCTTCATTGCATTGGTAGCAGTGTTTCCTTTTACTCCGGGTTCGGTATAGGTGACAGTCATCTCAACAAACGGAGGTAACTCGCAGGTAAGAGGAGTCTCGGTGTCGGCGTGAACTATCATCTCTACGGCTTGGCCTTCCATAAGGAATTGAGGAGCATTGATGATATCTTCTTGAACAGTTATTTCCTCCCAAGTTTCAGAGTGCATGAAATGATAGCCTAAATCATCTTTGTAAGAAAAAGTGTATGGTCTTCTTTCAACTCTTGCTATATCCAATTTAGTTCCCGAAGGGAAAGTATGTTCAATGGTTCTTCCTGTTTTAAAACTTTTTAATTTGGTTCTTACAAACGCAGAACCTTTTCCGGGTTTTACGTGAAGAAACTCTACTACGGAAAGTAAATCTCCGTTCATCTCAATACAAAGTCCGTTTTTTATATCAGCTGTTGTTGCCATAAAAAATATTTTATTTATTAATTATACTTTTATTATTTTCTTATAAAGTTATATACTGTCAATTATATCCTGTGTTTTGCTTCTCAGTTTGTTGTATTCTTTTTCATAGTACCTTGCCTTAAGAGTTTGGCTCAATACCCTAATAAAAAGAAGAATGATAAGTCCCCAAGCAAGATAGAAAAACTGCCATTTGAGGAACAGATACAAGACAAGCAGGGCGATAATCCCGATAAGAGACAAAAAATCTAACAATTTTGAAATTGTAAGCATAAATTCAATCCGTTTTATTTTGCAAAAGTACGAATAAAATCTCAAAACATCATAAACACTTACTAAAAAAATACTATTTTTTGCAGAAATACCGCCTTTATGTTTGCGGATAATAAATTTTTATTTGATTTTAAAGTTTTAATATTTGATTTCGTCGGCGTGAAACTTCGTTTTAATTTCTTGAAATTTGATTTTAATTTTTCTAAAACTTGCTTTTGCAAAATTGCACTCTGGACTTATTTTTTTGTACTTGCTTTTGGACTTAGCGGATATAAAAATGAGCGGCACTTTCATCAGAAAAGTGTCGCTCATTTTAGTTATTTTCAGTTTGTTTTTACTGATTTATATAAGAGAAACCAACATATAAAGGAAGTGTGCGAAGATACCTGCTGCCAATCCTCCGAAAGTGTGAGCCAAAATAGCCTTTGAAATTAATTTTCTGTAGCCTAAAGAGTCTAACATTGCAGCATGGGTAGACAGATAACCGCTCCAACACATTCCTATTGCGGTGCAGACTGCAACAGCATTGCCGTCCAAAATGCCCTCTTTTGCAAACGACGATACCAAACCTAAGGCTGCGCCTACGCTTCCTAAAGCAGTCATAGGGAAAGCAATGAATTCCATGTGATTAAAACCGAACAGCCATTCAAAAACCCAATGTATCTTGTCGGCTAACCAAGGCAGAATAGGTACACCTTGACCCACTCCTCCGTCATAGCCTGTTGCAGGGGCAGAGTTTGTTATCAGAAGTACAAGTGTTGTTATGATAAGAACACCCGGAATAATGGCTATGCCGAGTTCAACACCCGTTTTTCCGCCGTCAAGCATTGCGTTGAGTGTACGCAAGAACAGGCTCTGTTTTTGTTCTTTCTCTTCTTCAAAGAGTTCTTCCTCTTCTATCTCTGTTTGATTCATCACAGGCTCTTTCATTTCCGGATAGGCCTTAAGGGTAAATCTTTGCATCAATCTTGTTGAGACAATACTTCCTACCAAAGCTCCTGCCAGTCCTACCAAAGCTCCCGAAAGGAAGTTTTGACCGTAGCCTATCATGGATATGATAACGACAAAGCCCATTCCGAATGCCGTTCCGAAATTGGTAAGGGAGACTAACTGATATTTCTTGAAATAAGAAGAAAAGTTCTTGTCCTTGGACAGAGCTATGATTGCAGGATTGTCAGACAAAAAAGTCATAACTCCTCCCAAAGCAGCAACTCCGGGAAGATTGTAAAGAGGTTTCATCAATGGGCGCAACAATCTTTCCAAAAGATTAACCACTCCGAATTCTGCAAGCAACTTGCTGAGCGCTCCTGTTAATACGGTGATCCCCATTAGATAAAAAACAGTGTTAAGAAGAAGGTCGTGAGCGGTTCGCATAATGGTGTTCATCATGTTTGCCATTCCCATACGTGAGGCCAAAAGTCCGAATATTACAACTATGACTGCAAGGAATATTACCGCTTCTTTTATTTTGTGATTAACGTGTTTAGCCATGATTTATTGATTTTTTTATTTTCTTTTCCGTTAATTTTTTCCTATAGTCTTGTTTGGTGATTTTATGTTCAACTGCCACGTTGCCCCTAAATCAAAATTATGTTTTTTGTCTTCGTTGTTGTAGTAGTAAACGGCATGTAGGCGCAGGTCTTTATTGTTAAGAGGAAAATATTCCGCACCTGCACCGAAATAAGAATAATCTCTGTCGTACACAAACGGAGAAAGAGCGTTGCCTAAGTAAGTGTAACTGTTGTCATCGTAGCCTCCCTTGAGGAATATGTTTAACTTATCCCTGTAGTTGTAGTTCAACTTACCTACAACTGAGAAATTTGTGATGATATCATCAGTGTTTGTTGCGTTTATTCCTTCGGTGAAGTCAGCCTCAAGGTAAAAGTCTCCGCTCTCAAAACGGTTTCCCAATGCAACATAAAACATATCCGTTCCCTTTTCAGCTTCTACATAATTGACGGACCAAATAGTTTTCCACCAATCAAAGGCTTGTCCGAACCATGCAACATTGTAGGACAGAAATTCGTCCTTATTGCCTAAAGAAAACGGAGAGTTGATGATTTGGAAATAGACAGTGTTGTTTTCATCGTAGTGATAGCCGAGGCTAAGTCCCATACCGTAACTCTGAGGCAGTTGATTGCAGAAGTCGGACCAATAATAGACGTCTATAGGAGCATAATCGTATTCAAAACCGCCTATAAAAATCTCCTGCTTTCCGAACATAACGGACCAGTGCTTGTTTATCCTCCAGTCAATGTAAAGGAAATCAGTGGCATTCAGTATATTGTCACTGTCAAAAGGATTTTTGTTAAGCCTTTGTCTTATTCTGTAGGAAATATTGTCGCTTATGTTACCGAACATTTGAAAATTTAGGAAGTCACCTGTAAAATGCTTGCCGTAGTGTCCGTCATCCAATTCGTTGTGAAAGCCTGCCCTTGCTTCAAAGAAAGCCCTGTCTACATAGTTTTGGGCTTTTGTTACCATGCTTAGAGAAAACAGAAAGCACAGTACTAAAATTGTCTTTTTCATTAGTTTTTTTCTTATATCCGTAATAATAAATGATTTGCAAAAATACAAAAAAGAGATTAATGACAATAAATTTATTGTAGAATAATCTTTTTTTTATTTTTCTAAATCTTAGGCTATTTTGAAATAAAACTTTAAACAATAGTATTTTAACAAAGTTTAAACCTCTATTTTCATTGTTTTTAATCCGTATAAATAAAAATTATCTTATCTTTGCAAACTATAAAGAGAATAAATTTTTTTAACCTATGTTTACCACAAGATATATTTTTGTTACCGGAGGAGTTACCTCCTCTTTAGGAAAAGGTATTATTTCGTCTTCTTTAGCCCTTTTGCTTAAATCAAGAGGTTTTTCGGTGACAAATCAAAAACTTGACCCGTATATCAATGTTGATCCGGGAACTCTTAATCCCTATGAACACGGAGAATGTTACGTCACTGAGGACGGAGCAGAGACGGACTTGGATTTGGGACACTATGAGCGCTTTACCAATGTGCGTACCTCACAGGCAAACAATGTGACTACGGGGCGGATATACCAATCAGTAATAGAAAAAGAGCGGAAAGGGGAATATCTCGGCAGTACCGTACAAGTAATTCCCCATATTACGGACGAAATAAAAAACAGAATAAAAATTCTTGGTAACACGGGAAAATATGATTTTGTTATAACGGAAATAGGAGGTGTGGTCGGCGATATAGAATCCTTGCCTTTCGTTGAAGCCGTGCGTCAGTTGAAACGTGAATTCGGGCGGCAGGCTCTTGTTATTCATTTGACTTATGTTCCTTATCTTGCAGCGGCAGGAGAGTTGAAGACCAAACCGACACAAAACAGTGTCAAGAATATGCTTTCTATAGGAGTGCAACCGGATATTATCGTTTGCCGTTGCGAAAAAAATCTTACGGAAAGCGTACGCGCCAAAATATCTCTTTTCTGCAATGTTGATAAAGAATGTGTTATAGAAAGCATAGATGCTTCCTCCATATACAAAGTTCCTTTGAATATGTTGGAAGAGGGATTGGATACTCAGGTTTTGAAAAAAACGGATACTCCTCTTTCGTCTGAGCCGGACCTTTCTTCGTGGAAGAAGTTCCTTTATAAGTTGGAAAATCCTATGAAAGAGGTTTCTGTCGGTATAGTGGGCAAGTATGTGGAGTTACACGATGCTTACAAGTCTATTTCCGAAGCTTTAATTCATGCAGGTGCTTATTTACAGGCTAAAGTCAATATAAAGTGGATTCATTCCGAACTTTTGGAAGAGGGAGAAGAGAAAGTTAGAGAACAACTCGAAGGATTGAACGGAATATTGGTTGCTCCGGGTTTCGGTTCAAGAGGAATACAAGGTAAGGTTCTTGCATGTCAGTATGCAAGGGAGAACAAAATACCGTTCTTCGGTATCTGTTTGGGAATGCAACTTGCGGTTGTGGAGTTTGCACGCAATGTTTTAGGTTGGAAAAACGCTAACTCAATAGAGATGATGGCTTCAACGCCTTATCCTGTTATAGATATAATGGAAGAACAAAAGAAGATAAGCAACATGGGACATACAATGCGTTTAGGTAATTATCCTTGCAGATTACAGAAAGGCAGTCATATCTATGAGGCTTATAAAGAAGAAAACATAAAAGAAAGACACCGCCACAGATATGAGTTCAATAATAAGTACATTCTTGATTTTGAGCAGGCAGGTATGAAAGCTACGGGTATAAATCCGGAAACCAATCTTGTGGAAGTTGTAGAGATAGAAAACCATCCTTTCTTTGTGGGTACTCAGTTCCACCCCGAATATGCTTCAACGGTGGAAAATCCGGCTCCTTTGTTCATTGCGTTTGTCAAGGCTACATTAGGCGGAGAATGACAGCGGTTTTAACGGTAATTATATGAAGAGAAGGAACTCCTGACAAGGAGTTCCTTCTCTTTTTTCATTGTTTTAAGGTTTATAAAATTTTATTGTCTGTCTTTCAGTTTATCTATCTGCGGCTTCAAGGCATCAATACACAACATAATAGCCTGTTCGAATGAGTCAGCTTGCTTAGATGCGAACAAATCATAGCCTTTTACTACAAGGCGTATATCAGCTACTTTGTTGTTATCACTTTCAGGCTTATCAACTTTAAGTGTTACCTCTGCCTCCAGAATATTAGACAAATGGCGTTCAAGTTTTGAAACTTTTTCTTGAGCAAAAGCCAATAATTTTTCATCGGCTTTGAATTTTACGGCATTGATTTTAACGTTCATAATCTTGAAGTTTTAAGTTTATTCCGTCGCAAAGATACGACGATATATTCTTTTTATCAAGTTTTATTGCAAAATATTTTATAAAAATTTATTTTCACACCTTTGATATTTTCTGTAAATCAATCTGAATGTATATTATTATGGTGCTGAAATTTTTTTCTATGCCTTTCATTTGCTTGATATAATTTTGCAGGTTGATGAATTATTTTTATTTTTGCATAATAATAAAAAAAAACTTTTAAGATAATGAAAAAGTGTATTTTTTTCTTCTTTCTTTTGAGTTCTCTTTTGGGAACAATAGCACAAAATAATTTTGATGTAATCAATTACAGTATCAATTTAGATGTTAATAATGAAGCGGCAAACTCCCATATAGGCTATACTGATATAAGGTTGAGGCTTTTGGATTTTGAAGATAACAGCATAAAACTCATGCTCAAAGGACAGACGGTTGATTCCGTGAAAAATTGTGCGGACAATACTGTTTTGGATTTTGAATATTCCGACCCTAATGTCAGGATTGCCCTCCCTTTGTCTTCTTTGCAGGATACCATGACCGTAAGAGTTTATTATCACGGTTCGGAGGTAGTGGAAAATAATTCAATGGCTTGGGGCGGATTGCATTATTTACCGAGTATTATTTACACACTCGGAGTTGCTTTCGGCGATTATCCTCATTCTTATGCAAGGAGTTGGTTTGTTGCAAAGGACGTTTTCGATGACAAAGCCACCTATGATTTGCATATAAGGGTAAAAAACTCCGTTCAAGCTATATGTTCGGGCGTTCTTGACAGCATAAGTGAAGACGGAACTTCACATGTTTATCACTATACTCTTTCTGAGAATGTCTCTCCTTACTTAGTGGCAATGACAATAGCCGATTTCTCTCTTTATCAGCAGACAATAACATCTTCTTACGGAAGAAATATTCCTTTGGAAGTGAGATATACTTCCCAGTATTCTCCTAATACCATAGAGAATATGTTTTCTAAAGTTCCTATTGCTTTTGATACTTTGGAGAAAAGTTTCGGAAAATTTCGTTTTAACAGGGTCGGCTATTGTGTAACGCCGAAAGGAAGTATGGAACACGTGGATAATATTTCTCTTGCCAAAGGTGCATTGACTGATGAAATAAGCGGAATGTCCAATATCGTTCATGAATTGGGTCATTCTTGGTTCGGCAATACCGTAACTTGCAAAACTGCTGAGGATATGTGGCTAAATGAGGGGTGGACCTCTTTTACTACCCGTCTTTCCCTTTCTGCGATATACGGAGAAAAAGCAACAAGAGATTTTTTCAGAAATATACATGAAAATGTTCTCTCTTCAGTTGTCAGACAAGAAGGATATTTTCCTATAAGCCGTGCAGACAGTAGTCAGACTTACGGTTCTACTGTCTATGACAAAGGCTCTCTGATTGCCCTTTCTTTGAAAGAATATTTGTCAGACAGTCTCTTCTTTTCTTCGATCAGAAGTTTGATAGACAGTTTTGAATTTTCAAATATCAGCAGTGAGATTGTGAGAGATTTTTTCAGCGAAAAATCAGGTAAAGATTTGACTTCGTTTTTTGATTGTATGGTTTTCTCTCCTTCTACACCTCATTATGAGATAGCAGAGAAAAATCTTTCTGACGGACAATCCTCGCTTACTTTTTTGCAAAGGGCGTATCCCGATAATACAAAGACGCTTTCCTCCTCCAGATTGCCTGTAACGTTCTTTGATAAAAACTTTAATTCGTTCAAGACCTATGTTGAGTTTAACTCAAACCAAGCTCAAGTTACCTTTGACGATATTCCTTTTACCCCTGTCGAAGCAATGCTGGACTATGATGAAGAGTTTATGGATTTAAGAACGGCTTCGGCACTCACAGTCAATGAATCCAATGCCATAATTGCATTTCCGAATACTTATTTCAGAATGAGGACTAAGGCATTGGTAGACTCGGCACTTGTAAGGGCTACTTTGCATTGGATAGGGGACAGTGTCGGTGATTTGCCTTACGGAGTTGAGAAAATATCATCAAAACACTATTGGACAATAGAGGGAATAAATATTGACAGTGTTAATATGCAAGGACTGTTTCACTATGAGATTTCAACCTATCCTAATGCTTTTGATTCAACTCTTGCAACCTCTTATCTTCAAATGGATTCAATTCTTTTGCTTTATAGAAAAGATAAGTCTGCCTCTTGGACTCTTATGCCTACAACCCCGATTACTTCCGACAATGGCTACATGCTGAGCGATTATCTTTTACCGGGGGATTATGTAATGGCTCTTGGAAACAAAAAGACTGTAGGTTTGGATATTAAAACCAAGAAAAATTCAATCAAAGTCTACCCTAATCCCACAGGAAAGGTGACCAAGATAGACGTTTCTAAGGATAATATCAATGCAAAACTCTTTTCCTCTAACGGAAAGATACTTAAGAATTGGGAATTGAAAAGAGGAATTAATCTTTTGGACTTATCTGTCTATGAGGGCAACTTTTTTATAATCAATTTCTTTGATGCGGAAAACGGAAATTACTATTCCAAAATATTAATTAAAGAATAGTAAAAAGCATTTTTTTTGTTTACATACATATAACTTTTTTTGTTTAATCAAAGAAGGGGAAACGAAAAATGTGAATGGCACAGTGGAACTGCAAGAAATAATATCTTTATGCCAAAAAGGTGACAGAACTGCTCAAAAGAAACTCTTTGACTTGTATGCTAAGCGAATGATGTTTGTTTGTCAAAGGTATTTTATTTCTTTGCAGGAGGCTGAAGATTGTTTTATTGAAGGCTTTATGAAAATGTTTGATGCGCTGTCTTCTTATACTTACATAAATGAGAAAAGTTTTTATGTGTGGTTCAGAACTATAATGATAAATCATTGCATTAACAGGTTGAAAAAACAAAGTAAAGAAAACGAATATTTGAAACCCCGTGATGTTGAAACAGGAGAAACAAATATAAATTCGGAACAAATATCTGTTCAAAGTGTTTTTTCTTCCGAGGAATTGTTGCGTTGTATCAGAAGTCTGCCTGTTAATTTGAGAACGGTCTTCAATATGTTTGCCATTGACGGATTTTCTTATAGGGAAATTGCAGTGAGGACGGAGTTCAGCGAGGCTGTGATTAAGACCTATATTTACAGGGCAAGGAAGATTTTAAAAGAAACCTTGGAACAAATACTCAAAGAAAGAAACGAAAAGAATTAAGTCCGGAGGCTTTAGAACAATGAATATAGATGAACTTTTCAGAAAAGAACTACAGAATTCAGAGTCTGAGATAAGCCAAAACCTTTGGCAGAGAACTCAGACTGAGATGGATGCTTCTTTGTCTCATTCTCCTAAAGGGAAGTTCCCTTCTGAGAATGTGTTTTCCAAAGTAACGTCGCTTTGGCACTCGGCTTCATTGCTGACTAAAGTCGTTTCCGTAGCAATAGTTTCTTCTTTCATAGTAGCGGGAACTTATCTTGCATTGTCTGATGCAGACAATGCAGACAGTAAACTTCAAAACACTGTTTCGGTATCTGATGTTGCCGAGCTAAAAGATGCTGAACTACCTAAGGAACCTTTAATGGCAGATACTGTTTTTTCAGACAGAAAGAACGGAATAAAGGAAAACGAATCTAACCTCGATTTTGATATTTCAGATGAGGGGACTCATTTGCCTCTTTTGTCAGATAATTATCTTAAAGACGGCTTAGAGGAGATAAAGAACGAAGAAATATCTTCGCAAATAGAAATTATGCAGCCTCAAATGAAAACAGAAAATGTTCCGGGAGAAGCACATACTCCTTCGGAAGAAAGAATGGCAGACGATATACAAATACCTAATTATATAAGTCCTAATGAAGACGGAATAAATGATTGTTTTCTGATAAAAAATATAGAGAAATATCCCGACAATGTATTAATAATAAAGAACCGTCAAGGAAAACGTGTTTACGAAAAGCGTTCTTACACCGGGGAATTTTGCGGAGAAAATTGTCCTATGGGGACTTATTTCTATGTGCTGAATATCCGTCAAGGTAAAAAGACGAAACAAATAGTTGGTTCTTTGGAAATAATAAGATAGATTATCGTTTTATTTTACAGATATTTAGAAAAAACTCGTTATTTTTTTTGCAAAATTTATACACAAATGAAAAAAAAATTCTAATATTGCAAAAAAATACGAGGAACTGCATTATGAAGAAAGCAACTAATAAAAACACTGCAACATCATCTAAGAAAAGATTGATTGTAAGCTACAAAAATCTCCCTGAAACGGATATGAATCTTTTCAATACTCAATACGCTGAGGGTTATATGGATTTTATTCAAAAGATTGAAAGACCTGACGGTACGCCTATGTTCTTAGTGCCCTTGGAAACAGAGGAAATAATGTATATGGTCAAGGTTGATGTCCGTGTAGATGAGCATTTGAGCGAGGAAGATTTTGATAAGGAAGTCTTTGATAGCAAATCAACGGACGATTTGGATTCATTGGACTCAGGAAAAGACACAAAGGCGTTTGAACTTATACACGGGGACTATTCAAAGGAAGATAAACTCATAGAAGAACAGGCAAACAAGGATATGAGTGAAGAAGACAGCATGACGTTGGACGAGATTGACATTATGGACCCTGATACTATGGATTGATTTTGAAGAAACGGTCTTTGCAGATTGACAATTAAACAAATAAAAACTAAGGATAAAGAGTTGAAGAACTTGATTGGTTTTATATAACTCTTTATCCTTTTTATATTAATTAAGGGTTAAGATATTCTCATTTCTTGTTTAACCCTCTTTTATTTTATTTTCTCCAAAAGTTTTCCTACAATCAAAACGTTTCTGACTGCATATAATGCAGATGAATTTAATATATCTTACTACTATTCTTATATATGCGGACGCTGAGCAGGAAGTGGTCCGATTTATATACGGATAGAGGATATTAGTTTTTTAGTATATTCTTCTTGAGGGTTGTTATAAATTTCTTCGGGATAGTTTTCTTCTGCTATTTGTCCTTTTTGCATTACTATTATTCTGTCTGACATATATTTAACTACACCTAAGTCATGGGAGATAAAGATGTAGGCAAAGCCGTAATCCTTTTTCAAATCATTTAGTAAATTTAAGACCTGTGCCTGCACGCTTACGTCCAGTGCAGATACACTTTCGTCACACACAATCAACTCAGGTTCCAAGGACAGAGCCCTTGCAATACCCACTCTTTGCCTTTGACCTCCCGAAAGTTCGTGGGGATAGCGGAAATAAAAGTCTTCATTCAGACCGACTTTGGAAAGGAGTTCCAATGATTTGTCCCGTCTTTCGGACTTGTTGAATAAACGGTACACTTCCATAGGTTCTTCTATTGTTCTGCCTATTGTTTTTCTTGGATTGAGAGAAGAGTAGGGGTCTTGGAATATTATTTGGATTTGTTTCTTGGTTTCATACTTTTCTTTTGAGGGCAGACTGCTTAGACTCCTGCCTTTGAAAATAACGTCACCTGAATTTTGTTTTATCAACTGTACAACTGCTTTGCCAAGGCTTGTCTTTCCGCAACCCGATTCACCTACCAAGCCCAAGGTCTCTCCTTTGTAAACATTGAAAGATACATTGCTGACTGCTTTGAATGATTTTGTTACTGCTGAAAAAATATTACGTTTGAGTGTATATTCTATTTCTAAATTTTTTACTTCAAGTAAAGGGGCTTGAGAGTAGATTAGTTTTCTTTCTTCCAAAGTCTGCTCATGACTTATTATTTTTACTACAGGTTTTTCGCCCGATAAGAAGTCCTTGACACTCAATAATCGTTCGGGTTTATAGTCCATGGGAGGGCGGGAAGCTATAAGCCCTTTTGTGTATGCTTGTTTAGGATTGGTGAAAACTGCATTGCATTTCCCTTGTTCAATAATCCTTCCTTGATATATAACTATCACGTTGTCAGCTATACTGTTTACTAAGCCCAAATCGTGTGAAATGAAAATGACACTCATTCCGTATTTTTTCTGAAGAGAAGAGATGAGAGATAAAATGCTTTTTTGTACCGTTACATCCAAGGCTGTTGTAGGTTCGTCGGCAATCAGCAGTTCTGGTTTGCAGCTAAGAGCCATCGCAATCATAACTCTCTGTCTTTGACCTCCGGAAAGTTCAAACGGATAGGCATTATATATCCGTTCTTCATTGGGTAGAAGAACCTCTCTGAAGAGAGCAAGTGTCATGGCTTTGGCTTCTTTTCCCGTGACTTTGAGATGGGTGCATATCATTTCGTCTACCTGTTTTCCGCAGCGCTTTACAGGGTTTAGAGCCGTCATAGGCTCTTGGAATATCATAGCAATTTTTTTACCCCTTATCTTTTGATAACCTTTTTGTGAAAGTTCCTCTAAGTGGATAGGTGTTTCTCCACCGTTGTTTTCTTTCTTCGTCTCTGTCCCTTCACAAGTCGGATAAAAAAGAATTTCACCGCTGTTTATTTTTGTTATCTTTTTGTCCAGCAAGCCCATTATTGCCAAAGAAGAAACGCTTTTTCCCGAGCCTGACTCACCGACAATAGCAGTTATTTCACCTCTTCTGACAGACAAATCTGCATTATGAATAACTTCATTCCACGATTTGTCTTTTCGGAATGAGATAGATAAATTTTTTATTTCTATTATATTCTCTTTATTCATACAGCCTTGTTTATTAATCTTTTAAAGGATAATATAATTCTTTAAACAGAGAAAAACAATAATGCAAAGATAAATAAAATTTCAAAATTTATTTCAAAAAATTTGCTAATAAATAAAATCTTACTATCTTTGCAAACTGAAAATGGTACTGTCCTATGGTGTAATGGCAACACAACTGATTTTGGTTCAGTCATTCCTAGTTCGAATCTAGGTAGGACAACGATGGAAAGGGAGAGGTAATTCAGCATGGGTGCTTCTCTCTTTTTTATTTTAGGAGAAGATGCTTTGTTTTTGAGGTTATTAGCCTTTGTTTGAAGACAGTGTTCTGACAGAGTTTAATTACGTAAAAATAAGATTTGATTTCAAGATTGTGAAACTTCGTTTTATTTTTCTGAAACTTCGTTTTAAAAATCTGAGATTTGATTTCGCTGCGCTGAAACGAAGTTTTATTATTGTTAAGTCAGATTTTGTTTTTCTGAGATAAAAATTTAAATTCTTTGAAAATCTTTTGCTTGTTCAGAATAATTATTCTACCTTTGCAAACCGAAAGAATTATGGGCTTGGGTTGGTTTTGACAGCAAGGTAAATGGCCAAGCAAGCATGCAGTTAGAGGTAACAGATAACTTAAAACTCAGTTACATAAAAATTAATTGGCGAAAATACTTACGCTCTTGCTGCGTAACCGAAGGTTTAGTAAGTTACTCTTTATCAGTACAAGGTGCTGAGCAAGACGCTCCGTGAAGAGGTTGAAACTCTCTGCTTTTTCAGTTTCGGGGTGCATCATTAAGGGAGTTTAGTCGGAATTTTGCCTCGGGATTTCGGCGAAAAATTCAGAGGCTAAGAAGAGAGAGAAGTTGTTTGTTTATTGCTCTTTTCCTACAATTTTAAACAAAATAAGCATGTAGAAAACTTGATTGTTTCTTGTTTGGACCAGGGTTCGAATCCCTGCAGGTCCACTCTCGGAAAGAGAAAGATTCTGATTTATTTTCAGCGGAAAACAAAGTCAGAATCTTTTTTTCTTAGCCAAAATCTTATTGTGTAAAAAAATGAAAGCAATATTTATTCTTATATTACTTTATCTTTGTTTGGTAAATGTTATTACGTTCTTCATGTATTTTGTTGATAAACGACGTTCAAAGTCAAAGAAAACTTCAAAACGGAGAATATCCGAAGCAAATCTTTTGTTTTGGGCTTTTATAGGAGGAAGTTTAGGGGCAGGTTTGTCGATGAGGTTTTTCAGACACAAGACCAAGCATAGGAAGTTTACGGTTCTTGTACCTTTGTTTTTCTTTGTTCATATTATTTTACTTATCTTATTGTTTTTTAGACTATTTAGGCTTATGCCCTAATGTTTCCCTGAGGAAAATCTCAATTGCGGCTGCTTATTTCTTCCTGTTGAAGTCGGCAGGTATTTCACCCCAATGTTCTGTTTCCCATTTCAATATCTGTGTTGTGTAAGTGTTTGTCTCCAACCAATGTTCCGCTCTGTGTATGTAGTCAAAGAGGTCTTTGGTTTTTGCATTCAGTTCCAATTTTGTTTTACATCTTTTTTCCTTTATCCACTTTATGGCATTGTAACTGTCGGAATATAGCGGTAGGGAATAAGAGTGTTTTTTCAAATACCAAAGTCCGTGGGCTATTGCTAAAAATTCTCCTATATTATTAGTACCTAATGGGGCTTTGTAGTGGAAAAGTCTTTGTCCTGTTTTGATATAAACTCCTTGATACTCCATTACGCCCGGATTTCCGCTGCATGCAGCATCCACGGCAATAGCATTGATAATATAAGGTTTGGGTGTAGCAATGGCAGTTTCGGTTTTCAGAATATTGTTCTTCTTTTTCTCTGCATGGAAATCGTATCCTGCAACTGAATATGCTTTTTCGGCTTCTTCTTTGGTAGGAAATGATTTGTATTTTGCATTTTCAAATTTTTCAACACTTTGTTTACATTCTTCCCAAGAGGAAAATATTCCTGTCTTTCTTCCTACCCAAACTACGTAGTATTTTTTTTGTTTGCCCATTGTAAGAGTCTTTATGCAGAGTTTTTGAAAAAAATTAACGTATCAATGTTATATCGCCGCCTTTTACGAAAGTCTTACCTCCTAAGCAAGATACCTCTAATTTATAGAAGTAAACGCCTGCCGCACACTCTTTTCCCCTGTAGTTTCCGTCCCAATGGCCGTCCAAATCCTTTGTTTGGAAGACTTTTTCTCCCCATCTGTCATAGATAGTAAGATTAATCGAGGAAATATAATTTCCGCTCACGCTTATTTCATCGTTAATACCGTCTCCGTTAGGAGTAAAGGCATTTGCAATAAAAATATTAGGTTCTCCGCAGTTTACGAATTCAACTTCAATGTGCAGTTCTTTATTTACGATGCAGCCTTTGTTGTCCGTAACGGACAGATTGAAGTCAGTGCTTTCGTTGAGAGTGGCGAGCGTTGTTGCAGAGTTAGGGTTGCTGAGCGGTGAAGACGGTGTCCATAGGTAAGAAAAACCGTCTAAAAAAGTTGAATGCAGATAAGTAGAACTTCCGTCATATATAGTATAATCCGATGCCCAAACTTGGAAATTTTCAAAAACATTGATATTAGTTATTTCTTCCTGCGCAGTAGCTTTACAACCGTTGTTATCTGTAAGTATCACGGAGTAGAGTCCGTTGCAGAGGTCACTTATATTTTGACTTGTTGCACCGTTGCTCCATACAAAACTATACGGTTCACTGCCTCCGTAAACGTTTCCCGTAATTCGTGCCGAACAACCCTCATAACAGTTATTAAAAGTTTTTTCCAACAAGATGTGTATAGTATCCTGTGATTTTATTTCTATATCTCCGCTTACGCTACATTCGGAATTGTCTTTTACAATGTAATTATAGATGCCGGGTGGTAAGTTTTCAATCAATGTATCTGTTTCACCGTTACTCCATTGTACCGAATAAGGGGCATTACCTCCGCTTATGGATATATGAATTTTTCCGTTATTAACGTCTTCGCAGGAGTTATTTTGTTTTTCCGCAGAAACATTCAAATCATCGTATGCTCCTACACTGAAAGTTTTTTGCAATGAACATCCGTTTTCATCGCTTACTTTTACATAGTAGGAACCCATGGCAAGATTTTCAACTTTTGCGTTGTCAATATCGGATGCAGACCATTGATAATGAACTTGTGTAGGGAAAGAATGGGATATTACTTCGGCCTTGCCGTTATTTTCGGAAGAGCAGCCTGTATTTGTTATATTCAAATCAAAATCATATCCTGTGTATTTAAGATATATACTGTCAATGTTTCTGCAATTTCCTTTTGTAAAAGAAAAATAGAGAAATCTTTTTGAAGTATCGGAAATCAATATAGATGAATCGTTTAACAAATTTTCCGATTGCCTAAAGTCGTTGAAGAAAGAAATGTCAGTTTCAACGTCTTCCGTTAATTCTGTTTTGTAATAATAAGGCAAAGAGCAGAACTCAAGAGTATCAATCAAGGATGTAGAAAGCCGTGTTGTGTTTATATGTTGATAGAGCGTGTCTCTGCATTGTCCGTTGGTGATTGTGAGTTGCAGGGTTTCGGGATTTGTACCTATGAAATAAGGATTTGCTGCAAAAGGATTTGAAACCAATTCA
Organism: Bacteroidales bacterium; assembly: GCA_017480455.1. Taxonomy (GTDB): domain Bacteria; phylum Bacteroidota; class Bacteroidia; order Bacteroidales; family P3; genus Scybalousia_A. The sequence continues at coordinate 3,215 of JAFVAP010000107.1, read as the reverse complement.
GCAGGTTGCCATAAATAAGTCGTTATATCATCTTCTTCGCTGTAGTAATCTAAACCTATTTGTACGGGAACAGAAGAACAAGTCATTATTGTGTCCAAAAAATAAGATGTATCGCCTATTATGAGAATGTTTTTCTTAATGCTGTCTTGTTCATGGCAGGCAGAGGAAAGGGAGACTTTGAGGCTCACGCTGTAAAGTCCTGCTTGATTGTAGGAATGTATTGGATTTTCGGACGTAGAAGTTGTTCCGTCTCCGAAATCCCATAAAAAGTTGTCGGCTCTTGAAAGATTGTTGAAACTGATTTGAGTTCCTGTACACGCAGATTTTTCAACGGAGAAATCCGCCACTGCAAAATCATTGTTTATTTCAAATTTTACTGCAGCGATATTGCAGTTGGAAGAAAGATTTTCGCTGCTCCAAGCATTTTCAGTTGTAGGCATTAATTGGCTTCCTCCGCATGATGCACAGATACTTTGATATAGATTTCCGTATCGGTCAAATCTTGATGTTCCGCCGTCAACATGGTCTATTCCTGTGTAGGTTGAAGCATTGTTAATCTCTCCGAAGAAAGTAGCGTAGTTTAGACCTGCCGCATCGGGTTCTAAAGCTAAGATATAGAAATCCTGTCCGTCGGTTGTTTGGGAATAAGCGTTGGACGTGGTTTGAAGGTTCTCCGTTCCGAGACTTGAAAAGTTGAGCATGTTTTTGTTGTATTTAAATATCCTTCCCCAACCTGCACAGTATATTCTTTTGCATAAATCTATTGTAAATCCCGATGGAGATATATTAACCATACCATCACCGGAGCCGAATACTGTACTCCAAGCCAGAGAGTCTAATTCAGGAAAAAATTTTGCAACAAACTGCCCGCTGTTCGGTATACTGTACGTTGCATTGTTGATAAGGTCATATCCCTCTGCTTTTGTTTGTCCGAGGATATAAGGATAGCCTTCGGTGTCAAGGCGGACAAAAAAGGCTTGGTCATATTCGGGAGAGCCGAAAAAAGAAGAGTGTTCCAGTATTGTACCATCGGAAGATATTCTGCAAATAAAAGCATCTGCCGTTCCTCCGTTGAAAGTCGTGTTATAAGAACCTGTTGTTGTAGGGAAGTCTTCCGAAACAGTACCTCCTGTAATGTACAATCTGTTAAGCGAATCTAAATCTATGGAATATGCAGCGTCATCTCCCTGTCCTCCTATGTATGTAGAATAAATTAATTGTGACAGAGAACGGTCTAATTTCGCTGCAACGGATTCCTGTTTTCCTTTGTTGATGCTTTGAAAAGCGCCGAAACTTGTTGGAAAGTCAGTTGAGAAAGTGCAACTTGCTATATAGACATTGTTTTGTTCGTCGGTTATTATTTCGCCTCTTGCTATGTCCCCGTAGTTGTAATAAAGCGAATCATTGCCGTTTGTAAGCACAACTGCATTTGATGAATACTCGGGTCTAAAGTTAAGACCGTCATTGCCGCTTCCGCCTAAAAAAGTTGATGAAATCAAAGAATCGCCTGCAGGAGACAGACATGCAATAAATATATCCGCTCCTTGTGTAAACATTATACTATTTTCGTAAATCAAATTTTCACCTCCGTGAAAGTTTGTTTGGAATGCATTGTCGTTTACGGGAAAATCGCTGCTTCCTGTTGTTCCTAATATTACTATTTCGCCTAGTCGGTTCACTGTCATACTATGCGGCATTTCTCCGAGGCTGCCTCCGAGGAATGTTGAGAATAAAAGTTGGGAAGCATCTTCGTTGTATTTTGTTATTACGCAATCCCAATGGTTAGAGTAACTTATATCGTAAGCACCGTCAGTTGTAGGGTAGTCGTCACCGTAAGTAATACCTCCGCTAATCATTCTTCCGCGGCTGTCATAGCAGGAAGTCATACCCCAAGAGTCACTTTGGGAACCTATATATGTTGAAAATTTTAAATCAGGGTCTATTTCCAAATCAATATTTCGGTCATACTCTTCGACGGAATAGCGTAACAGATTTCCGTCAATAAGATATTCACCTTTTATTTTCTGTATTTTGCCGTCCTTTCTTTGTATTATATAAGGTGCATCTTCAGTCAGTTCTCCGTATTTTGTTTTTATGAACAGTTTTCCCTCTTTTACTTCCAAATTTTCAACACCTCCGTATTCTAAAACAATATCTTCGGGGTCTGAACCTGCATGAACGATAAATGTGTGCTTAAATCCGTTCGGCGAACTGTTGATTTGCCAGTCTATTCCTTTGTATATGTTTTTGTAGATTACATAAGAGAAGGTCGGAACTTTGGAAAAATGTTTGCTTTTATCGTTTCCTGTAAAGTAATTGGTATAATAACTTAACCTATCTTTTGCTTCAATTTCCGCATGTAAAGAATTTATGGGTTTAATCGAAAAGACGGAAAAACGTTCTTTTGTTTCACTGTTTTGATTGTTGTGAGGGTGGAGGTAAGAGTTTCCTGTGTCTTTGACAAGTATAGAAATCACATTTTGTTTTAGGTAAACCGCTCCTCCTTTACGGTGAGAACGGAAAAGAATTTCATCATTCCATTGTCCTTTATTTTGTTCAAAACTAAAATTTTGCTGTGCCGAAGCAACGAAACAAAGCAAAGCGGACACAATGTAAACAAACAACGGATAAATTCTTTTCATAATAAAGAAAAAATAAAATAATCCACAAATTTATAAAAAAAATCCCAAACCTGTAAATTAGATACGGAAAATTTACTTTTTATTCTGTTTTAGGGTTTCTTGATAATGTATTTTCAATTTTTTTGATTGTTGTGCCTAAGTTTATTTTCTATATCCTTTTTCAGCAGTCCTATAAAATTACCGTTTACTTCTGCACTGATTTTTTGGACATATATTTTATCCTTAAGGTCTCTCAGTCTTGAGAAATCCTTTTCCGTTGTTACTATCGGCAGAGACAGAGATGCAAATCGTTCTTTTTCTTCATGTGAAAAAGAGTAATGATCGGGGAATTTCATCATTTGATGTATCTCGCAGAAACTTTCAATATACTCTTTCAGCGGTTTAGGGTTGTCTATTCCTGTAATCAGAACTATCTTTTTGTCTTTTAACTCTTCTTTTAGTTTGTTGTCGTATCGTATGCAGGAGAAAAAAACTTGTTGCTCTTCGTTTGGATTTATTTTTTTTATAAATCCGTTCTTATCTTTTTCTGAAAGGTTTTCAGGACATTTGCTCACTATGATGTAGTTCGCTCTT
>JAFVAP010000106.1 GCA_017480455.1 Bacteroidales bacterium | reverse complement strand
TTTCCGGAGTGTTACAGTCTGCCTTGTTACAGTGCTGATTACTGTTCAGAATATTTCTCAAAGAATGATCGTTTATTTGCTATGGCTCAACCATATCACACTGACACAAGCATCCTTTTGGATGGGATTATAATTCACAACAGTTACGATCACTATAATTGGGATACGACATACCCATACCCTGTTTACACTTGCGACAGTTTATCCCTCTATTGTGAAATCTTGGATAAAAAAAGAAATGTGTTGTACCATATACGTTATGATACGATAAATAGATATGCCCCTTCGAATCTTGACGGTGGTGGATATACCAAACATTGTATGCCCGGGATACCTTTCTATGAACTGAATTTTGACAGATTAGTAGAAGTTAGTGATGATTTCTATGTAACACTGACTTTGGGAGATAATTATACTACTGCATCACTCTATCAGCTTATGGCCTTCCCTCTTCCCTGTGGTGACTTGGACTGCGATTCCATAATAAATTACACTCCGCCTTTATTACAATTTAAAAATGATACAACATGGTATAATGCAAACGACGAAATTATACCAACTAAATACCGCTCAATATTCGATGTACCTGTCTTCCCAAGAATAAATACAAACGGAATTATACCTGCGGCAAGCAGTAGTTTGAATGAAGTAAAGGCAGAGGAGATTGCTGTAAACATATTTCCTAATCCTGCCAATGAAAATATTGAAATAAGTTGCGGTTATACGATAAAAAAAATAAGCATATTTGATGAACAAGGTAAGTTGTTAGAAAACAAAGAAGTTAATAACTTAAGTTTCCAACTTGACTTAAAAAATTATCCTAACGGAACTTATGTTGCAATAGTCCAAACCTCAAAAGGACAAACAACTAAAAAATTCATAAAACAATAAAATGGGTAAAGCATTGTTTGAGGTTTAATAAAAAAAGGAGTACTGTTAAATACTCCTTTTTTTATTTTAATGAAAAATATCTTTCATCTTATCAAAGAAACTCTTGTCCTTAGGACTTGGATTAGGCTGAAAATTATCCATAGTATCAAGTTTTTCCAAAAGATTTTTTTGTTCTTTTGTCACCGATTTAGGAACCCAAACATCAACTCTTACCAACAAGTCTCCCCTATTGTAAGGATTATTTATATCAGGAAGACCTTTCCCTCTCAAACGATAAATCTTTCCGCTCTGCATTCCTTGTTCCACCTTGAATTTTACCTTTCCGTTCAAGGTAGGAACTTCTAACGTAGTCCCCATTACGGCTTGGGAGAAAGTAATGTAAGTTTGAAGACAGAGATTTGAGCCGTCCCTCTCAAAATGTTCGTGTTTTATTTCTTCTATTGAAACTATCAAATCTCCTGCAATACCGTTTCTTGCGCCTGCATTTCCCTTTCCGCTAAAGGAAAGTTGCATTCCGTCCGATACTCCTGCAGGAATATCTATTTCAATAACCTCTTCTCTCTTCACAATACCGTCTCCGTGGCAGTCATGACACTTTTCCTTAATGATTTTTCCCTCTCCGCCACAGTTAGGACAAACACTCTGAGTCTGCATTTGCCCAAGGATAGTCCTCTGTACTTGAATGATAACGCCGCTTCCGTGACAGTGAGGACAGGTATCCATAGATGAACCCGCCTTTGCACCACTGCCTCCACAGGTAGAGCAAGGCACGTAGTTGTTTATTTTTATTTTTTTCTTAACTCCTTTATCTATATCCTCCAAAGTAAGAGGTATTCTCACCCTAAGAGAAGACCCTCTATTAACATTGCGTCTTCCTCCGCCGCTTCTGCCGGAGAAACCGCCGAAACCTCCAAATCCTCCTCCGCCGAAAATATCCCCGAAAATATCTCCGAAACGTGAGAAGATGTCATTCATATCCATTCCGTCGGCACTAAATCCGCCTCCGTCACCTAAGCCTGCCTCTCCGAATTGATCATATCTTGCTCTCTTGTCTTTATCAGAAAGAACACCGTAAGCTTCTGCCGCCTCTTTGAATTTTTCTTCTGCCTCTTTATCTCCCGGATTACGGTCAGGGTGATATTTTAAGGCTAACTTCCTATAGGCTTTCTTCAGTTCGTCTTCCGTTGCGTTTTTATTAACTCCTAAAACCTCATAAAAATCTCTTTTTGCCATATATATTATCTCCTATAAAAAAACATTTAAACCGAAACAACAACTTTGGAATATCTTATAACCTTGCTGTTCAAATAGTATCCCTTCTGCACCTCATCAAAGACTTTTCCCTTATCTTCTTCTTTCTGAGCAGGAAGTTGAGAAACTGCCTCATGAAGATTTTCATCAAAAATCTGCCCTTTTGCTTCTATTGGTTTCAATCCTTTTTTCTCTAAAACGGAATAAAGTTTCTTATAAATAAGTTCCAAACCCTCATTGCTTTTCTTTACTTTCTCATCGCTTTCTTTTTCCATCGCAGACAGAGCTCTTTCAAAATCATCTATAACAGGAAGAATGTCTTTAATCATTTGCTCGGAAGCATTTTCTATTAAGTCTATACGTTCCTTGTTAGTTCTCTTTCTGTAGTTTTCAAACTCAGAATAAAGACGGAGATACTTATCATTAATCTCCAAAAGTTTATTTCCCAAACTCTCAGCCGTATCTTCCTTTTGCTCTTTTGCTTGTTCCTCTGAGGTTTCTTCTGCTTTTTGTTCCCCGTTTACTTCTTGTCCTGTTTCTATATCTTTATTTTGTTCTTCTGTTTTCTTATTTTCTTGTTCTGCCATTTTCTTTTTAGTTTTTTTCAGTTTAAACATACTTTTTTCAAAATTTATTCCTTTTATTCTGAAATCTGACAAAATGTCACTTTATATTCAAATTTCTTTTAATAAAAACATCTTCTGGCTTCATCGGTTTATCTTTTATACTCCAATGAAAACCTCTCAGATATTTTTCCGTTGAAGACAGTTTCTCATCTTGGTCAATATAAAAACGGGGATTATCAACCGCAGTCATTTTTTTTATTTCCCCTTTGGAGAAATAAAGATTGAGTTGTCTGCTTGAGCCTATGTTTACCCCTGTAAGTTCTTTCTCCTTTATAATGTTCTCTTTTGCAATATAGAGTGTATCTGTCTTGGTAATAACAGTATCGATATGGAGAGTGGAATCTGCATTTTTTTTCTTTTTTTCTTCCCAAAGATAATACACTATCTCACTATTGCCGACAATCTCAGCATAACGTATACTGTTTTTTTCAAACCAAGCAGTAAGATTTTTTCCTATAGCTTGGTTAAAAAAAAGTTCTGTCAAAGTGTCTGAATTTTGCACGACAAGGGGATTTGGAAACATATACATCTTTTTTATTCCCTTTGCATCGGTTTCCATAATTACGGTATCGGAAGAAAGTTGCGTATCTTCATTCCAAAGAACCGGGTTTATCAACATTGTCAATAAAGAATCTTCTACATTGTAATGAGCCCATTCCGAAGCCCCTTGAAAATCTTCTCTGTAGAACTTGCAGTGTTGATAGCCATAAATATCGTAAACTTTATAACTTGTATCCATCTCTATGCGCAAAGTATCGGAGTGAAAGTAAAGAGTATCATCCTTATCTATTTGTCTGCATAGAATATTTGCAGTAAGAAGGGCAGTGGAATTAGTGTCTACGGTAGTCAAAAAAGCACTGTCGCAGGTAACTATCATATCGTTTGCAGTGTCTTGCATAAAAAGATTTCCCAAAGCAAAACCCTCCTTGAGTTTGCGGTGATAATACATGGTATCTCCCGAAATAAATTGGTCCTTTGTGTAAATCTCAGGACGCTTTTCAGAATAAAATTCTTCGGAATCAGTGTTATAAGAACCCTGTGTTGTATATATCTTAGTACTGTCATCTAATAATATGTCCGTAGGGCCGAAAAAAGTGGACTCATCTGTTCTTGTATCATAGAAAAGAGAATCCGTATAGACCGTTGCATCGGGTGAAGTCATA
>JAFVAP010000105.1 GCA_017480455.1 Bacteroidales bacterium | reverse complement strand
TTTTCTTTTACTTCTTTTAAAATTATTTCGTATTTTTGCGCCTGTGTAAAATTCATAGTGTTTTTATTTTTTTTATTTGACATTTATTTTTTGCAAAATTAAAATACTCTTGAATTTTACACACTTTTTTGGATAGTATCATATACTCTGCTTGAAAGTAGTACCCTACCCTATCCTGCAATGTAACATAACCATTAAAAGAAAAAAAATAAGCCCGAATAAAAAAGACGGCGGTCTATTCTAAAGTAAACAGACCGCCGTCTTTATTAAAAAGAATTTAAAATTAAATCAAAATCTACTGAAGCATAGGTTTTAAATCCTTAGATATGATAAGCGTTGCCTCTGTTGCCTGTTGGACTTGCTCAACCGTAAATTCAGGATTTATTTCAGTAAGAACTATACCCTCCGGGGTTATTTCCATAACACCCATTTCAGTTATAATCATATTAACTTTTCCTTTTGCCGTAAGCGGAAGAGTACATTTTTTCAATATTTTAGGATTTCCTTTCGCAGTATGCTCCATTGTAAGGATTATCTTCTTTGCTCCTTCCAACAAATCCATTGCTCCGCCCATTCCGGGAACTTTTTTGCCGGGTATCATCCAATTTGCCAAGTCTCCGTTCTCGCTTACTTGCAATGCTCCTAAGATTGAAGCATCAACATGTCCTCCTCTGATAATTCCGAACGAAGTTGCAGAGTCAAAAGTTGCAGCTCCGGGGATAGCAGTGATGAATGCACCACCTGCATTAACCCATTCCTTATCCTCTTGTCCTTCTTTGGCGTTAGGACCCATACCTACCATGCCGTTCTCAGCTTGAATTAAAACATTGATACCTTCTTTCAAATAGTTAGGTATCATACCCGGTATGCCTATTCCAAGATTTACAACATCGCCGTCTTTAAGTTCCAAAGCAGCTCTCTTTGCTATTGTCTCTGTTATTTGATTTTTATCCATGATATTTTTGTTTTAAGCGTTTTTTCTACTTGTTATATTTTCGGTACTCAAAGGTTTCTCCCAATGTGTTTGTGTATATGAGCGTGTTTTCGTCTACATATTGTATTACAAAGAAACGCTCCGAACCCGAGTTATCAACTCTGAACAATGTATCCTTTCTTATGGTGTACGTTCCGTTCTTTTCCGAAACGAAATCTTCGTCACTTGAGTATGTATATTCCCATACAGTTCTGTTTGCCCTCTTTGAGTCATAGGGAGCATACTCTATATAATCCTTTGCTTTCCATGGATACTCCTCAAGCAAAAGTTCATTATCCAAAACAGCAGCATTTCTCCATTTACCCTCTATAATATCGGTATCATGCTCTAAGTTCTTTTCACAAGAGACCATAAGCAAAGTGCAAAAAACTAATCCCAAAAGGGAAAATAACTTCATTGTCTTCATAATTAAGGTTTTAAATCTTCTTTTGCAAGTTTTCTCAATGTTATAACCTCAAAAATCTGGTACACAACAAAGAGTATCACAAAGCAGAATGCAAATTTAATATTTTTTTCTATATGTGCAAAAATAACTGTGATTAAAACAACAATACAAATCAACATTTTTGCTAACTGAGTTATAAAAAAAGCTTGTTCAAATTTGAGATTAAGGCGCTTAGGAGCATAATAGATAAAACAATAGCAAGCAAAAGTAATCACATAGAACATAAGAATATAATAAGGTGTACTTACAGGCAAATAATCTTTGGGTACAACCAAAAGAGAGAATAAAACGACAAAACTAACTATGATTGAAAGTGTCGTTATCTTCATTAAATATGATACCAATGGATGTTTTTTCATATAATCTTCTTTTTTTATGTTAATATTTATGACTGTTTATTTTCTCTTTCTTTAAGATACATAAGGCGGAAATATTTCATATAAGCCTCAATATTTCTTTTATTGTAAAAAGTTGAATAATTCTGAACCGAGATTACGCAATGTCTGTAGTAAGAAGGTGAAAGATTTGCAAAATCAGGAAATTCCGAAAGTTTATCAAAATAATTCATAGCCTCTTCTTTATTTTTAAACTTACGTACATTTATCATCTGATCAGAGAGAGTAAAGAGTTGGGACGTCATTTGCAAATTATCTTCAGAATAATTTTCCGAATTAAATCTCTCTATCGTTTCCTGCAACTGTGATACATCAATTTTGGAATCATCAAAAAAGATAAGGTAATAGTGTTCCATATCCTTATTTCTGTAAATCAAGGATTCTGCATCTAAAATATCATCACGGTTTACGGCTTTTGCCATTTCAACGGAATCAGTCGGAATAATATCGTCCAAATTCACCTTTACCGTCTGTTCTTTTTCCTTATCCTTAGACGGATCGTATTTAATGTCAAAGTCTTTGACATTATAGTTCTCTGCCAAATAAACAAGTTGCCGCTCTATAACAGGTGTTATCTCGCTGTTAGGGTGATTAAAGATTATCATATTAAGATTGTCGGCAAGGGAATCTACTCCGAAAAGTTTACCCTTAGACAAAGCCGATATGAATTTCAGTCTCGGTATATAAGGTCCTATTTTAACAGAGTCAATACCCAGTTGTGCATTGATTATAGCAGCATTGTATTCCTTGTTAGCATAACTTTGATAAGCCCTTGTATAAACACGTTCTGCCAACGAATTATTACTTTTTACCTCCGTCAGATAATCGGGATTTTTTATCATCATTGCATACTCGCTTTCAGGGTATTCGCTAAGTATTTTATTCTTATAGAAAGTCGAAGCAGGGTAATCACCCTTCTCTGAGTATAACTTATAAAGATGATAACTCGACGGAAGAACATTGATATGCGAAGGGTAACGTGAATGAAGGTCAATAAAAGTTTCTATTGCCTTATCTATGTTGTTAATTCCTTGAAAGTAGATATAGCCTGCTTCTAAGAGCGCATCGGCTATTTCTGCGTTAGCAGTGTCTTTTGCTCCCTGACTAAAGGGAATATCTTTGGTGTAATACTCACGCATATCCGGAGTATAGCCTTGGTCTTTCGGTTTCTTGTCATCTGATAAGATGCTGTCATTATCAATATCCTCAGCAAGCAAATCATCATCTGCTCCAAGCTCATCTTTAGATGTCAAACGCCAATTATCTTCCAATGGACGGTCTCCCCATTTACGCTGAAATTCTAATTTTCCGCTTTGGACGGTAGCAGGATTTGAAAAATAGAAATTATTTGTATTGCGGTTGTTTAATTGATTAAAATTATTGATTGAAGAGTTTCTGGCAAGCATAGCCTGTCTTACTTTTTCCTCTTCTTCCTTTTTCTTTTGTTCAAGCCTATAATCGGAAATCCATTTATCTATCTTGGCATTCAATTCCTCATTACTCAACTCGCT
>JAFVAP010000104.1 GCA_017480455.1 Bacteroidales bacterium | reverse complement strand
GATGAAAGCGGAAGAAGACGTCCTGTTGAGAAAAAAGGAAGTGAATTTGAAATAGAGTGCGACTGCGTCATTATGGCATTGGGTACAGATGCTAACAAACTCATCACTTCAACAACAGACAATCTTGATATTAATAAACGCGGAAACATAGTTGCTGATGACAGACAGGCAACTTCACGTCCGGGAGTTTTCGCAGGAGGAGACATAGTAAGCGGTGCTGCTACCGTTATCCTTGCAATGGGAGCAGGAAAAGTTGCTGCTAAGAGTATAGACGAATATATCAAGTCTCTCTAATCCCATAATTTGAAAAAGGCAGCGGACTTTAAGATTTAAAGTCCGCTGTTTTTTTAATTGTCTCGGTGAGTTTAGGTCTTAAGTTAATTAAAGCAAGTTTTGTCTTAGCAATGTTTTATTTTGGTGTGTTCAATCATAAAAAACGGACTTTAACCCCTTATTTAGCAAGGATTAAAGTCCGCTTTACTCCCACCCTTTCAGAACTTAGGGTTGCAAGGATTAGAATTTGTACTGCAATCTCAAACGGAGAACATTGTCATTCATCTGTTTAACCATCTGATTCGTCTCATTGGAGAACATATCGTAATAAAGCATGGTCTTAACGTGAGCATTGAAATCACAAATCAATCCTATACCGAGACCTTGTAACTTTGCATCTTCTATATTCTTGATTTCAGAAGAAGAAAGTTTTGTATTCTTGTCAAAATATGTGTACTTGGCAATGAAAGACAAAGGAGTTCTAAGTATTTTCTGCACATAGCAAACATAAAAGCCTAAAAAATTTCGCTGATATGAGAAAGGGTCTGAAGGATTATAAGAATTGTCGTCTTGAGATGCAAAAGAATTTTGACGGGAAGGCTGCAAGCCAAAAGTACATTCACTTCTCAGAGAAGAAAGTCCTAAAAAAGATTCGTAGGAAAGACGTGCCTCAAAGTTAATATAGCGTCTTGCATTCTTTTTGTTTGCACTTACATCTTTTGATTGCCAATCTCCGTTTTCCACCTCATAGACACGTGTTCCTGCATTGTTGGTTTTGCCCTCATAAAAAGAAGTTCCCAAGACAAATGAACAGAGGCTGCCGTTGTGAGTGTATGTGAGATGGGTCATAAAGTTCATATTCTTATCGGCTATCTTGTGAATACCGTTGCCGGACATCATTCCGAAGGAGAAATACAAAGAATTTTTCTCAGTATTGAAAGAAGGGTTTAGCATAAACATAAATCCCAAGTCATGTTCCTTAGGAAAAAGCATGCGTGTGAAAACCGAACGCTCCACAGTCTCCAAAACAGAAGAAGGATATGTAAGTTCAAAACCGTAATCTATAGTAGTAAGTCCGCCGCGGAAAGAAAGCCAGCGATAAGGATTTAATTGCAAAAAAGCACACAAAGGAATAACTCCTCCTTCGGTAACATTGAGTTCCAAAGCCCCTAAACCATTATCTTTTTCAAAGGTTGCACGTATAAGACCCCTCCTTACACCGTAACGAAAAAAGTAATCAGAATTACCGTCTCTCTCTTGTGAATAAGCAGGTCCTACATAGGTTGAGCCGTCTTTGCCTGCGAGTTCAAAATCTGTTTGAACATAGCCGTTGAGTTTCAGATTTTCTATCTGGGAATAAAGATTGGTAAACGTAAGAGTAAGTATTGCAACAACTAAAAAAAGTTTTTTCATTCCTTTTCTTCTTTTTGATTATTTATTATTTTTTTTGTTCTCTATAAATTCAAGAATTGCCTTGACGGCTTGGTCAGTGGAAATGTTAGTTGTGTTTATCATCAAATCATATTGTGAAGAATCAGTCCACTGATGCGAAGTATATTGCCTGTAATGATTGCCTCTTGCCTTATTAACTCTTAAAATTTTCTGCGGAAGTGTTGCTTCGTCTTGTCCGCTTGCCTTTGATATACGCTTAACGGCACGGTCCAATGTACTGTAAACAAAAACCCTTATACAGTTTTCCCTGTGTCGCAAAACCCAATTTGCACAACGGCCTATTATGATGCAGGATTCTTGGTCGGCAATCTTTTTTATAATCTTCTTTTGCGAACGGAAAATCTCATCATCGGAAGAATAAGCCATGGATTTAGGCACAGTGTTAGCCGTAAACATCTTTTGCAAAAACTGATAACTCGTAAGGCTTTGCTCTGTCTTTCTTATATAGTCCTCATCATAGCCTAAGACCTCAGCGGTTATATCTATTATCTCGTCATCTACAAGTTTAATTCCGAGTTGTTTTGAAAGTTTCTCTCCTATTACCCTTCCGCCTGCTCCGTATTGGCGTGAGATGGTAACAATCAAAGGATGCTTACCGTGGACTTTATGTTTCTCTTCCGTGCTTTCTCCGTTGAGCAATATGGTATCAACCCATGAGAAATACGGAGTAAATACCCCTACAAGGAAACCTACTAAAAACATGGCAATAAGAGTACCTATACCGACTATTTCCCAATTCCAATAACCGAAAGAAAGCAACATTATTATAATGGAAAGAAGTACAAAAAAAACATCAGTCCATATCTTCACCTTACCGAAATTGCCTTTCATCTTCTTGGTTATGGCGAGAGCCAATCCTTCAACGGCGAGGATTAAAACGTCACACTTAACCTCAATAACAATACCCACGGCAATCAAAGCACACCCCACAAGCAAAATAATAAGTCTGAGTGCAGGCACATCTGTATGGAAAACTGCAGTTGCCTGCATTGTCAAATCCATAAACCAACCGAAAGCCACGCCTACGCCGACTTGCAGAATTTGAATGAGTTGAAAATCTTTTTTCAACAAAAGATATTGTATAAAGGTAAAGATAGCGTGCATTATCATAGTATATTCGCCTATGGTAAGCGGCGAATCGGGAATAAGACTCAAAGCATAAGGAGGACAAGTTGAGGGAGAAGAGCCAAGATTTGCCCTAATAGTCGGTGAACGTCCGAAAGCCATGATAAACAAGGCTATAATAAAAGTAAAATATCTTCTTATCAGTTCATTAACAGTTCTTTCCCTCTGCATAAAGTATCTTTATTTACTCTGCAAAGTTAAGAAAAAAATTTTACTCCCACAATTTTAATAAGTCTCCTTGCAAAAAAAATATTTTAATTTCTTGAATAAACCTTATTTCTTCATCACTAAAAGGATTTATAAAGAGGTTTTTATCAGTCAAAATCAACATTAAATTTAAGAAAAACACTGCTCCTAAGTTCAAAATCAAGAGCAATTTGCTTGAGACAGCGTCTTCTTTTGCAAAAATCAAAAACAGCATCAGCGAAACGAAGTTTAAAAAAATTAAAACGAAGTCTCACGTCAGCGAAACGAAGTTTCAGAAAATTAAAACTTCGTTTTATTTAAGTAGAATAAAGATATAAATTTATTAAAGAAAGAATAATGGTCAGCTTATTTTACAATCAAAAATTCAAACAAAAAGAAAAGGAGCTGCAAGATGCTTTACATCTTGCAGCTCCTTATGTTGAAACAATGATTTTTTCAATTAATCAACAAAAACATTCCAATTATGTTTGTCTTCTATTGTTCCGTCTTGTATACCCTTAAGAGTGTTGTACAATTTTGTAGAAACAGGTCCAGGTTCTGCACCCCAAGTGTATTTTTTGCCTGTTTCTCTATCAACGATTTCATTAATAGGTGAAACAACAGCAGCAGTTCCGCAAGCAGCAACTTCTTCAAATTCTGCCAACTCTTCAACAGGAATTTGTCTTCTCTCAACTTTCATTCCCAAATCTTCGGCTATTTGGCACAAAGACAAATTAGTGATTGAAGGAAGTATAGAAGAAGATTGCGGAGTGCAGTAAGTGTTGTTCTTAATTCCGAAGAAGTTAGCAGCACCTGCCTCATCAATAAACTCATGTGTAGCAGCGTTAAGGTAAATACAATTTGAATAACCTTCTTTCACTGCTCTCTCACCTGAAACCAAAGAAGCAGCGTAGTTTCCGCCGACTTTGTATTTTCCTGTTCCGAACGGAGCGGCACGGTCATAGTCCTTAGCTATCTGGAACTTAACAGGCTTAAATCCTTCCTTGAAATAAGGTCCTACAGGACAAGCAAATACCATAAACAAATATTCTTTTGCAGGGTGAACTCCTACTTGAGCTCCCGTACCTATAAGAATAGGACGAAGATATAAAGAAGCTCCGCTTCCGTAAGGAGGTACAAATCTTTCGTTTAGCTTAACCGCTTTTTTACAAGCTTCAACGAATAACTCCTCAGGAGGTTCTGCCATCATAACTCCCTGTGCTGAAGAAATCATACGTTTAGCGTTCTCATAAGGACGAAACATTCTTATTCTGCCATCAACACCTCTGAAAGCCTTCATTCCTTCGAAAGCAGCCTGACCGTAATGCAAAACGGTAGCAGCCATATGCATGGTTATCTCTTCTGAAGAACAAACTTCCAATTCTCCCCATTTACCGTTTCTATAGTAACAACGAACGTTGTAATCTGTTTTATAGTAACCGAAACCAAGGCTACCCCAATCTATATTTTCCATCGTATTTTTTTATTTTTGTTAAAAACTTGCTTATTCTTCCTTTCCGTACAGCAAATCTCTGCTTAGCGAAAAGAAATCTTGCTTTAATGCGTGCAAAATTACATTTTTTTTTCATTATTGGATAAAAATAAAGCATTATTTTTATATTCCGTTATTTTATTTGCGGAACACAATAATGCTTTTCCATGAAAAAAGTCTTGAAAAATAATGAAGAAAAAAAACAGGCGGCAGGTTTATTTTATCAAATCCCTGCCGCCATAAAATGTTTTATAATATTGATTCGTGATTTTCTTCTCTCTGCAATTCGGAAGTAATATCTTCATCAACGTTACTTTCTCTCCTTGCTTTCTTTAAAGTATTGCTCGTCAGCTCATCGTATTCCCTGCGGTTCTTTATTATATCCGCTGCAAGATAAACAGCATTGCGGAAACTCTGAGCAGAAGCCTTGTTCTTGCCTGCAATTTCGTAGGCCGTACCATGTGCAGGCGAAGTTCTGACATAAGGTAATCCTGCCGTAAAATTAACTCCCTCTGTAAACGACATCAACTTAAAAGGTATCAATCCTTGATCATGATACAGCGCCATCACGCCATCGTAGTCGTTCATTGAGCCATTGCCGAAGAAACCGTCGGATGGATAAGGTCCGAATGCAAGAATACCTCTGTCAAACGCCTCTTTGATAGCAGGAGCTACTATTTCGTCGTCCTCTGTTCCTATAAGACCGCGGTCTCCTGCGTGAGGGTTGAGAGCAAGTACGGCTATCTTAGGCAGACGTATGCCAAAATCCCTCCTCAAAGAGTAATCCATAACCTTGAGTTTCCGTAATATCAAATCCTTTGTTACAACCTTAGGAACATCTTTAAGAGCCAAGTGATTGGTCATTATTCCTATGTGTATGTTTCTGCAAGTCATTATCATGAGTGAATCTTCCGCACTGAACTTTCTTGTTAAATACTCAGTATGTCCGGGAAAATTAAAGGTATCACTTTGAATGTTTTTCTTGTTAATAGGATTGGTAACAAGTGCATCTATATGTCCGCCGATTATTTCATCACATGCACGCTCTAAACTCAAGGCTGCGAGTTTTCCTCCTACCTCTGTAGGTTGTCCTACATCGATTTTAACTTCTTCTTGTATTATATTGAGGATATTAAACTTGCCTGCCTCAGCCTGAGATGCGTAACGGATGTTCACAAACGAAAAATCATTGGCACCTATCAATTTTTTATGATAAGAAAGCACCTTACTGGAGCCGTAAAGTACAGGAGTACACAAATCCATCATTCTTGCGTCGGAAAAACACTTAAGCATAACTTCGTAACCTATACCATTGATATCTCCTTGCGAAATTCCGATTTTCACAGGCATATTTTCCTTGCTATTATTATACCTATTATTGTTATTATAGTAAGCCATATTTTTGTATGTTTTATTAACAGAAAAGCAACAGACTCTCCTATAACAGTTAAGAAAGGAGAGCCTACTGTAATTTAAAATAAAATTTATTTATGATATGTTTTCAGAAATTCAACCATAAGTCTTATTCCGTAGCCAGTTCCTCCTATACGGTTATAACAGTCTTTCTTTTCATTGAAAGCAACTCCTGCTATATCCAAATGAATATACGGATAATTGGTAAAATAAGCCAAAAACTTACCTGCAGTTATCATTCCTGCGTAACTTTCTCCCGAGTTCTTTATATCTGCGATTTCAGATTTTATACAATCGTCATACTCGTCCCAAAACGGAAATTCGGCTATACGTTCGTAAACTCTCTTACCGCAAGTCTTCATTGTCTGCATAAAACTCTCTGCATCCTTTTCCACAGCCGCTATTCCGAAAGGACCTATCGCCCTTGCAGCAGCACCTGTCAGCGTTGCAGCATCCACAACCAAAGAAGGCTTGTATTGTTTCGCATAAGCCAAAGCGTCAGCCAAAATCATTCTGCCCTCAGCGTCAGTATTAACAACCTCAACGTTTGTTCCGTCGTACATATTTATTATATCACCGCTTGCATACGCATTAACACCGGGACGGTTGTCAGTTGCAGGAAACAGACCTATGATATGGATAGGCACATTCAGCCTTGCGCAGGCGTACATTACGCAAGCCATTGTCGCAGCTCCTGCCATGTCGTCTTTCATATCATTCATATAATTTCCTGTTTTGATATTTAATCCTCCTGTATCATAGACTATACCCTTTCCGACCAAAACAACAGGACGTGAATTCTCTGCATTGTCGGGTTTATACTCAACAACAGTAAATGTAGGAGGCTGTTTGCTACCTCTGTTTACTGCTAACAAACCACCCATCTTTGCTTTCTCTATCTGCTCTCTTCCTAATATTTCCGCCTTCATTCCTGTCTCAAGAGCCATACTTTGTATGCTTTCGGCCAAAGTTGTTGCGTTGATAACGGTTACAGGTTCATTGACAAGGTCTCTGCATTTCTCGGTAGCCTCACAAACAATCCTCAGTTCGTTGATATCTTCCGTCAGAACGTCTTCGCAACACAGATGCAGATTATCAAAAGGATGTATCAGCCTTTTAGGGTCTGTCTTGTATTTATCAAAAACATAACTTGCCAAAAGCATTCCTTCAACGAAAGAAAGTATCATATCCTTGTGTACAAATGCCGCTAACTGAAGGTCTTTTATGTTTTTATCGTCGCAAAGTTGAAGAGTTTTAGCACCCAAACGTCTGTATTTTTCTTTGTCTTTATATATTATGCCGCTCTCTTGAATAATATCAAGAATTATATAGCGATTCAATTCATTGAATGAAAAATGAGCGGTTTTGTTTTCTTTGTATTCCTGTTGAATATAATTAACCTGCGCTTTTGAAACTATGCCTTCGGACAATCTATTTATACTCTCTCCGTTGCAGATTATCAAAACGGAGGTCTCTTGCTTTATTGTCTGAATTTTATTTATTCCTATCATTTTTTTGTCATTTGAATTTATTCCCAATTATTTTGCAAATATAAGCCTTTTTTATTGTTTTACGCCCCTATTTTGAAAAAATATATTACTTTCGCCTGCTAAAATCAAGATTTTAATATGAAAAAAATTTTCGCTACGCTTTTCTGCATACTTCTTTCTTTTAACATAATGGCCCAACAGGCTATAATAGAAAAACAAAAAGGAAGAGACAAATATGTAAGTCACCTAATGAAGGAGATGACACTTGAAGAAATGGTCGGTCAAATGATAATGATAGACTCCTATGCTAAGGATGACAGCAACTATTACAAGAATGTAATATACCAAATAGACTCTCATTATGTAGGAGGCTTGTGTTTCTTCAAGGGAAGTCAAAAAGAACTTCTTAAACTCAATAAGATATACGACTCACACGCAAAGATACCCTTGTTTGTCGCCATTGACGGCGAGTGGGGTTTGAATATGAGACTTGCAGAGACAGAATCGTTCCCTGTATCCATGACTTTAGGCGCCTTACCTAAAAATAAATACCACCTTGTCAAAGAAATGGGAGAGGTAATTGCAAAACAGTGCAAATCATTAGGAATAAATATAAATTTCGCTCCTGTTGTCGATATAAATATAAACCCGGATAATCCCGTTATAAATATGCGTTCGTTCGGCCAAGACAAGTATAAGGTCTCTCTTTTGGCAAGAGAGTACGTCAAGGGCTTGCAAGAAGAGGGTGTTATGGCGGTTGCGAAACATTTTCCGGGACACGGAGACACTAAAACCGACTCTCACAAGGCAACTCCGTTGATTTCTCACGGCAAAGCATTCATTGACTCTGTCGATTCTTACCCTTTCAGATACAACATCAACAAAGGAGTATGGGGAATTATGGCAGGGCATCTTCAAGTCGATGCTTTGAGTTCCGATACCCTTAAACCTGCATCTGTAAACGAAGATATAATAAATGGATACTTGATAAATGAATTGGGTTTCGGAGGTTTGGTTTTTACCGATGCTATGAATATGAAAGGCCTTACTTCACGCTACGGCAACGGAGAAGCGGAAGTGCTTTCCGTTTTAGCAGGTGCGGATATTATTCTTATGCCCGAGAATACTGAAAAGTCCGTTGCAGCCATTCTCTCTGCCGTTGAGCAGGGCAGAATAAAGAAAGAACTCATAGAAGAAAAGTGCAGGAAAATTCTTTGCTGGAAATACGATATGGGATTATTCAAAGAAAGGGGCAAATATTCACTTCCCGATAAGGAAACGGGAGAAAAAATCTCTGAACTCAACACTCTCATAGCACAAAACACCGTAACACTTATAGGAAATCAAGACAAAGTCTTCCCTTTGAAAGAAACAAAGGACAGTATTGCTCTTATACTTGTCGGCAATGCAGGTTTTGATGATTTGACTTCATCTCTCAAAAAAAAATATCCTGTAAAGACCATACGCATAAGTTCAAAAATGAAAGACAAAGAAGTAGATACCTTGATTGCTTCTTTGGATAAAAACCGACAAATCCTCACTGCAATAGGCGGAGCAAGGTTTTCGGCGTCCAATGCTAAATACGGGATACCCGAAATAAGTATAAAACTTTTGGAAAAGATAGAAAAGAAAACAGGAGACAACAACATAGTTTTACTTTTCGCCAATCCATACGTCTTTAAATTGATAGACTCAGCCTATAAGTGCAAAGCGTTTGTGCTTGCCTACGAAAACAACTCCTATACTCAAAAGGCAGTGGCTGAATTTCTTAAAGGAAAGATAAAAGCCAAAGGTTCGTTGCCTGTGGAAGTAAAAAGGACTCATCTGAATGCAAATGACACGGCTTCTTCAACTGTTTCCGAAGAAGAGAAATTCTATATGGACAACGGAATAAGCCTTGATATAGTAAGAAAAATAGATTCCATAGCCTCAAAAGGAATAAGTTCAGGAGCATATCCGGGTTGTCAGATTTTGATAGCAAAAGACGGAAAAATAATGTATGACAAATCTTTCGGCTATTACACTTATGACAACACAAAAGAAGTAAACAACAGCACCATGTATGATATTGCCTCGCTGACAAAAGTTATGGGAACAACCATAGCGGTAATGAAACTGTGCGAAGAAAAGAAACTGAACCTCAACTCAAAAATATCGGAATATATCCCCGAATTAAAAAAGAGCGGAGCGGGAGAATTGAGCCTCAAAGAATTGTTATCCCACTACACGACCTTACCTGCAACCTATCCTTTTCACAAAAAGAAACTCAAAGGCAAAGACATACACACGGCAATATTGAAAGAAATGAAAAACGTTCCTCTGAAAAAACAGAAATACGTTTATTCGGACCTCAACTTCCTGCTTTTGCAATATGCAGTTGAAAACGTAAGCCAACAAAGTTTGGACGAATACCTTCAAAAAGAGTTTTTCACCCCTATGAATTTGCAAAACACAAGTTTCAATCCTCTGATGAACGGCGTAAACAGAGAAAACATAGCCCCTACTGAAAATGATACCATAACGAGAAAAGAACTTATATGGGGAGAAGTTCACGACCCATTGGCTTATCTCAACGGCGGTGTCTGCGGAAATGCAGGTATGTTCTCGACAGCAGAAGATTTGTTCCGCATTTGCCAAATGCTGCTCAACAAAGGAGAATTTGAGGGAAAAAGATACTTAAAAGAAAGCACAATTGAATGTTTCAACAAACGGTATTTTGAAAACTTAGGAATAAGACGTGCTTTGGGGTTTGACAAACCTTTCATAAAAGACGTTTCGTCCCATTGTTCAAAATTTGCTTCGCAGGAAAGCTTCGGTCACTCGGGATTTACCGGTACTTATCTTTGGATTGAACCTAAGAACAACACCGTTTTCATCTTTCTTTCCAACAGAGTACATCCTTATGCTTCGCCTAACAAACTTGCACAAATGAACATAAGAACCGATATTAATGATTTGGTCTACAAAATGTTTAAATAATAAAGACCAATTCAAGTTTCAACACTGAGGAAAGAATACTATACAAGCCTCAAGAGGTATTTAAACTTTTGTTTTTAGGTTTAAATACCTCTTTTTTAATCTCTCATTATCAGGGAATTAAGAAAAGGAAAAATAAAACTTCGTTTCAGTTTAGCGAAACTTGATTTCAGCGGCGTGAATCTTCGTTTTAATTTTCTGAAATCTAGTTTTATTTTTACGCAACTTCGTTTCACTGTTCCGACGTTTGATTGCACTCATTCCTAAGCACTGTCAATTTTACCTTAATGAAGAAATTTTATTTTATATTTTCATATTCCGTTTTGCAACGGAAATATATTTTATTGTAACTTTGCAAGTCCGTAGATTTAGAAAAAGATTAGTTTATGCCTTTTAATAACTTAATAAGTAAAATAATGCTTTTGCGTCTGCCGCAGATAGAGAATTTTATGCGCAATCCTATCGAAGTGCAGAACAAAGTCTTCTCTTACCTTATAGACTCTGCCAAAGACACCGTATGGGGTAAGTTCTATGATTACAAAACAATAAAAAATCACGGTACATTCAACGAACGTGTTCCTCTGAATGACTATAACTCCTTGCTTCCTTTCTTTGAACGCATTCTTAAAGGAGAACAAAATGTTCTTTGGAACACTGATATTAAATGGTTCAGCAAATCGAGCGGTACGACTTCAACAAAGAGTAAACTCATTCCCGTAAGCAAGGAATCCTTAGAAGATTGCCACTACAAGGGAGGCAAAGATATGCTTGCCCTTTATTGCAACAACCATCCCGAAAGCAATATTTTCTCGGGTGCTTCCCTTGCATTGGGAGGCTCACGTCAGGACAACATATACGGAAACGATATTTTCTGCGGGGACGTTTCAGCCATTATAATAGACAATTTGCCGTTTTGGGCCGAGTGGTTCAGAGTTCCGAAAAAAGATATTGCACTTCTGCCCGAATGGGAAGAGAAATTGGAACTTATGATTAAGAGTGTAAGCAATGAGAACGTTGTCTCTCTATCGGGAGTTCCGTCTTGGATGTCAGTACTCCTAAACGGAGTGATTGAATATACAGGAAAGAAAATAGAGGAAGTTTGGCCCAATCTTGAGGCTTACTTTCACGGAGGAGTAAGTTTCCGTCCTTATGCAGAGCAATATGCTTCCCTGCTGCCGAAATCAATTAACTATATGGAGACTTACAATGCCTCTGAAGGCTTTTTCGGTTTGCAGGACAGGACTGACTCAGATTCTATGTTGTTACTGCTTGATTACGGAATATATTATGAATTTATTCCTTTCGAAGATTTAAACAAAGAAACGAAACGCATTTTGGACCTTTCGGAAGTTGAAACGGGCAAAAACTATGCAATGGTTATCAGCACCAACGGAGGTTTGTGGAGATATTTAATAGGAGACACTGTCTGCTTTACTCAAAAAAATCCTTTCAGATTTAAGATTACGGGAAGAACAAAAAATTACATCAACCTGTGCGGAGAGGAAATCATAGTGGATAATGCTGACA
The DNA here is from genome assembly GCA_017480455.1 of Bacteroidales bacterium. Taxonomy (GTDB): domain Bacteria; phylum Bacteroidota; class Bacteroidia; order Bacteroidales; family P3; genus Scybalousia_A. The sequence continues at coordinate 7,160 of JAFVAP010000104.1, read as the reverse complement.
AGGCATTGAGTATTGCTTGCAAGGCGACGGATGCAGAACTCAAGGAATACACAGGAGCTCCTCTTCAATCAAAAGAAGAAAACATCAACAGGCATGAATGGATAATTGAGTTTAAAACAAAACCCGCAGACATGGAAAAGTTTATTGATATTTTCGATAAAGCATTGCAGGATGTAAATTCTGATTATGAAGCCAAGAGATATAAAAACTTAGTACTCCAACGCCCTTCGGTACATATAGCTCCCGAAAATTTGTTCTATAATTGGCTGAAATCTAAAAACAAACTCGGAGGTCAGCACAAGGTTCCGCGTTTATCAAACGACAGGGTTTTGATAGAAGAACTGCTTAAGGAGATTAAATAAAACTCAGACAAGAACTTATATCAGCCTATCTTTTTTACAGGGCGTTTTGATAATTTAAAGATTATTATTAATTTTGCACCCAATCTGTTGAAATAAGAAATTATATCATAAAATAAAAGATGAAAAAGATATTTTTTTTAGTTTTGCTTTCACTGTTCTTCAGTATGCAGAACGTCCGTGCAGTTGTTGCAACACCGAACAACATAATAGTAAATCAATCCGACAAAACAACACTTGAATTGAAACTTCAAGGAGACGAACGCTTGCACTGGGCGAGTACGATTGACGGATATACCGTTTTGGAAAACAAAAACAAAGACTATGTCTATGCTGTCAGCGACGCAAAAGGTCATTTGGCTTTCTCAGATGTTTTAGCCCACAATCCGCAAGAAAGAAGTGCAGAGGAAATATCTTTTCTTTCTTCTCTGAAAAAAGGTTTGTTCTTTTCGCAAGAGCAATTAAGCATCATAAATCAATACAACGCAGCGCGCTTTGATTTTGAAAGAAGAATACAACAAAAATCCTCTTCCGTACAAGAAAATTACAGAATGCTGGTTATTTTGATGTCTTTCTCAGATTTTGAATTTACAACTTCATCTGAAAGCATTGAGCGTCTGTATAATCAAGTCGGATATTCGGAAAACGGTAACGGCGGCAGTATTCACGATTATTTCATTGCATCTTCCAACAACAAACTCAACGTTTCCGCTTCCGTTGTCGGCCCTTACACTACTAACGGCCCCTTGTCTTATTACGGAAACGATTATTACGGAGAATATGAAGGTTTTGTCTACACTCAAAAAGATATAAACGTAAGAGAGTTAATCCAAGAAGCCATTTACGCAGCGCACAATGACGGAGTAAACTTCTCGGAATTTACTAACGGCAATATAAATGAAGAAGTTGAATGTGTATATGTTATCTACGCAGGTTTCTCTCAAGCAGCCGGCAACTCATCAGAAACTATCTGGCCGCACAGAAGCCATCTTATGGAACCGCTTAACATAAACGGAATAACCTTTTATAATTACGGCTGCTCATCTGAATTTGAGGGAATGGCGAATTTCGGAAGCAGTCCTATGATGATAGGAACTATTTGTCATGAGTTTTCGCATGTCTTGGGTCTTCCTGACTTTTATGACACCCATTATCAAAACATGATTAATGAAACCGAAGCTTTCCACCCGGGAGGCTGGGATTTGATGGCATCAGGCAACTATAACGGAGGCGGAGGTTATCCTCCGTTGTGGTCTGCTACGGAAATGTCTTTCCGTAACTACGTAACGATAGAAGAAATAACCGAAGGAGGCTCATATACCTTACTTCCGCTGGACGAAAACTATAAAGCATTCCGCATAAAGAATACCGCAGCGGAATATTTCATACTTGAAAACCGACAACAACGCGGTTTCGACACTCATCTTCCGGGACACGGAATGCTGATTTACCATGTAGACAGAACACAATGGGATTTGACAGGCAACTGTGTAAATTGCAACCCCGGAAGAGAAGGTTACAGAGTTGTTTGTTCTCCTAACGTGATTAACGGAAGCAATCCTTTTCCGTTCGGAGGCAAGACTTCTTTTACTGATGTGACGACTCCCGGCAGCAAAACCTACGACGGTGACAACACAAACAAACCCGTATACAATATAGTTGAAAATTCTTCGAGCAAAAACGTAACTTTCGTCTATATGGACGGGGATAATTATCCTTATATTTCAAATACTGCCTTTGATTTCTTCGGAGACACTCTCCGTTTCACGGCAGAGATAAGTGCAAATAACTCTTCAGTAAGCGAAAAAGGAATTTGCTACTCTTCTATCAATGAAGTACCGACTACAAACGATGAAACAATGGTTTTATACAGCAACGGAACGGATATTTCAGCAAATATAACCGACCTTGAACCAAACACTTATTATTATGTAAGAGCATACGCAAAGAGCGGAAACTACATCGGCTACGGCGAAACGATGAAAATAAAAACTCCGTGCGGAATTATAGACATTCTTCCTTACAAAATATCTTTTGAAGAGAACGAAGCCTTTGTTAATTGTTTACAACAAGACCCCGATAAAGCAAGTAACAAATGGCAAATCATAACTAACGGAGACGAAGAGATAACCCACAGCGCTTATGACGGAGAACGTTTTGCCTTTATCAACAGTGACACCAAGATAGGTGCGTATTCGATGAAGCTTATTTGCGGTCCGTTCAACACAAACAGACTTTCTTCCCCTGCTTTATCGTTTGCTTACGACCAAAAATACATCGGCAACCGCAGGGACAACATCAGCGTTTACTATAAAACATCTCTGAACAGCGATTGGACTCTTTTAAAAAGCTATTCCGAAGGAACGGATAACTGGACCTTAGACACAGTGGATTTACCTCAAAACAGCTCTACTCTGTATATTGCTTTCCAATCTGCCTGTCGCTCAGCAGGAGGAATTTATTTAGACAACATAGAGATAACAGAAAAAAACGCAGCGGCATATCCTAATGTTCTTACGATAGGAATAAGTGATGTTTTGGACAATGCAGCAACGGCTAAAGCCAATCTTATTTCAACAGGTATCAATCCTTTGGATGCTAAAGGCTTTGCAGTGAGCGAAAGTGCCGAACCTACAATTTATGATATGGTTTATTACTCTTCGGGCAGCAACACGGGACAATACCAAACGGAAATAAACAATCTCAACCCACAGACCACGTATTATCTCCGTCCGTTTGCGATAAGCAACGGTGTTATTTCATACGGCGCAGAGATAAGTTTCACTACTGAGTGTCCGCGCATAACTCAGTATCCTTATATTGCACAAGTGTCCGACTGTTTCACAAATCAAGAAAACGCTTGGACGGCTAATGATGACAATTCATTTTCTTACTCCGTCGTTTCTTCGGAAGAAACGGGTAAAAAATTGATTACACCTATACTTTCTTTGGCTAACATGGACAATGTAAGACTTAAATTCAATTACAAGGGAAAAGGAACTCTTAAAATTTACTTTTCATCGGGTATTAACTCAACTTGGCAGGATATTACTTCACTTGAGTTCAACAATTCCGAATACATGTCCGCCGAATACCCTGTTTCTGCATCTCTTTCTTTGACTGACAGGTCTTTCATTGCCTTTGCTTTGGAGGGAGAAGCGTCTGACAACGTCTTTTTGCAGAATATACAAATCAATACCACATTTCTTCTTCCTGTTATTGTAACAGAGAGTGCTTATTTATCACAATACAACGAGATTTCGGTAAATTGTTCCGTTCAAAGTCAAGGTCAATCACCTATTACACGCAAAGGTGTCTGCTGGTCTTTGAATAACAACCCTGAAGTATCGGATAACGTTATTGTTTCCAACTCTTCCGATGACAATTTCACCGTTCAGATTTCCGAAAGACCTATAATGACACAGCATTATGTGAGAGCATTTGCCGAAAACTCTTTTGGAGTGTCCTATGGTGAGATAATACCTATATCAACTGCTTATTACGATGTGGAGAATAACACTATCAGCGAAGACCAACGCATTTGTGCTTCCATGCCTCAAACTCTCCACGGCTCAACTCCTACAGGTGGCAACGGCATTGACTATGAGTACACTTGGATTCGTTCTCTTGACCTTACGGAATGGGAAATCTGCGATGAGGGTGTTTTTAACAACCAGATAAATTATTCTCCGCGTCCCGAAACTCTTAACGGCACATTCTACTATGCACGTATCGTTACATCGGGTCATACCAATGACACCAGCAATTATGTTACCATAATCATAGATGCCCAAACCAGAGAAGGCAGTATTGCTTCCGTTCCCCAAGATATAACAGATATTGACATGTACGACCTTCTCACCCTGCGCTTAAAAGCATATACAGGCTCTATTCTTACTTGGCAGGTTAGGGAACCTAATATGTTCGACACAAGTTGGACAAGCATAGAAGAGAGTGAAAACAAGAGCATCATAGCTTATGTTCCCGAAGTTCCGGGAGTAATAAAGTTCAGAGCATCTGTTCAAAACGGCTCATGCTTACAAAAATACTCCGAAGAGTATTCAATAAACGTAAGATACAAAGTAGGACTTGAAGAATTAAAAGAAAACAATAATGAATTCGTTCTTTCCCCTAATCCGTCAAACGGAAAGATTGTTCTCAACAGCAGTGAAAAACAAAGAGCTAAGATAAGCATTCACAACACTGAGGGCAAACTTCTTTACTCACGGGAGAATGAGTTAAGGGAGGGTGACAATGAATTTGACTTTTCATTCTTGAGAACAGGAACATATATCCTTACTTTGAACGGCAAGGACAGTTCTTGGCAAACTAAACTCATAATAACATCAAAATAAGACTGAAAAATGAATTCGGAATTTATAAGAAAGCATATACAAACTTCACTTGCAGAGGATATTCAACAGGGAGATTATTCTTCGTTAGCTTCTGTCGGCGAAGGGAAAACAAGAAAAGTCAAACTTGTTGCAAAACAAGACGGAGTACTTTGCGGAGTGGATATTTTTTGTATGGTCTTTGAGGAATTGGACAAAAAGAAAACCCTCACTACGGAAAAGTATAAAAAGGACGGAGACTTAATAAAAAAAGGCGATATTATTCTTAGGATAAGCGGAGATGCAAAGGTAATACTCTCAGCCGAAAGAACAGCCTTGAATTATATGCAATTACTTTCGGGAATAGCAACAACGACACACGAATACGTATCCCTAATAGAAGGAATGCATACAAGACTTCTTGATACACGCAAAACCACACCGGGACTCAGAATGTTGGAAAAATATGCCGTAAAAACAGGAGGAGCATATAACCATCGCTTCGGTCTGTTTGACATGATTATGCTGAAGGATAATCACATTGACTTCGCAGGAGGAATATCCCAAGCCATAAATAAAACAAACAGTTATCTGAAAGAAAACAATCTTGACTTGAAAATAGAAATAGAGGTAAGGAATTTTGATGAACTCAATCAAGTTCTTGATTGCGGCGGCGTGGATAGAATAATGCTCGACAACTTTTCTCCTAAGGATTTGGCCAAAGCAGTAGAGATTATCGGAGGACGCTATGAGACCGAAGGCTCAGGAGGAATTACCAAAGAAACTCTGAGAGACTACGCTGCAAGCGGCGTAGATTTCATCTCAGTAGGAGCTTTGACACATCACATTTCAGCATTGGATATAAGTTTGCTTGCAGATGAATAAAAAACAATGGCAGTTATACGCCAGAAAACTCATTTACTGGCGTCCTGTCAGAAAATTGCTGCACTATTCAAGGCTTTTAGTCTTACCGGGATTTCAAAAAGTTCCTGTTTTTGACGTTGTCGTCTTTTTCATAAAAGGATTGACCAAAGGTGCATTGAACCAACGGAGTGCGGCAGTAAGTTTTCATTTCTTCCTGTCTTTGTTTCCGCTTATACTTTTCATAGTCTCTCTCCTACCCTTTCTTCATTTGGAGTTTTTGACCGAAAAAATCATTGAGACCGTAAGCGAGTTTATTCCTAACAGTGCAGGAGATTTCATCACCTCTACAATAAACGACTTGATGAATCACAAACACAAGGGTTTGATGACCATAGGTTTTTTGTCTTCCATCTTCGTTGCATCGTCGGGAGTCAATGCTTTGCTGCTCTCTCTCAACTATTCGCAACACACAAACAAAAAACACCCTGCTTGGAAACGCAGGCTCATAAGCGTAGGTATTGTTGTCGGGGTTTTCCTTGCTGTCATAGTCAGCATGTTGCTTATTCTCTTTGCAAAGAAACTTATTTTATATCTTTTTATATACGATGTCATAAAAAACTTTGTTCAATTCTACATTCTGAGAGTTCTCAAATGGGTTATAATAGTTTTTATCATCTATCTGCTTTTTGCTTTGATTTACTACGTTGCACCTGCAGACAAGACGGGATACAAATTCTTTTCAGCAGGAGCAACTCTCGGAACCATTATCTTCATACTTCTGTCTCAAGGATTTAACTGGTACATCATTCATTTCTCACGTTACAACGCTCTTTACGGCTCTATAGGGGCTATGATAATCTTTCTGCTTTGGATTTATTTGAATGCCTACGTTGTTATCATAGGTTTTGAACTCAATGCTTCCATTGCCGATGCTTATACACAAGGTTATTCCCTAAGAGGCAAAACTTCAGAGAATGAAAACTCACTGAGAATTTCACGTTCTGCAAGGAACGTATCTTCGTTTGCAAGGATAAAAAAAGATTTAAAACGCCTGTACACAAGAAAAATCCTTGTTCACTTTCACGGAAGAAAAAAATCTTAAACCGATTTCAAATATGGAGTTCAGATGTAAGCAATTTGCTCTCAACCATTCTGCTTCCACCATGAAGGTAGGTACAGACAGCATACTCTTAGCCTCCTTTCTCAATGAGTTTTTCAAAGAAGAGCATGCCGCAAAGATACATTCCGTTCTTGACGTAGGAACAGGCTGCGGAATAATTGCCCTATGCTGCGCCCAGATTTTCCGACAGGCCGACATACTCGGAATTGACACGGACAAAAATTCAGTAGATGAAAGCAATGACAACTTTCGCAACTCACCTTGGAAAGAAAGACTGAGTGCAAAACAAATTTCTTTTCAAGATTTAGCATCTGAGGAAGGGGAAAACTTTGATTTGATAGTCTCCAATCCGCCTTACTTCACCAATTCCCTGCTTTCAGCCGATGAAAGAAAAAACTCAGCAAGGCACAATCATTCTCTGCCGACGGAAGCTTTTGTTCTGTCGGGCGAAAAATTATCTTCCCCTGCATCACACATAGCCGTAAT
>JAFVAP010000103.1 GCA_017480455.1 Bacteroidales bacterium | reverse complement strand
GTTTATAGACAGTGTCTTTTATCTCTCCCTCTTTTACTATCAATGAGTCCGTGTTTTGAACTAAATCCTCAAAAGGATAGTCTGAATAAACTTCTCCTTGACAAAGATTTATATCTCTCTTGTCAAGAACGTTATTATTCTCTACAATCAAGGTATCCTTTGCAACGCACAGACCTTTGAATTGAATATTGGCTATGGCAAAATCATTACCTGCAGCTGCTGAGACTTGATTTATAATCCGTATTGTTGCCTGTTGATTGTTTCCGCTGTTCCAAATCTGATAGTAAGTGTTCCATTGGCAGGAATTATCCGAAATAGTGAAAATATCACCCAGCATTTCGCCATTGACGGAAAACTGAAAGCGTGCCGTATTGAGAACATACGACAATACGCTTGTTGCTTCGAATGATACGGCATAGTCAGTGTTAGGTACGACATCAACAGTTGTTTCATACACTGCCGTATTCGGAACGCTGCTTCCGTTAGCTATGAGTATGTTTCTTTGCTGTGGGCAGTCGGAAAAGTCAAGATGATGGCTGTTAGGATTGGTTCCTATGGTGTAATACCCATCAGCACCTAGACTTGACGGAGTGTAGTTGTACTCACTTGTAAATCCGACGTTGCCTTGCTCGAAATTGCCGTTCTCTATTAGGTTTACGCTGCTCTCATACATTGTTTCCAAAACGTAAGTTGCGCTTTCACCTATAGGCAAAGTTATTGTCGGTGAGGCTAAAGTGCTGTCGTCTATATACAAAGCAGGACTCCAGCGGTAGTATTTTGCAGAGTTGTTGGCTTGAAGTTGTATAACGGTGTCCTCTAATGCACTTACCCAAAGCGTATCCCCGTTAAGAATGTTTGCATAGCAACCCTCAAGATAGAGATGCAGCGTAACAATGCTGTCACATCCGTTTTCGCTTTGGAAGGTCTTGGTATAAGTTCCCTCAAGGTTCAAATACTCATCGCCGAAGAAAAACTCACTGCCTTGAGGAATGGTTTTGATAATCTCTTTCTCTATAGGGAGAATATTTACATTGTATTGTGTAATGACAAAAGCATCTTCTGTTCTGATTGTGTCAAAGACAGTGCTTGTCGAAGTCAGATTTTCCCACTCCGAAGTGCCGCATAAAACTGTCGTGTCTGCTTGATTGATGATTGCTTGCAAAGTAACGACGGAGTGTTTCACTACGGAATCGTTTCCGAGCGAGGAAACAAGGGTGTCAAATATGACAGTATCCTGTGTTATATGAAAATCCATGTAGTAGCCTCCTTGAATAACGGTGTCAAAAGCAAGAGTTAAATCGGAGCAAGTTATGTTTAATTCCTGTGAAATTTCATCTTCGCACTGTCCGTTGGCTAAAGAGGAAACAAGAGTTACTGAAAAAGAACCGTTCTCAAACCAATGCGACGGATTGTCTTCAGTACTTGTCTCTCCGTCTCCGAAATCCCAGTAGGAGTTATCGCAACGTTCGTTTGTCAAAATTTGGTGATACTCGTCTTTTGTTACCAAACTGTTGTTGTAAAACTGAACTTTCTGCAATCCGTTGCTGCATTCCTCCGTCTCATAAGTGAACTGAGCATAAGGGTATCTTGTTCCCGAATTTACCGAAAGGAGGAAGAAACAATCCGGATTGCCGATGAAAGACGATTTACATATATATTCGCCTGCTTGGTCTACGCTTAAATATCTCTCTGTCGAAAGAATGTTTTGAGGATTTTCGGAATTATACCATTGATATTCAAATCCCTCGGGTGCATAGAAAGTATTCTCGGTCACATTTCCGCAGTTGTCGGAGGTGATTTTCTTATTGGCGCAGTCAAGCGTGAAATAAGCATAGCCGTAGTGGTCTCCCTCGCCGCAATCGTATGTTGTGAAAGTCAGATATATGTTTTGGCCGTTGTATTGTGAAACATCAAGTCCTATAGTCGTCCAATCCTTCCAAAGAATTACGTTAGAACCGCTGCCGATACTGTTCCAGCCCAAAGAAGCGTTGGCTCTGAAGTCTGCAAAGGTACAAAGGGAATCTATGGTGTTGCCCATAGCGTCACTTACTTTGAAAGTAAGGCGCGGTTGCATGGATTCGTCATGTTGAGGGTCTTGCAAGACGGCAGCATATTTAAATATCACAATATCGCTTATAGCTGTGTCCACGGTGTAAACAAATCTCATTGCCTCGGCCTGCGCTCCCGTTGAATTGTTACCTAAACGGAAAGAATAGTTACTTCCTTCGGGAATAACTCTCAGTTGGTTTTGGGTTCTTTCATCCATTTCAGAGGTATTGGTATTTATAACTTGTCTGTCACTTAACCAAACATTGTCATAAAAAGGATTTTGAAATGTTCCGTTAAAAGGATATATTGCCGTGACTTGGCAAGGAAATGTGGTGTCTGAAATCAAAGATACCTTGAGCGCAATTATGCTGTCGCAGGTTAAATCTTGAGTTTGCAGTATGTCTATGTATTGTCCTGTTCCCGAGACTTGGTTTCCCCTCCATTGAAAAGGATTGTTCTGTGTTATGCTTACGTTTTCAAAGCTTGCAACAGGGTGATAACAACTGCTTTGTAAGTCATCATCGCAGAGAATTATGAATTTGGAACTCCAAGTGCCGTTTGCCAAATAATCTTGTTTGGCTTCGCACGGAACTATTGCTATGTTAGTACCTATCAACTGAAAAGCGTTTAAGTTCAACTGAGGAACGGTTACGGCATTGCTGCGTAAGACCTTTAGATTGTAGTCGCTCGAAAAAGCGTTGCTTCCTATGGAAGTTACGGTACTTGGCAGTGTGATTTGACTTAGTGAACTGCAGCTTATGAAAGTATTATTATCTATGATTTGAATGCCTTCTTCTAATTCTATATCTTGCAATCCGTAGCAGTGGGCAAAGGCATAACTTTTTATTTGGCTTACACTGCCCGGTATAGTCAGAGAATGGATTTGGCTTGAGTTGTAAAGAAAATAAGTACCCAAATCAGTAACGGAATTAGGTATGGTAACGGAGGTTAGATATCCGCAATTCATAACTCCCATTGAAACAATATTTTCTACAGTGTTGGGTATGTTGAGTTCACCTCTCTTTCCGCCGGGACAGGTTACGAGGGTGCTAATGGTTTTGTTGTAAAGGACACCGTCAACGGAAGAAAAATATTGGTTATTCTCTACAACGTCTATAGATTGTAAATCCGAGCAACCGCCGAAAACACCTTGGCCGATATAAGACACATTTTCAGTTACCGTAAATGAACTGAGGTGCTGACAATAATAAAAAGCTTGGTTTCCTATACTTACCAATGAATTCGGAAGATTGACTTGGGTAAGATTGCTGCAAGATTGGAATGTAGATCTCGGCAAATCCGTTATTCCCTCAGGAATTGTCATTGAAGTCAAACTTCGGCAATCGTAGAAGACTGCGTCATCTAAATAGATGATATTTCCTTGAAAACTTATATCAGTTACATAATGACACATGGAAAAAGCATTGTAACCAAGGGTATCAACAGACGGGATAACCGAAACCGAACCCGTTCTTCCCGTAGGGCAACGCAGGATAGTATGTTTTGATTTGGTGAAAAGTATGCCGTCATCTGAGGCAAAGACTTGGTTATCGGGAGAGACGTTTATTGTTGTCAAACTTTCGCAATAGTCAATGAAACTTGTAGTTGATATACTTGTGACATTTTCGGGAATATTCAGCGTAACAAGTCCTGTCTCTCTGAAACAGTTTGCCTCAAGTGATACAATTGTTGAAGGCATTTATATACCTGTCAGCCCCGAAGAGCGCAAGAAAGCATTGTATCCTATACGTATTACAGTGTATTCTTGTCCGTCGTATTCAACAACGGATGGTATAACTACGTTTCCCGAATATGAATTATAGGCTTCGCTGCCGTAGGTTACCTCTACGGTATGATTATCAGAAGAGATGATATTATAATAAATCCTTACGCCGTCATTATTCTCCGCATAGAAATTCCACGCCGAAGTATTGTATGCCGAAGCTAAGGAAATAACCGACATGAGGATAAAAAGTATATTTTTTGTCTTCATAAGTAATAGTTGTTTATTAAAAATTCAAAGTGGCAAAGGTAGGAATAAATATGATAATATCAAAATTTCAGAGGCAGAATTTATCTTCTTTCTATGATAAATCAAGACTCTGTCTTTTAGCAAGATAGATGTGGTGAAAATAAAACGAAGTTTTACATTGCCGAAACTTCGTTTTATTTTACTGAAACTTGATTTCAGAAATCTGAAACTTCGTTTTATTTTTCTCAAATCAAGTTTTATTTTTTTGTCATTCGGTTTTGATTTTTTAGAGAGGATAATTCCCTGTTTATTAACCGCAGAATAAAAAAAACAGGGTCTGACCTTGTTTGAGTCAAACCCTGTTTTGAAAGGTCGGAGTGTTGTTTATTTGATTGTTCCTCCGTTTTTTATGGTCTTGACAGGAGAAACGAAAGCAAGTTCTCCGTCAGGGTTTTCAGCCATAAGTATCATTCCTTGGCTCTCTATTCCTTTTAAGTTCTTAGGTGCAAGATTTACAAGAACGCTTACCTGTTTGCCGATGATGTCTTCGGGTTTGTAATATTCAGCTATTCCGCTTACAATGGTGCGTTTGTCTATGCCTGTGTCTATAGTAAGTTTCAGCAGTTTTTTTGTTTTTGCCACTTTCTCGGCTTCAAGTATAGTACCTACGCGGATATCCATTTTGGAAAAATCATCAAAACTTACGTTCTCCTTTTGAGGCTCTGCTTGAGCGTTGTTAAGGGCGTTCTCTTTTTTACTTGCTTCCAATTTATCCAGTTGCTTTTGTATCTCAGCATCTTCTATTCTCTCAAACAACAGTTGCGCTTCGTTTATGCTATGACCTGCTTTCAGAAGTTCAACACTTCCTGCCTCATACCATTTAAGCCCCTTTAAATTCAACATCTCTTGAAGTTTATAGGCTGAAAACTGGATAAACGGCTCCATAAGTACGGAAAGATTTGCACATATCTGTAAAGAGATGTTCAAAACGGTAGCCGTGCGTTCTTTATCCGTCTTTATGGTTTTCCAAGGCTCATTTTCAGTCAAATATTTGTTGCCCAAGCGCGCCAAATTCATAAGTTCAAACAACGCATCTCTGAATTTATAAGTCTCTATCAGCGTTCCTATCTTTTCGGGGTAGAGTTTGATTTCCTCAATCGCTTGTTTATCCAAATCATTTAAAGTATTCAATTGAGGAACTTTACCTTCAAAATATTTATGAGTAAGAACTATTGTTCTGTTTATAAAATTGCATAAGATAGCAACAAGTTCGGAGTTGTTTCTTGTTTGGAAATCTTTCCATGTAAAGTCGTTGTCCTTTGTCTCGGGTGCGTTTGCGCAAAGCACGTATTTAAGTACGTCTTGTTTGTTAGGGAAATCTTCCAAGTATTCGTTAAGCCACACCGCCCAATTGCGGGAAGTGGAGATTTTGTCGCCCTCTAAATTCAAGAACTCATTGGCAGGTACATTCTCGGGCAAGATATAATCTCCTGCGGCTTTAAGCATGGACGGGAAAACTATGCAATGAAAGACTATGTTGTCCTTTCCTATGAAGTGAACAAGCTTTGTGTCCTTGCTTTTCCACCATTGCTGCCAGTTATCTTTGTCGTACTCTATCGTGTTTGAGATATATCCTATCGGAGCATCGAACCAAACATACAAAACCTTGCCTTCGGCGTTTTCAAGCGGAACTTTTATTCCCCAATCCAAATCTCTCGTCACTGCTCTCGGCTGTAATCCGTTGTCAAGCCAAGACTTGCATTGACCATAAACGTTTGTCTTCCACTCTTTGTGGTTTTCCAATATCCAATTCTTCAAAAAGGCTTCGTAATCGTTTAAAGGCAAGAACCAATGCTTGGTTTCCTTTAATACAGGAGCGTTTCCGCTCAAAGCACTCTTAGGATTGATTAAATCAGTTGCGTTAAGGGAACTTCCGCAACTTTCACACTGGTCGCCGTAAGCACGTTCGTTGCCGCAGACAGGACAAGTGCCTGTGATGTAACGGTCGGCTAAGAAGGTCTTTTCTTGCTCATCGTAGTATTGTTGGCTGCTTTGTTCTATGAATTTGCCCTCTTGGTACAACTTAAGGAAGAAATCCGAGGCTGTTTTCTGATGAGTGGGACTTGTTGTGCGGGAATAGATGTCGAAAGACGTGCCGAAATCCTCAAAAGATTTCTTTATAATGGAGTGATACCTGTCTACAACGTCTTGAGGAGTGCAACCCTCTTTTTTAGCCCTTATTGTAACGGGTACACCGTGCTCATCGCTGCCGCCGATGAAAAGAACGTCTTCGCCCATCATTCTTAGATAACGGCAATATATGTCCGCAGGAATGTAAACCCCTGCCATGTGACCTATATGTATAGGTCCGTTGGCGTAGGGTAGGGCAGTGGTGACGGTAAATCGCTTAAAGTTTTTTTCTTTGTCTGTGTATGTCATAATTCTTTTCTTGTTTTTCTGTTCTTAAATTTATTATTGTTGCTTTATCTTCGCAATGCAGTTTTTTGAATGTAAGTTTTTCTTCAGTGTTTCTTTACTTTGCTGTCCGTATCGTTTTATTTTATTAACTCTAATCAAAGATTTTCTACCATGTTTCCTGCTCAGAGGTTTTATGTTTTTTTATTTCCACAATCTCAGCCTCAGTCTCACCGCAAAGTTTCTTGTATTCCCATTTTTCTTTAACAAGTTTTTGCGTCAGTTTACGGTTAATCTGAACAATCATACCCTCTTTTATCTCCTCTGAGTCTATCAAATAAATGTGCTTTCCCTTGGTTTTAAGAAGATTAAAATAAAACACTGAATTTTGTTCGTTCTCTTGCTTGTCCTTTAAGTAAAAAACATTGTCGTATTTTATCTTTCCCTCAGCCAAATCTTTCATTAGGTAAATTCCGGAGTAGAATTCCTTTTCCCTTTTAAACGTCTGATTGCGAATATTTATTATATTTATTGTGTAGGGAGGAAGACATAAAACAAATAAAGCAGCAAAGAGAATGAGTTTTCTTTGCCTTAGGTCTCTGTCTCTTAAGTACGAATACAGGTAATCGAAGAAAGAGGTAGCGCAAATGCTGAGCATAGGAATTGCAGGTGCGGAATACCAACGTGTTTTTGTTTGTGAAAGGGATATAATCAAGATGTAAAAGACGGAAACTGAGGAGAAATAAAAGAAAGTCCTTTTTTTGAGGCTGTCTTTTGAGCGAATGTTGATAAGAAAACTGACAGGAACGAGCCAAGAAAAAGGAACAAAGTCCGAAAATAAAACTCTGCGGAAATAATAAAAGAAACTACCGCCGTTATTCTCTAAAGCAGAGGTAAATCTTCCGCTTGTGTTGTTTGAAAATGCAGCAGCGATGAAACCTTTGTCAGCATTCTCTCTCAGCAAATAATAACCCGCAGTGATGATAATAAATAAAAGCACTCCGATAAGGAAGTATTTGTTTTTAAAAATCAAATTAAGTTTCTTTCTTACCGTTACATACACAATCAGCATCGGCAAAGGTATCAGCGATTGTATGTCTTTGGTCAGAAAAGCCAAGCATAAGAACAGAAAGAAGAGCAAACAATATCGGTTTTCTTCCGTTTCGGTGTAGATGAAGAAAGAAAGCGTATAGGCAAGAGTAAGAAAAGTCAGCATAGCATCGTAATCCGCTGAACGGAAACAATGATAGTAAACCAGCCCGAAAGAACACAGGGAAAAGATTGCAGACAAAAAACCGACAGAAGTAAGTTTCAGTCTCTTAAAAAAAAGAATGAGTGTTATACCCATAAGAATTGCTGCAATCAATGAAGGTATTCTCACTGCCAATTCGGAAATCCCGAAAATCTTCATTGACAAGACTTGCAACCAGTTAAGCAAAGGCGGTTTGGTGTTCCAATGTTCGGTTTCGTTGTTAAAGGTTGTGACAATCAAATTGCCGTTTTGCATCATCTCAAGACTGTTTTCGGCAACTCTGCTTTCGTCCCAAATAAACAAAGGATGATTTCCCGACCACAAAAACAAAACAGGAAGAGCCAACAATAAGTAAATAACAACGAATAACAGAGTTTTATTCTTATGAGAAAGTAATTCAGTGTTCCGCTTCATTGTTGTTGCTGACTGTTTTTTGTTTTTGTACGTATTGTTTTCAAATGTTGAGTGTCTGTAAAAATATTCAATTCACCTCTTTTCAGCGTAAAGTTATTCTGAATTTAATCCTTATAAGTTTTTCTTTTCAAAATATTTACGCAAGACTTACTTAGAGTCGTTCTTTCCGCCCTTATCAGATGAGCAAACATGACTTCAATCAAAGCCAATCACTGTATTACTCATTGCACTTGGGCAATAAATCCGTGGCATTCCGTTTTCAGAGGTCTGTTTCTTAGACATATCCGTTTGATAAGGCGATGCAGCGAAATGTTTTTACACCTTAATTTCCCTTTGTCAAAACATCTGCCGCTGAAAACAGGAATGCGTATGGCGAATTATTCTTACAGATTTTCTCTTATTATGTTTGCT
>JAFVAP010000102.1 GCA_017480455.1 Bacteroidales bacterium | reverse complement strand
TCAATGCTGATATAAGACGTGCTGTAAGGACTTATTTTGAGCAACAAATCCACATGTTGGAAAAAAATAAGGTGGATGTAATAGCGCATTGTTACAAAATAACTATGCACAACAGAGAAAGGTATTTTTCGGTTGAAGATAAATGGTACCAAGATTTATTGTGGGACTTGTTTAGCGTGATGATAGAACACGGAGTTATTTGTGAGATAAACACGCGTGGGCTTTACAAGAAACGTCACAATGATTACTATCCCTCCAAACGTTTTTGGAAAGAATTAAACGCAAAAGGACTGAAGTTTATCTTGGCTTCGGATTGTCATCAAAGAGATGAAACTGATTTTTATTTTGATGAGGCTAAAGACATTCTGTGCAGTGCAGGAGTAAGGTCTTTATGCTATTTCGAAAATTCTTGGAGAGAGTATGCTATATAGAGATTTATCATCAGCGCTTTTGCAGAAAGTTTTTGTGTTATGAAAGAGAAGATACTTTTTATAATAAATCCTGTTTCGGGTATAGGTAAACAAAAAACGGTGGAGAAGAATTTGGAACTCTTACTCAATAAAGACAAATTTGAATATTCCATTGCCTATACTCAGTATGCGCATCACGCTACGGAGATTGCCCGTCAAGCCGTAGAAGAAAAATACAATACCGTTGTTGCAGTGGGAGGAGACGGCTCTATCAATGATTGTGTCAGAGGATTGATAAACTCTGATGTCAAACTCGGCATCATACCTGCCGGCTCGGGCAACGGTCTGGCACGTTGCTTGCACATACCCTTGGAAACAGAAAAAGCAATAGCCGTAATCAATAATAACAATCACTTGAATATAGATACGGTTAATTTGAACGATATGCCTTACGCTTCGGTTGCGGGAGTGGGTTTTGATGCTTTGATTGCAAAAGAGTTCACAGGCAATACCACAAGAGGTTTTCAAACATATCTGCGCCTTGTTTTGAAAGATTATCTCAACTACATTCCGAAAAAATACACTATGGTCATAGACGGCAAAGAGGTAGAAAAGGAAGCTCTTTTTATTTCTTTTATGAATTCCAATCAGTTCGGGTACAATGCCGTCATTGCGCCGAAAGCATCCTTGAATGACGGATTGTTGGATATAGTGATTGTGAAAAAACCGCCTGTAGTTTTGGCTCCTTTGATTGTTCAGATGATGTTCTTTCATCAAATGGATAAAAGCCCTTACGTTGAGACTATAAGAGCCAAAGAGGTTCAGTTAAAAAACTTCTCTGACGGAATTTTGAACCTTGACGGAGAGGGAATAAGTTACCAAGGCAATGTTTTGAACTTCTCTGTCAATCCGCAAAATCTCAATGTTATAGTTCCCGATGAGAAAAACAAACAACCGTTTCTGAGTGAATTGAAAATACTTGAACAAATAAAGAAAATTATCTATGAGCAACAAAAATAAAAACAGAGACGGTATAGTCTATTCTACTAATCCCGACTTTGTGTATGAAGACTTTGAAAATGAGGAGTGTGAAACACTTGCTCCTGCCAAGCAGACTTTGAAAATATGCTTGGATAAGAAACAACGGGCAGGCAAGAAAGTGACGCTTGTTACGGGATTTATAGGAAAGGAGGAAGACTTATTGACCCTGTCAAAGACATTGAAGACTAAATGCAGTGTAGGCGGCAGTGCAAAAGACGGAGATATTATACTGCAGGGTGATTTTAGGGAAAGAGTTTCTGAAATCTTATCTTCTATGGGATATAAAACTAAGTTGATAAAGTAAACATAGAGTTAAATAAATTAATAATGTAAATAAAATTTTATATTTTTGCATTTGTAATAATATAATTAAATACACACAAAGATTATGAAGCGAATAATATTAATCGGTTTAGGTTTGCTTGTGTGCTTTGTTTCACAGGCTCAAAAAAACAAAACAATGACAATACAGGAAAAGGTAGAACAATACGCTACGGTTCAGCTTAAAACGGATTTATCCCATCTTACTGACAATGAAAAAAAGATGGTGGGATTGTTTATTGATATTGCAAAAATCATGGACGATATTTATTGGCAGCAGGCTTTCGGTAACAAACAGGAAGTTTTGAGACACAAAGACAAATGGGAGAGAGAGTTTGCTCTTATCAACTATGGCTTTTGGGATAGAATGGAAGAGTGGAAACCTTTTGTAGAAGGCTACAGAGAAAAAGCACCCGGAGTTAATTTTTATCCCGAGGATATGACCAAAGAGGAGTTTTATGCTTTGAAAGACGAAGCAAAAAATTCACAGTATACGGTTTTGAGGAGGGATAAAGCAGGAAAACTTATAGTGAAGGGTTATTATGAAGAATACAAAAACAAGATAGACCAAGCTATTCAGCTAATGGAAGAAGCAATTATTTATTGCGACAACCAAGGTATGAGAAATTATCTGATGAGAAGAATAAATGCTTTGCGCACTAATGATTACTATGCTTCTGATATGGCATGGATGGATATGAAAGACTCCAATCTTGATTTTGTTGTAGGTCCTATAGAGAATTATGATGATGAGTTGTTCGGTCTTAAGACCTCTTTTGAAGCCTTTGTTTTGGTAAAGGACCCCGTTTGGAGCAAATCGTTGCAAAAGTATATTAAGTTGTTACCTGACTTGCAGAAAGGACTTCCTTGTGATGATAAGTTCAAACAAGAAGTTCCGGGAACAGAGTCAGACCTCAATGTTTATGATGTAGTCTATTATGCAGGTGATTGCAACGCCGCAGGAAAGACTATAGCGATTAATCTTCCGAACGATGAGAAAGTCCAGTTAGCAAAGGGTTCAAGAAGATTGCAATTAAAAAATGCGATGAAAGCTAAGTTTGATGCTATAGTTGTTCCTATTGCAGAGCAGGTTATGAATCCCGAACAGTTGAAATTGATAAATTTTGATGCATTTTTCTCAGATGTAATGTTCCATGAGGTGGCTCACGGATTGGGAATAAAGAATACTATAACAGGTAACGGTCCTTGCCGTCAAGCATTGCAGGGCGAATATTCTGCTTACGAAGAAGCAAAAGCAGACGTACTTGGATTGTATATGGTAAACGAATTGATAAAAAGAGGAGAAGTTAAAAACTTGACTCAAGAACAATGTATCGCTACTTTTGTAGCAGGACTTCTCCGTTCTATACGTTTTGGCGCAACAGAGGCTCACGGCAGGGCAAATTTGATGTGTTACAACTATTTCTTAAAGGCAGGTGCTTTTAAAAGGGATAAAAAAGGTATTTACACCATTGACTTTGCCAAAGCACAGAAAGCCATAGAGGGTTGGAGCGCTTTACTGCTTGAAATGGAAGGAATGGGAGATTATAACAAGGCAGCAGACTATTCAAAGAAAAATGCCGTTATAAGTAAAGAACTTCAAAAGGATTTAGATAAGATAAATTCCAAAGGTATTCCTGTAGATATAGTTTTTGAACAGGGAAGAAAAGTTTTGGGATTATAATCCCATGTCTTAAAGCTGATAAATGATGATGAACGCAGCAGTTTTAGGCAGCGGTTCTTGGGCTACGGCAATAGTAAAGATTCTCTCTGAAAAACACGATAAGATTTTATGGTGGGTGAGGGAAGAGGAAATCAAGGAGGGTGTCCTTTCCAAAGGACACAATCCTTTGTTTTTGCGCTCATGCGAACTGCCGAAAGAAAAAATTCGGATTTCCACTGACATAAAGGCAATAATACGTGAAGCAGATACTCTGTTTTGTGTTATACCCTCAGCTTTTGTGAAAAAAAGTTTTCAAGGGGTAGACGCAGAGGATTTAAAAGACAAAACGCTTGTTATTGCTACCAAAGGGATTATTCCTGATGAGGTGTCAATTGTTTCATCTTTTTTCAGGAAGCGTTGCAACATTCCTTATTCATCTCAAGTCGTTGTGAGTGGACCTTCCCATGCAGAAGAGATTGCCGAAGAGCGTTTGACTTATCTTACCTGCGGAAGTGAGAACAGAAATCTTGCTGAGACGATAGCCGATAATATTGCCTGCAAATATGTAAGGACAGTTATATCGGACGATATTGAAGGTATAGAATATTCTGCCGTACTTAAAAATGTTTATGCCCTTGCAGCGGGTATTGCTTTCGGTCTCGGTTATGGCGATAATTATATTGCAGTTCTTATTTCCAATGCAAGTATGGAGATGAAGCGTTTTCTTAATGTTGTAGATAGGCGGGAAAGGGAGATAAACCGTTTGGTTTATTTGGGAGATTTGCTTGTTACCGCTTATTCTCAGCATAGCAGGAACAGGACTTTCGGACAGATGATAGGCAAAGGATATTCCGTTTGCTCCGCTCAGTTGGAAATGGAAATGATTGCTGAGGGGTATTATTCGGCTGACGGTATTCATAAGATAAACCATGAATTAAAAGTAGAAATTCCTATAGTTGAGGCAGTGTACAGAATATTGTACGAAGGTAGTTCTCCTCATAGGGAATTTGAAATGCTTTCACAAACTTTTCAGTAGAAATATTAGTTGGTGTAATTATGACTGCTTTGCAAAGAATTATATACCGTCAAAGAAAATAAAAGAGATATGATTGAAAACAGAGAAATTCAAGTGGGCGATGTCAAGTTCAATATGATTCGTGTTGAGGGAGGAACGTTCTTGATGGGTGCACAGAGCAAGGATAAGAATAGAGATAATTACGATGCTGAAGCATTTGATGACGAGCGTCCTGTTCATAAAGTAATACTGAGAGACTATTATATCGGAGAGACTCCTGTAACGCAGGAGCTTTGGCAGGTAGTTATGGGAGAGAATCCATCTCATTTTAAGGGTGCTAAAAATCCCGTTGAAAGGGTGACTTGGCGGGACTGTCAAGATTTTATTAAGGAGTTAAATCAAAAGACAAGACTCAAATTCCGTTTACCTACTGAGGAAGAGTGGGAGTTTGCAGCACGGGGAGGAGTTAAGTCTAAGGGTTATAAATATTCCGGTAGTAATAACATTGACGAGGTCGCATGGTACAGTGCTAACGCAAAAAACGAGACACATCCTGTTAAGAAAAAAAAGCCAAATGAACTTGGCGTATATGATATGACTGGTAACGTATGGGAATGGTGTCAAGACATGAATCTTCTTTTCTATATGGGGCGCTACCGAGTGTACCGCGGTGGTAGTTGGAGCGATGACGCGAGGTATTGTCGTCTGTCGTATCGTCACTACGGTACAAAGAACTGGTACGACGACCTCGGCTTGCGTCTTGTTCTCTCCGTTGAGTGAAAAGAAAATAAAAAAGATATGATTGAAAACGAAGAAATTCAAGTAGGCGATGTCAAGTTCAATATGATTCATGTTGAGGGAGGAATGTTTTTGATGGGAGCACAGAGAGAGAATAAGAATGGCGATAATTACGATGCTGAAGCATGGAGTAGCGAATCTCCTGTTCATAAAGTAACACTTAGAGACTATTATATCGGAGAGACTCCTGTAACGCAGGAACTTTGGCGGGCTGTTATGGGGAAGAATCCATCTCATTTTAAGGGTGCTAAAAAACCCGTTGAAACTGTGAGTTGGGAAGACTGTCAAAATTTTATTAGAAAGTTAAATCTAAAGACAAGACTCAAATTCCGTTTACCTACTGAGGC
>JAFVAP010000101.1 GCA_017480455.1 Bacteroidales bacterium | reverse complement strand
TTGACGGAAAAGGGTATTGAGTCAATGCTTAAACAACTTGATCCGCACTCTGTATATATTCCCAAGCAAGATGTACAGAAGATGAATGAACCTTTGCAGGGTAACATAATAGGAATAGGGGTGACGTTTCAGATACTCAATGATACTATTCACGTTATGGACGTTGTTGCAGACGGACCTGCGGAAAGGGTAGGTATGTTTCCGGGTGACAGAATAGTGAAAGTGAACGATACTGCCGCAACAGGTGACAGTATAAAGAACGATTGGGTGATGAATCATTTGAGAGGAAAGAAGGGAACAATGGTTAAGGTCGGTGTTCAAAGACAAGGAAAAGGTGAAATCACATTTAATATTAAGCGGGATAACATTCCGCTTAACAGTATCGATACTTGGTTTATGATAGATGACCAAATCGGATACATAGCATTGAGACGTTTTGCTCAGAAATCAGATGAAGAACTGCGCAATGCAATAAAGGATTTGCAAAATCAAGGAATGAAGAAACTTATCTTTGATTTGAGAAGTAACGGAGGAGGATATTTGGAGTCTGCTTTCAAGATTTGTGAAGAGTTTCTTTCAAAAGAAAAAATGGTTGTCTACACTCAAGGCGTTAAACAACCGCGTCAAGAGTGGAAAACCACAAAACGTAAAGGCGCTTTTGAGAAAGGAAACCTTATTATTTTAACTGACGAGTACACGGCTTCGGCTTCGGAGATTACATCGGGCGCAGTGCAGGACTGGGACAGAGGTGTGATAATAGGAAGGAGGACTTTCGGAAAAGGATTGGTGCAAAGACCGCTCAATTTGGAAGACGGCTCGCAGGTAAGACTTACAACAGCCAGATATTACATTCCTTCAGGGCGTTGTATTCAAAAATCATACGAAGACGGTGCAGATGAATATCAGCGTGATTGGCAAAAACGCTACTCTCACGGAGAAATGGTCTATGCAGACAGCATCTCCTTTGCCGATTCTTTGAAATACTACACCAATAACGGAAGACTTGTTTACGGCGGAGGAGGAATTATGCCGGATATATTTGTTCCTATGGATACGAGCAGGGCTTCCGATTATTTTATAAACTTGAGAAGTAAAAATCTTTTCAATGATTATTCAGTTACTTGGGCGGAAGAAAACAGGGAAAAGATACTTCAGACCTATCCTACTTTTGATGATTTTGACAAGGCTTGGAATTCATTGGGATTGATGAAAGATTTTGAACGTTATGCCGAAGAAAAAGGAGTCCGTCCTTCTGAAATTAAGACTGAATGGGTAAACAATATGTTTACTGAGTACTTAAAAGAGAGTTCAAAAAATGATAATAAAACGTATTCTTCCTATGTTGATTACGCCGAAGAAGTACTTAAAAGCGGAGATATGATGAAAGAGATAATTGAAAAGGCGAAAAGGGAAGACGAAAAACAGAAAGAGGCTGCCAAAAATTCAAATGCTTACATTGAATCTAACCTTAAAGGATTCATAGCACGCAATCTTTACGGCAGCCGTTACTATTACAAAGCCGTACAACAAAATGATGAGACACTGCAAACGGCAATCAAGATAATAAAAGATGATAAACAATATAAGCAAATATTGAAAGGAAAGTAGGTTTTCTGCTTTTGAAAGCTCAGTATTCGGATAGGTTAAAAGGATTTTTTGAATAAAAAAACAATCTTTTTAACCTATTTTTTTTATAATCTAAATTTTTGATACTTACTCTTATTCTTAATTTGGAGAAATAAGGTTAGGCTAATTTGTTTCAGAAATATTTTGCCATAAACTTAATTATTACTAATTTTGCAAACCGTTTGAAAGAGGGGAAACCTTTTTTCGGAACGTTGATTTAATAAAATTTAAACAGAAACAAAAACCCAAAAAAATGAAAGCAAATGCTGTTAATGGCATTGTGTTGTTGCTATTGCAACAATATGATGCGGCGAGTAGGAAGCGTATTCTTCCGTCGCTGAAAGTAGTGAGAAATTGTATTATTGCCCTTTCGCTGCTTATTTTATCGAATTTTTCTTTTGCGCAATCTGACTGGAACAACGGCGGAGACGGAAAGACTAAAGCAACTGCTTATAAAATTTCCACTCCGGAGCAATTCCGTAATTTCGTTTCGGGAGTTAATGCAGGCAAAATAAAAACCACCCATTCCGAACAATGTAATAACGGTAGCGGTTGGAGTTTTACGGCAGACTTAGTTTCTTATTTCGAACTGACGGAAGATATAGACCTGTCTGAGTTATCACCTAACAAAATGGCAGTATTGATTCATAAAAAAGAAACTTCGGCACGTTATCTTTATAGCGGTCAATGGGTAGACGGAACGCAATTAACGGAAGACAGACTCGTTGAAGGCTCGGAATTTGAAGTGGAAGCAAATTATCTTTCTACCTCCTTTAATGTCGTAAGTTCATATCCTTATACGTGGACTTCTTCTGAAACAAGCAGCAGATTTTCTTTCTCTGATGCAAATTCGGTAAACAATGAAACCAAAACAAAAGAGGCCGATCTCGGTTGGGACAATGGTAAGCACTATAAAAAGAAGACTGTTACGGACTACAGTTATTCTTTGATAGCTTATACTGATATTTCTTTTATAAAAAAATTTGACGGAAGATTTTACGGAAACGGATTTGTTATTAAAAACCTTGTAGTTAATGAACCAAACACCGACAATGTAGGTCTTTTCGGTTTAGTCGGAAGCAGCCAACATAGCAATATGTGTGATGCTTTGAAAGGAGACAAAACCAAGACTTACAAAGATTTTCTTGCATCTGTGGAGAGTGTAGGCTTAGAAAATTCTATGATAATAGGAAAATCAAATGTCGGAGGTATAGTAGGTTCGTCTAATTATTGCGAATATGTAAAGGATTGTTTTATTAAGAATACCGATGTGGTCGGAAATACTTCCGTTGCAGGAATAATCGGCTTGGCAGGTACGTCTCAATACAATGATTGCACGGTTACAATGAAGTATTGTACGATACAAGGTTGTTATTCTTTGAGTGATATAGACCAAGAGGGTAACGGTAAGGTTACTTATCATCATTTTATCTCAGGTATAGGCAATTCTACGAACTATATAGGAGGAATAACAGGAGGAGCAAATCAAACCGTAAACATAAAGGATTGTTACAGCGTGATAGGAGTAAGATGTGATAATAGCAACGGACAATTCGGACATATATTAGGAGGAGAAATATCTGCTAATGCTGAATTTGACGGAATATATTTTATAAAGGACTGGAACGTAGACGGTAATACAAGCGGAAGTTCTTATGATAATACCTCCAAATCCAATAAAGATAAGTACAAAGAAAACACTGAAGAGGCAGAAAGTATGGACGAGTTAAATAGTTTGTTGGCTGCTGACAATGAAAATACTCTTGTTGCCGATGAATACGGAATAAACGACGGTGCTCCTATGACTGCATCACAGTATCAGCGTTTTCAAGGTGAAGGAACTTTAATTCCTC
>JAFVAP010000100.1 GCA_017480455.1 Bacteroidales bacterium | reverse complement strand
ACAAATAAAAAAAATATATATAATATGGTTTCTCTTTCTTTTCACCTAAAGTTTTCCCTCTCTTTCACGGTTAGATAAGAACGTAATTTTTAGTTAATTATTGCAATTCATCTTTTTATTCTGTCTAAATGAAGTTTCAGTTAATTTTTATTTACAGTCGGAGATTTTTGTCTATTCTTCTTAGCAAATACTCTTTTAGTCCAATAAGGCAAAACCAAAAGACCTACAATTATGTACGGATAATAAGTAAACAATCTCCACAACAAAGCCAATATTCCCTGCAATCCTTTAGGCAAAAATTCATTAAGGAAGAGCGGAAAAGCAAATTCTGCAACTCCGCTTGAACCCGGAGTCGGCGAAATGCAGAGAACTATCCACATTACCAACTGACGGCAATATATGGTAAGGTTATCAAACAATCCACCTATATTTGAATTAAAAGCCATCAAAATAAAATTCATCACCAAAAACCTTGAAGTCCAAGAAAACACGCTTGCGCCATATATTTTCAGCCAATAGATGAAGGATTTGTTCTTAAACTCATTGCTACTTGTGACAACATCGTCCCCCATCTTAAAAAACTTATGTCCCCACTTACGGAAAATGGATGTATTTCCGAGTTTATAGAGAAGATTTTTGAATTTAACAGGATAGAAAAATATTGCAACAAGTATAAATAAAGTCAGCAGCATCATGAAAGAATATCCTATGAAAAAGATATTCATTTCCGAAAACTCAAAACCGAGAAAAGAAAATCTGAAATGCGTAGCAAAGGCTGTATTTGTTCCTATTAAAAGTATGACAAGAGGTGTTATTATTATGTAAAAAAGTTCGTCCATCAGAGTTGCAAGCATAACTACTGCGGTGGAACGTCCTGCTCCGATACCCTCTAAAGGTATAATAAAAAGAGCAACTGCTGAGCCACCGACAGATGTGGGCGTAAGAGTGGAAGAAAATTCCCAAAGCATTATTATTTGAAAGCATTTTTTCCAAGAGAGTTTATTGTCTGTCAAGAGCCTAAGCCTATACATATACATAAACTCTCTGTTACATTCAAATAAGAATGCAATAAAAAGACATAAAAAAGAATATGAGGTAAACAAGGATGCAAGGTCAGAAAAAACATCCTTGTTTTTCATATATTCCCTGCTAATCATAAATACACCTACACCCAAACCCAAAATAACAGGTATAAGTATTCTATAGATGCTGAATATCTTTAGCGGACTGTCTTTTCTCTCTGTCATATTCTTGTTTTAAATCTTTGTTTCAAAAACCGACAAGGACAAATGTAAAATTTTACCATTCTTTATTATATTCCATTGACGTACTCACAGCAACCGTATCCGTAGTATTTTTTCCTTCGTCCTCACTTCCTGAAGCGTTGCAATTATTATCAAAATCCAAATCAGAAGGTTTTGCAAAGCCACCTTGATAGAAACCGAGTTTGGAATTCTTTTCGCATTTCGCCATAAAATAACCGTAAACAGGAAGAGCCATTGCTGCACCTTGTCCCCAAGTCATTGATGAAAAATGGATACTTCTGTATTCGCCGCCTACCCAAACAGCAGTCGCAAGTTTAGGATTTAATCCGATGAACCAACCGTCAGAATTATTATCCGTAGTACCTGTTTTACCTGCTATAGTACTTTTAATTCCGAATTTGTATCTAAGTCTTGAACCTGTACCTCCGTCTACTACACCTTTCATCAAATCAATTACAAGATAAGATGTTTTTTCATCTAAAGCCACATTGCTTTTTGAGGTGAAAGTTTCAAGAACAATCCCCTTGTTATCCGTTATTTTTGTAACAAAAATAGGTTCCTTATGAACACCTTGGTTTACAAAAGTAGCCATTGCTCCTGCCATTTCCATTACCGTAAGGTCCGGAGTACCCAAACAAATGGAAGGAACCGGCTGAATAGGATTTTTTATACCCATTTGACGTACAAGACTTATAACACTGCTCGGCGAAGTATAGTCTTTCATCAATGCCGCAGAAATATAGTTTACCGAGTTAGCCAATGCCCATTTTAGATTAACCATTTGCCCCTCTCTTGCATGATTTGAATTTTTCGGAGTCCAATTATCATACTCGGGAAAAGTTACAGGAGAATTCTCTATTTCAAAACAAGGTAATATTTCACTGTCTTTCATAGCGCACGCATAGACAAAAGGTTTGAAAGTCGAGCCTATTTGTCTTCTTCCTATCTGTGCATTGTCAAATTTGAAATATTTATAATTTATTCCGCCGACATAGACTTTCACATGACCTGTTTGAGGTTCTATAGATACCATTCCGGTATTCAAAAAATACTTATAATATTTTATTGAGTCCATCGGCGTCATTACAGTATCCTTTTCGCCCTTCCATGTAAAAACTTCCATTTCCGTAGGTGTATTAAAGGCCTGTTTTATCTCTTTTTCACCTGCTCCGTCCTTCACCATGCGGATATACCTGTCAGAAGATTTTACCGCTTGATCATAATATTTATTTATATTGTCTTGAGATATTCCAGTAAAAGGAGCACCCTTTCTTCCTTTACATTGAGCAAAGAAAGCCGATTGAAGTTCAGTAAAATGAGTTTTCACAGCCTCTTCTGCATTTCTTTGCATATCGTAATTAAGAGTTGTATATATCCTCAATCCGTCTCTGTATACGTCATAGTTTTCTCCGTTATTTTTGTAATGAGTCTTGCACCACTCATCCATAAACTGCCGAACTTTTTCACGGAAGTATGTTGCAGTACCCCTGTCGTGAGTAGCAGGAGAATATTTCGTCACAAGGTCAGAAGAAGACATGTTTTCAAATTCCTCTTTGGAAATATATTCATATTTTTCCATTTGAGACAAGACTACGTTTCTACGTTCCTTTGATTTATCTTTATGTCTCACAGGATTGTAAGTTGTAGGTGCCTTAAGCAAACCTACGAGTACGGCGGATTCTTCTGTCTTTAAATCTTTCGGAGCGCAGGAGAAAAAAGTGTTTGCCGCAGTTTTTATTCCGAAAGAGTTAGACCCATAATCCACAGTATTCAAATACATAGATATAATTTCCTGTTTTGAATAATGCCTCTCAAGTTTAACTGCCACAATCCATTCTTTCAACTTGTAGTAAGCCGTTGCTAATTTTGAAGTTTTCTCTCTCGGGAAAAGATTTTTTGCCAACTGCTGTGTAATTGTACTTCCCCCACCTGTGTTTTGCCCACCTATAACAGTCTTTATCAATACTCTGAAAAGACTTCTTGTATCTATACCGCTATGCTCTTCAAAGCGGGCATCCTCAGTTGCTTTCAACGCATTGATAAGTGAGGGCGGACGGTCCTTATAGCCGACATTAGTCCTGTTTTCCACTCCTATGTAGCCAAGAAGTTCTCCTTGGTCTGATAAAACTTCGGAAGCAAGATTGCTGTTAGGATTTTCCAACTGCTCAAACGAAGGCATAAATCCCAATAAGCCGAAAGAAAGACAGGTAAAGAAAATTACAATCAAAAAGATGAATACACCATAGGTTACCCACATTCTTTTGATATATTTTCCTGCATTATTGGTTTCTTTTTCCTTGCTTATTTTTGTACCTCTGTTTTGCATAATCTTAAGATTTTTTTTAATTGGAAATAGCAAAATTAGGATATAACTACTTGTTCTCAGGCATCTTCTCTATGTGTAAGCCAACCGTTTTCACACCTAAAAGAAGCGTATCTCCGGTCGCTTGCTCTATACGGAAAGTGTAAACACCTTTTTGTTTGAAATCTACATTGTGAGCAAACCAAAAGCGGTTGTCTGCATCACCTCCTAAAGAGTGACCTTTCCACTCTCCGTCGGGATAAGTCAATTCGCACTCTACAGTGTCCCTTACCGAAATCTTACCGTCGGGATAAACAGTCGTCACAAAGAAATAAATATTGTTATACTTATAGTCTCCTGTATTGGAAATATTTATTGCAAAACGGTAAAGTGATGTCCTGTCAAGGTCAGACACTTCAACCTTAAAGTTTTTCTTATCGTTCATTTTCCAACCGTCTTTGTCTATTTTCTCGCTTCTGTCGTAAAGCACATTCGAATTACACGAACAAAGAAAGAAAGAAAGAACTACACCCACTATATACAAATATTTCTTCATCATTTGCAATCGGCTTTAAAAGACTCCAAATCTTCAGGTCGCTTATTCTTTTTATTCATTGAGATAATTTTCTTCACATCCGAAACTTTTATGGCTATCAAATCTGAAGAACCTTCATAGGAATACCACATCATCTTTTTCAAAACGTCCATTTTATGATAAATTCCTTTTCCCTTAAGTGTCTCAAGAGCCACTCCTGTTTCAGGAAAATCTTTTAAAGCATCTTGATAAACATCGTATTCATAGTTAAGGCAGCATTTAAGTTTGCCGCATTGCCCTGCAAGTTTCTGCGGATTAGGGAAAAGTTGCTGAACCTTAGCCATAGACGTACCTACTGAAGAGAAATTATTCAACCAAGTAGAGCAACACAACTCACGTCCGCATGTTCCTATACCTCCCAAACGTGAAGACTCCTGTCTGGCTCCTATCTGTTTCATCTCTACTCTTATATGAAACCTTTCGGCAAGATTTTTTATCAATTGACGGAAATCAACCCTGTCATTGGCCGTATAATAGAAAATTGCTTTGGTACCATCCCCTTGATACTCAATGTCATTTATCTTCATATCAAGATTTTCCGCTAAAGCCATCTTACGTGTCTCAAAAAGAGTTTCCTCTTCCTTTTCTATAACCTCAAGCCATTTTTCAATATCAGCCGTTTTCGCTCTCCTGTATAACTTTTTTACATTATCGATATTGAAACCCTTTTTCTTCTTCATTTGAATTCTGCACAACTCTCCTGCCAAGGAAACTATTCCTATATCGTGTCCGGGTGTTCCCTCGACGGCTACAATATCTCCTTCAGTTATTTCAAGTCCTTCGGGTACTTTATAGAAATCCTTATGTGAGTTCTTAAATCTTACCTCAACATAATCAAAATAACCTTGTGCTGACGGTGGTTTTATATCTCTCAACCAATTATTTACATGAAGTTTTTCGCATGAATTTCCCTCTTGTATTCCTACTGCCTTATAGGATTGCGGCACACAACAACAACCCCTCGAAAGAGTTTTAGGTTCTTTATAATCTTTCTTAAGCAGACCCAAAGTAGGGTCTTCATCAAAATAAGGATGAACAAACTGCTCTGCAAGAAAAAAGGATTCGTCTCCTTGACTGTCTTGTTCCAATTCAATTTTCGACCGTCCCGCTCTTATAGATTGCTCCTTTTGTTTTTGCCTGTTTTCTGTGTTTGTCTGTTTATTTTCTTTATTATCTTGTTCTATAATATCACTGTTCATAATTAAAGTCTGAAATATTTATTTGCCTCTGCCGTCTTGTTACCGTCGTTCTAAGCATATTCCGAATTTGATTACAAAATTTGTAAGGTTTATCTTGGCATTAGCATTTCTGTCTATATTTTTTTGAGTCCTCTCTATAACGTCAAATATGCTTTCCAAATTGTTTTGAGTTATGAATTGAGGATAATTATTTCTGAATTTTTCTTCCACCATGGCTAAAGGGTGTTGCAGGGTGTTTATTCCCATTGAGTATTGCCAACAACGCTCAATCAATTTTGTACAATAAGAAAGAAAATCTTTCAACTTTTCTCTGCTCATTTTACTCATCACATCAGCAAAAGCAATTATATCAAATACATTTCTCCTATACATCATCGCCTTCCTGTTGAGTTGAACAAAAAGTTCAAAATATTCTTTTTCCTTTTCCAAAAATTCTGATTGAATATTCAGCAAATTTCCTTCACTCAAAAGAACGTCTCTCTTTATTTCCTCATCAGAAGAAGAGGAATGCAATTTTCTCAATTCCTCTTCAATTATCTCATTCGACAAAGGACCGAGATTAATCTGCTGCACACGGGAAAGTATCGTAGGAAGAACGTTTTCTATATGTTCTGTGGTAAAGATAAATACCGTATTAGGATACGGTTCTTCCAAAATCTTCAATATAGTGTTGGAGGCAATCAAGTTCATTCTGTCTATATTCCAAGCAACCACTATTTTATAGTTGGATTCAAAAGGTTTCATATTCAGAAGTGATACCATCTCATTGGCATCACTTACATTGATAACACCTTGCTTGGTTTCAGCCCCGATAAACGAAAGCCAATTGTAAACATCGCTATATGCACCGCTGCCCGATACAAAATCCCTAAATTCAGAAGCGAAGAGAGATGATTTATTGTCTTTTTTTACTTTGTCAGTAGCAGCATTCGGAAAAAACAAATGCAAATCGGGGTGCATAAGTTTGGAGTACTTCCTACAAGAAGGACACTCATTGCAAGAATCTCCGATAAGTTTATTCTCTCCCGAAGAAACAGCCTCACCGAAAGTTTTTTTGTCAGTACAAGAAATATATTGGGCCAAGGAAAGAGCCAAAGCCAAATTACCGTAACCGTCCTTGCCGTTTATCAAAACAGCATGCGGAAACTGATTTCTGTTTATCACCGAAATCAAACGGTTTATCACTTCTTGTTGTCCTTTAACTTGTGAGAACTGCATATTCTAACAAAAACTTTTCACAAAATTACTAAATTTTACAATTATATTAACCTTTAGCCAAATAAAAAATAAAATTCTCAAACTCTGAACTTTTTCAATTTATCCAATATCTTAGTACGGATAAACACTCTTTCGGCATTGCTTAAGCCCAAAAAATAGACCGAAAACAAACAAGTAAGCGATGATATAATGCCCGTAAAAAACAGTCTCAGCAACGAAGCAGGAAGAAAATTAATAAAAACAAAAGGAAAGACTGACGCAGCAAGAGAAACTAAAACAAGCCTTAAAAGAACTTCCTTTATATAAGACCGGACAGAGATATTGACAAGTTCTCTCACCAAAAAGAGCCGAACAAATATTAAAATAAAATATATTAATATATATATGATGTAGCCCCATGAAGGAGGACAACTGAGTTTAAAAGCAATGTAAGTCAGAGGAAAGTCTAACATTCCTACAAGACCTACAACTATCTGATATTTTTTTATTTTCCCCGTTGCGAACATTACCCTCACGAGCGTGTCTGCTGTAACCGTACAGAGAGAAGCAACAAGGGTAAGTCTCACAAAAATTATTGCATAGTCAGGAACTTTGTGTAACCAAAGCGAAAGGATTTCTTCTGTCTCCAAACACAAAGGAAGAGCAAAGAAAAACATCAGATAATAAGAGAATTTTGCTCCCGAAAAAACCAAAGAGTTCATAAAAGAGTATTCTCCCATAGCATAGGACTTTGTAATTTGAGGATTGAGTGCTGCCGTAAAATTGTTTACAAATTGCTGCACTGCATTATTAACCTGTGAAGCAATACCCCGTGCAGCATTAACCTTGACTCCGAAGAACATATTGGTAAGTATGTTTATTCCTTGCGTATTGATAATCCACACTCCATTACCTATAAAATTCCAACCTGCGAAAGTGCCGATTTCTTTCAGCAACTTATGGTTGTATTTCGGTCCGCACCTGCATTCTTCAAAACTCCTATAACAATATATTATATATATAGACTTGATAATCAAATCAACAACTAACATCAGAACAGCATAGGTTTTCAGTTTATCAAAAGAAGATGCGCCCAAAAGAAATGCTACAGATAGTTTAAGTACGGCTTCAAAAAGAGAAATGTAGGCAAAAGCTGACATCTTTTCGTGTGCAATGATTGCAGAGTTAAATGTAACCCCCACAAGATTAATTGCAAAGATTATCAGTGAAGATTGCAAAACCCAGTTAGCAGCAGACAATCGTTCAGGAGGAATTTGCATACGTGTATTCAAGAACCAAATTGACAAAGGCTCAGCTACTATTATTAAAATAAAAGCCAAGAGAATCTGAACCATAAGGGAAGCGGAAAAAATATCGGAAAGCCGCTCAGAATTGTTTCTTCCGAGTTCAAAAGTCAAAAAACGGCTTATTGCAGTTGAGAGGCTCTGAGACAAGATAGCAAACATTGCCACAACACCGCCGACAACGTTATATATACCGAAATCATCTTCGCCCAATAGATGCAAAACCACCCTGCTTGTATAGAGACTTATGAGCATAAGCAAAAACATACGGAAGTAAAGAACGATAGTGTTCTTTACTATTTTTGTTCCGCTCAGTGAGTTATCTTTAGATGTCATTGACTATATTTTTTGCAAAGATAGTAAAAAAAAACGTTAATGCCGAATATGCTATTTTTTAATTGATTTCAAGTATAAAAATGTATTCTCGGAAAGACAAAAAAATAAAACAAAGCAATGTAAAAATAAAACTTGATTTCAGAAAACTGAGATTTGATTTCAGCTCAGCGAATCTTCGTTTTAATTTTCTGAAACTTCGTTTTATTTTCTACATATAAAAAAAGAGATTTTTCTAATTAAGTAAATTGATTTCACACTCCTAAGCACATGCAAAAGAAACAAAATTAAGACTGCACAAAACTATTAAGCGCAAGCACATTAAAAAAATATACCGGAGTTTAATCTTTAATTCAACCCCGGTACATCAAAAAAAACGCTCAACGCAATTTATTCTTCTTCCTTATTTTGAAAGAAAGTAAAATTTACTTTTCCGTAATGTCTCTGTTCTACGAAGAATGGATTATCCGTATAAGAGTGTTCCTTAGAATGCTCCAAGACAAAAATACCGTTAGGTTTCAAAAAAGATTTGAGAACCAAATCCGGGACAATATCAAAGTTAGGCATATCATAAGGAGGGTCAGCAAAAACAACGTCAAACTTCATTTTGCTGCGCCCTAAATAAACAAAGGCATCTTGACGCAAAGCAAAGAGATTATCAACCTTAAATTGCTCCTTTGTCTTATTAATAAAGGCGATACATTTCGGATTTATATCGATGGAAGTCACCTGTTTAATGCCGCGGGACACAAATTCAAAACTAATTCCTCCCGTTCCGCAAAAAATATCCAAAGCCGTACATTCCTCAAAGTCTATTCTGTTGCGCAATATATTGAAAAGGCTTTCCTTGGCAAAGTCTGTAGTAGGTCTGACTTCTATGTTTGTAGGCGGATTAAGCCTTCTGCCTCTCAGTTCTCCTGCAACTATTCTCATATCTTCTAAATTTAAAGTATGTAGTCATTATATATGAACAAAGGGTATGGTTTTACAATGTAAGCAAACTCCATACCCTCGGTTTTATAATCAGTCTTAGGCAAGCACCATAAAATAACGCTGCAAATCAACTTCGTTAAATTCTGCCTCTACCCTAACATTCTTGCTCAAGTCTGCGAAAGATACCTGTCTTATGAATTTCGACAAAAGCGAAAGTTCTTTTTCCGTATATGTTCCGCCTGTTACTATCAACGAAATCTCACCGGAGTTCATTCCTGCCTGCTGAAGAGTATTCAAAATAAAGTATATCATATCCTCTGCTGCAGAACAAGAGAAATCGTTGCTCAACAAAAATTCACCTCCTTTGAAAAGAGCGAAACCACAAAAACCATCCTGTTTGTAAAGTATCATTGTGTCTTGACTAAGCGAAGACTTGTCAAAAGCATACTCTGTTAAAACCTGCGAAGGTGAAACATAGGCAGCCTTAGGCATAGTTATCTTCAATCCACTGTGAATATGCAAAGGAAAAGCAAAAACATTGACAGCATCTAACTTCTTCGAGACGTTGGCTATTATGGTCTCGTTACTGTGCAAAGGACTGTTTACGGAAAGATATTCTCTGTTCTTTGCAGCATCATAAAGTTTGT
>JAFVAP010000099.1 GCA_017480455.1 Bacteroidales bacterium | reverse complement strand
TTCTTTTTTCAACTCATCTAAAGATTGCCTTATGTCCGAAATCAAAAGAATGATTTTCGATTTCTCTATTGCCTTGAATGAACGCTCTATTCCTTGTGCCTCTATCTTGTTTTTGCTGCTGCGTATTCCTGCCGTATCAATCAGTCTGTACTCTATATTGTCTATGAAAAAAGTTTCCTCTACGGTATCTCTTGTTGTCCCCTCAATATCAGAAACTATCGACCGTTCTTCTTTCAGAAGAGAGTTTAACAAGGTACTTTTTCCGCTGTTGGGTTTGCCCACTATAGCAACAGGAATGCCGCTTTTGAAAGCATTGCCTTGCTCAAAAGAGTTTATCAAATCCTTTAAAAGTTTATCCGTATCGGAGAGTTCCTGTTCCAACTTTTCACGGTCTACAAATATTTCATGTTCTTCCGAGAAGTCTATTTCCAATTCGAGAAGCGAGGCAATGTGAAGAAAGTCCGCTCTCAAGGTTTTGAGCATCTCATTGTAGCCTCCCCTTAGCTGTTGCATAGCAATATCCAAAGAAAGCGAACTTCTGGAAGCAATAATATCTGCAATAGCTTCTGCCTGTGAAAGATTTATCTTTGCATTGAGAAAAGCCCTTTCAGAAAATTCTCCTCTCCGTGCAAGGCAAGCCCCTTTGTCTATGAGTAAGTTAAGGATTTCTTTCTGTATGTATACGCTTCCGTGGTGGCTAATCTCAACAAGATTTTCGCCAGTAAAAGAATTAGGGGCAAGAAAAACTGATATAACTACCTCATCTATAAGTTTTCCCTCTCTCTTTATTTCACCGTAATAGGTATGATTAGCCTCATAGTCAGCAGCAGTCTTTATCTTTCTGCTCTTTGGAAAAAACACACTGGAGCAAATCTCCAAAGCATTTTCTCCGCTCAAGCGAATGATACCCAAAGCCGAAGAAACATTTCCCGGAGTTGCAGGCGCTACTATTGTATTTTGAAGATTCATTCTTTGTCTTGTTAGTTTTGCACTGCAAAGTTACTATATTTTTTCGTTTATCTTTAAAAATTAATACATAGCTTCACATTTTGGTTGTTTTTATTTTTTTAACTACTTTTGCAAATCAGTATATAAATAAACATCAAAAAAAATAAAATAAAAGGTAAAACGATGAAACATAAATTTAAAATCCTGTTTGTGCTTTGTATGGGTTTGTTTGCTTTCAGTCTTTCGGCACAAAAGCCTGTTACTGCTTTCTATTATGATTTTAAAGATTTTGATAAACCACTTATCTTGGACTCTCTTAACAATCAAGGAAAGAAATTTTCGCCCGAAGATTTGTTTAAAGCCCCTACAATGAGTGATTATGCTGAGGATTATACGATTACTCTTGCTGAAGACGGAATAGATACCATAGACATTCACCCATGCGGAGCATCGGAGTACAATGTGTGTATGTATGTCTTCAATGTAAATTTACAAAAAAAGGAAAAGGTGAAGTTTGAAGTCTTTTCAAATGCTAAACTTAAAGTTTCCATTGACGGAAAGCAAGTTGCAGAGAAAACAAGCGAAGAAGACACCCGCACAGATGAAACAAAACTCAGCGTTGAACAAGAACTTGAACCCGGAAACCACGTCGTAGGTATATCTATGCTGTGTCTGTTTTCAAAAATAGCAGAAAGCCAAAATACGAATTATTACACTATTAAAACATTGCTTTACAATGACAACATCAATAAAACAAACGGAGGAACGAACAGCGGTCTCACTCTAAAAACTATGCTTTGCGGAGAAAACCCTTATAGTGTCAGCATCTCATCTTCGGGAAATATGTATTTGATAAAATATTACAACACCGACGAAAAAGGAAAGAGTACCTACAGAGTTGAAGTCCGCAGAACAAGTGATGATAAAATAATATTCTCTGACAACAAGATATTGTCATATCAATGGTTGCCTGAATTTGATGTTCTTTACTACACCGAGCAATCAAACATCTATGCTCTGTGGCCTGAAAACGGAGAAAGAAAAGTTTTGAAAAAAAATTTGGAAAACGAAGGCAATATAACTTTTTTTGGTATAGGAAACGAATTAGGCTATTATGAAGAGCATTTAGAGGAAATTCCTTTCATCGTTTCAAAAGAAATGAAAAAGGACAACAGTTCTGAGGACATTCACCGTATGTATCTGCCTGATGACAGAATACCCGGTTGGAGAGACAGGACGGTTTTGTATATGTATGGAGAATATCCTATTTTCCATACTTACCGTTCCACAAATTTAAACGATATAAAGGACGGCAGAATTTTGTTTTCCATGTCCAAAGACGATATTACAAAACGTCCGTTCTCTTTTAACTCCATATATGAATACAATTTGGAAGAAGCGCCTTTGGACACTATAATAGAAAACGACGGTTTTGTAGTCTCTGCCCAATATTTGAAAGACGGAGAAAACATTGTAATACTTGCAAGTAACGAAGCCTTCAACTCAATAGGTTCAACACTAAAGAAAAATCAAATACCGAATGCTTTCAATCAAAGTATATATCTTATGAATCTTGAAAGCAAGGAAATAAAACCTGTAGGCAAGTTTTTTAATCCGAGCGTAACGAGTGTCACAGTAAGAAAGAATAACCTATATCTTACTTGTCAAGATAAGGATTCTATAAATGTATATCGTTATGATTTAAAAGAGAATACATTTTCTTTACTTGACTTGAATGTTGATGTAGTCCATTCTTTTGATATTTCGGAAGACGAGACCCAAATAGTCTTTTACGGCGAGAACTACAACAAACCAAAACGTGTTTTCCGTGCTGAGTTTGACACCGTAAGCAAAACAATAAAACAGGTTAAGGAAGTATTTTTCCCTAAGAGCAAAGAATTTTCACAACTTGCAATAGGCAATATGGAGAAATGGACTTTCAAAAAAAACAATTTTAATATTGACGGAAGAATTTATTACCCTGCCGACTTTGATTCTACCAAGAAGTATCCGATGATTGTTTATTATTACGGAGGTTGCGAACCTACTGACCGCAGTTTTGAAATGCGTTATTCGGCTTGGCTTTATACCCAGCAGGGTTATGTTGTCTATGTTATAAATCCAAGCGGCACGGTAGGATATGGACAAGAATTTGCGGCAAGACATGTAAATGCTTGGGGAGATTACACTGCTGATGAGATAATTACAGGAGTAAAGACACTGTGCAAAGAAAAGAAATTCATAGATGAAAAACATATAGGTTGCATGGGGGCAAGTTACGGCGGTTTTATGACACAATATCTTCAGACAAAGACGGATATTTTTGCCGCTGCAGTGTCTCACGCCGGCATATCTAACATTACGTCCTATTGGGGTGAGGGTTACTGGGGCTATTCCTACTCCGGCGCTGCCACATCGGAGAATTACCCTTGGAACAATCCTAAGTTATACACCGAACATTCGCCTTTGTTCAATGCAGACAAAATAAAAACTCCCCTACTCCTACTTCACGGAACATCAGACACCAATGTACCTATAGGAGAAAGCATTCAGATGTACAATGCTTTGAAAATACTCGGCAAAGAAGTTGAATTTATAACCATAAAAGGAGAAAACCACGGTATAATCGATTTCAACAAAAGAATGAAATGGAACAACAGTATTTATGCTTGGTTTTCCAAATGGCTGAAAGAAGACGCTGATTGGTGGAATTCACTTTATCCTGCAGAGGAATATTGATTTTTGCTCTTTGAATGCTGAAATTGAAGAGAGGAAAACATATTCAAATAAAAAAAACTCCCTGTCTTGAAATTATAAGACAGGGAGTTGCTTTTTATAAAAATTGATTTCAGAACCGTAAATCTACGTGTTATTTTCATGAAACTTGATTTCAATTTTTTAAAACTTGATTTCAGCGCAGCAAATCTTCGTTTTAATTTTCTGAAACTTCGTTTTAAAATCTTAAATCTTCGTTTTATTTTTCCGCAAATTAAAATACTGTATCAGTGCGTCTTAAGTTCCAATCCGTAAATGGAAGAAAGTTGATTGAGAATATTGTCCTTATTGTCTTTATTCGTCTTAAGGCTTATTTCATTTGCTGCCGTGTATTTGTAATCCGACTTATCAAAACGGTTATCTTTCAAAAACTTATTCACTAAACCCATACAAGAGAAATCAAACGAAAAAACAATCTCTTCCGTCAAAACTTTCTCAACTATTTCTGCATTTTCAATAGCACTTAAGGAGGCTTGCTTGTAGGCTTTCGCAAGATTGGAAGCCCCGAGTTTTATTCCGCCGAAATATCTGACAACAACAATGAGAACATTCGTCAGTCCGTTGGACTCTATGGCAGCAAGAATCATATCTCCTGCGGTATGGGAAGGCTCTCTGTCGTCAAAAGCCCGTGTTTCCGCCTCTTTGCCCAAGCCAATCTTATAAGCAAAGCAATGATGACGTGCATCATAAAACTCTTTCTTCAAATTATCAACCAAAGGCTTCAATTCCTCTGCCTTTTCCATAGGATAAGCGAAAGAAAGAAAGCGACTCTTATTCTCTTTGTATTCTCCCTCGGATTTATTCTTTATTGTAAGGAAAGTATCCATTGATTAGAAATGAGTCGGTTTTTATTTAAGCATCTTTATTGCTTTATTGAGGTGAAGCATAAAAGCATCTATCTCTTCCTTAGTGTTATACATAGCAAAGGATATTCTGTCCGTTCCCTCAATACCGAAATGCTTCATCACAGGTTCTGCACAGTGGTGTCCCGTTCTTACAGCCACTCCCTGCATATCAAGAATGGTTCCCAAATCTAAATGATGTATGTTGCCGGCAAGAAAAGATATGCAGGAGGATTTGTGTTTGCTCTCTCCGAAAATACGTATATCCTCTATCTCTCTTAATCTCTCTTGTGCATATTCAAGAAGTCCGTCTTCGTATTTAACAATGCTTTCCATACCTATCTCTCTTATGTACTCAAGTGCAGTTCCCAATCCGACAGCATCGGCAACCGAAGGAGTACCTGCTTCAAATCTGAAAGGTATGTCATTGAAAAGGGTCTTCTCCATTGAGACCTCTTTAATCATTTCGCCGCCTCCTTGATAAGGAAACATCTTTTCCAACAAATCTTTCTTGCCGTAAAGAACGCCTATTCCCATAGGAGCATAGACTTTATGCCCCGAAAAACAATAGAAATCGCAATCCATAGACTGTACGTCTATAGGCAAATGGGCAATACTTTGAGCTCCGTCAATAATAACAAGAGTATTGTTTTTGTGACAAAGTTCTATAATCTCTTTTATCGGATTTACCGTTCCCAAAGTGTTGGAAATATGAGCCACGGACAAAACTTTTGTCTTTGGAGTAAGGATTTGTTTCAATGTTTCCAAATCCAGTTCACCCTTTTCATCAAAAGGAATATATTTAAGTTTGAAACGGTACTTGTCTCTTGCTATATGCCAAGGCACAATATTGGAATGATGCTCCATTTCGGTAATAATAACCTCGTCGTCCTCAGTGATAAAGGTTTGCGACAGGCTTTCAGCCAAAAGATTAAGGCTTTCGGTTGTTCCTCTTGTGAAAACTATACTCTCAGTCTTCTCTGCATTGATAAAATATTTAACTCTGTGTCTTGCCAATTCAAAAGCATCCGTAGCCATACCGCTAAGCCAATGAACGCCTCTGTGAACATTGGAATTCAGATGAAGATAATAATCCGTAAGTGCATCAATAACACATTTGGGTTTTTGTGTAGTGGCAGCGTTGTCAAAATAAATAAGGTCTTGTTTTC
Source organism: Bacteroidales bacterium (assembly GCA_017480455.1). Taxonomy (GTDB): domain Bacteria; phylum Bacteroidota; class Bacteroidia; order Bacteroidales; family P3; genus Scybalousia_A. The sequence continues at coordinate 1,952 of JAFVAP010000099.1, read as the reverse complement.
CTCTCACCTTTTCGCAAAGAAGAGGAAAATCCCTGCGTATTTGTTCCGTATCAAGCATTTAAATATATCCTCCATTTTATGTACATAACAATAAGAAAAATAAAGACAAGGGAGAGAAAAGTGTAAAAAACGACACTCCCTCTTTTAGAAAGATGAATATAGGATTTGTCTTTCTTGGTATTATGCTTCTTTTCACCTTTGAGAAGAAAGAAAACAATAAACACAATCAAAACAAGTAAAACGAGCGTTACTGTTATGGTTCTTATACTCTGCATAAAAAACTTCTGTTAGGAAATTTTACTTTCCCCTTTATACTAAAACAATGTCCGGAATTTGGCTGACTTGACTCACATAATGGAAATTAAGACCTTGAAGATAGAGTTCGTTGATGTCTTCTATATCCTTACGGTTCTTTTCCGAAAGAATAATATCCGTAATCCCTGACCTCTTGGCAGCAAGTATCTTTTCCTTTATTCCTCCTACAGGAAGAACTTTTCCTCTCAAGGTTATCTCGCCCGTCATTGCAAAATTATGTCTCACCTTCCGCTGAGTAAAAGCAGAGAGCATTGCAGTAAACATGGTAATTCCTGCTGACGGACCGTCCTTAGGCGTAGCCCCCTCAGGACAATGAACATTTAAATCCTTGTTATCAAACATCGTTTCGTCTATTTGCCATAATGAAGCATTGCTCTTAAGGTATTCAAAAGCCAATGTTGCGGATTCTTTCATCACGTTGCCGAGATTTCCCGTCAAGTTTATGTTTCCCTTTCCCCTTGAAGAAGAAGCCTCCACGAAAAGTATCTCTCCTCCGACCTCAGTCCAAGCAAGACCTGTAACAACTCCCACTTGGTCACCGTCAAGTTTCAAATCATGGTAAGCAGTCGGCAATCCGAGAATGGATTGCATATCCTTATCGGACAATGTCTTCTTATAAGACTTTCCTTCTGCTATCTCAACCACTCTGTGACGGGCAATCTTTGCTATGACTTTATCTAAGCGTCTGACGCCTGATTCTCTCGTGTAGTTGTTTATAAGATAGGAAATAAGTTTATCTGAAATAGTTATCTGATTTCTTTTTAAGCCGTTGGCCTTTAGATTATTCGGAATAAGATGACGCTTTGCTATCTGAATTTTTTCTTCTTCTATATAGCCGGATATATCTATTACCTCCATACGGTCAATCAAGGCAGGATGAACATTTGACAATGAATTTGCAGTAGCAACAAACATTATCTTCGAAAGGTCGTAATCTATATCCAAATAATTGTCATGGAATTCCGTATTCTGCTCAGAGTCCAACACTTCAAGCATTGCTGCCGCAGGGTCTCCGTTTACACTCATTCCCATTATCTTGTCAATCTCATCAAGAACAAAAACAGGGTTTGAATGTTTAACCTTAGAAAGAGATTTTAAAATCCTGCCGGGCATTGCTCCTATATAAGTACGGCGATGTCCTCTTATCTCGCTCTCATCGTTTACTCCGCCGAGTGCAACTCTGATATACTCTCTGTTCATTGCTTTTGCTATGCTCCTGCCTAAAGAAGTCTTGCCCACCCCCGGAGGACCTACGAGACAGAGTATAGGAGGGGAAATATCATTATTAAGTTTCAAAACGGAAAGATACTCTATTATTCTTTCCTTAACTTTTTCCAAACCGTAATGGTCTTCATTCAAAACCTTACGTGCTTTATCTATATCATAAGTATCTTCTTTCCTGTTGTCCCAAGGAAGATCGAGCATAAAGCCTAAATAATTCAACTCCGTAGAATAGTCAGGCGAAGAAGGGTGCATAGTGGATAACTTCTTCAATTCTTTATTAAAAATCTCTTCTACTTCCTTTGACCATATCTTTTTCTTAGCCCGCTCCTTCAATTCTTCTATTGCCTGCTCCGTTGGGCTGCCTCCGAGTTCTTCCTGTATGGTTTTCAGTTGTTGATTAAGAAAATACTCCC
>JAFVAP010000098.1 GCA_017480455.1 Bacteroidales bacterium | reverse complement strand
TATTAATTGTGTTAATTGTTTATCATTAATTTAACAAACAGATAGCATAATTGCATAAAAAGATTACGCAAAAGAAATAAGTTCTTACTTCTTTTGTACACTAAGAAATAAATATAATAAGATTGTAAATTGCTAATTAACAGTAAAATCCCCCCCCCCTATACGGGTGGAATGAAGACTTAGGAGTATTTAATATCTTATAGGTATTTGCTGTCATTAACTTTTTGCTTAGATTTGCAAATTTCGGATATTATTTTCAAATAGCCAAACATCATAACAAAAAAATTAATTTTCAATCTCTTTCCCTAAAAAAAATAAGACCTAATTTTGGAAAAAATAAAACTTCGTTTCAGAAAATTAAAACGAAGATTCAGAAAACTGAGATTTGATTTCGCTGACGTGAAACTTCGTTTTATTTTTACGATGTAAAATCAGCCTAAGTTGAGGTGCAGAATTATAGGTATGCAAACAGGCAAAGTTATTATGCTCTCAATAGTATAGATAAAATTTTCAATACATATTCCCCTTAAACCTAAGATTTGTTCGGAGAAGAGAAAATATTTAATTTTTTATTTCCGCAAAAGAAATTTTTTATACTTTTGTAACGTGAATTGTAATTAATAATCACATTTTTAATAAATACATTATGAAAAAACGATTTTATTTAGTAGCGGTGTTGTTCTTCGCTGTGGCCGGTTTAAACATTGCGGCAGCCCAAGTAAGCGAAGAGGAACTGAAGCTGAAAAAAGCAGAAAGATTGGCCATAAGAGAAAAAATGAGCAGGGAAGAGATAAATGCAGAGTATGCTCAAAGAGATATGGCAAGAGTTCCTGCAAAACGCAACAATGAAAACCTCGAAAGGAGAAAAGCAGAGAACCTCTCAAGTTCATTTGTTAAGAAAAGCGTTAATTCTCTTAATGCCGTGCCTGAAGATGCTATCTTTCCGATAGAGAGTGACGAAGTAAGAGCGATATTAATGACTTGGATATACGATACTTATACTGTTTCGGGCAACCAAGCGGCAAATCCGCTCTTTGAGGGCTTAGGTACGGTAGGTTATTATTCACAAAGGCTTGTCCCTGTCTACAGTGTACCTGATGTGGCTTCTAACTCCGACTATGCAAAACTTTTCGGAGATTTGGCAAACGGCATTCAGCAACATGCAGAAGTTTGGATTAATATTTGGAATGCTGATGACAGTACGACAATCAAAGACTTTATGTCTCAGAGAGGTACACCTTTGACTAACTACCGCTTTTTTGTCCATGCAGGAAATGCTTTCTGGTTCAGGGATTTCGGTCCTATAGCGTTTTATTACGGAGACAATGATGACTTAGCATTCCTTGACTTTGAATATTACGGAGGCAGACCTTTGGATAATGATTTGCCGATAAAGATTGCAGAAGACCTTGAAATACCTGTTTTTACCTCAACGATAGAATATGAAGGCGGAAACATACTTTTAGACGGTCTCGGAACGTTAGTTACTACCACGGCAGTGTACGGAACTAACACAGATGACAGTGACGGTCTCTATGTTCAAGACCCTACTGCTACCAACGGCTATTATCTACAGGAAAAAACACCCCTTACTCATCAGCAGGTAGATGACAGTTTGACTGAACACTTAAAGTTATCTAAGTTGATAGTTCTTCCTAAACTGAACTACGATGGCGGTACGGGACACATAGATCTTTATTGCGACATGTGGGAAGAAACAGGCTTTGTCGTTTCTCAATATCCTCAAAGCATGGCTTCTTGGTCTGACGGACAAAAAGTAACTAACAATCTTAATACTCTTTTGAATACCGAGGACTTTTTCGGAAACAAGTACTTTGCTTCCCGAGTACCTTTGCCTGCAAAAAACAGCGGTTCTTTCTATTCTTCACAATCTCAGTACAATGACCAATATACCCGTGCTTTTTCTAACCATACGTTTGTTAATGATGCTATTGTGCAACCTGTTTTTTATGATTCCACTGCAACGAGAACATCACAGAGAGGAGATATTGACGGAAACCTTGCCGCTTTGGAAATAATGAAAAATGCTTATCCCGGTTACAAGTTCGAAGAAGTTGATGTAAGGAGTTTTGATGGCTATGGCGGAGCAATACATTGCATAACCAAGCAGATACCTGCTGAAAATCCTGTAAGGATATATCATCAACCTATCCGTTATATAAACACAGCTGAAAATCCTGTGCAATATGCTCATCTTAATGTTTTATCACAAAACAAGAGCGGAATAAATAATGTCAAGATTTTCTATCGTTATGCTTCCCAAACTGAGTTCAGCGAATTGCAGTGTTTGTCTATGGAGAATAATATGTTTGAAGCCTACATTCCATTGCAGCCTGAGGTGGCTAAGGATACAATATATTATTATATCTCATCAACCTCCAACAACGGAAAGACCATTACCAAGCCTATGACTGCACCTTTGGGTTACTATAGCCTTGTTTACGGAACGGAGATAGAGGGTATTGTGGAGCAAGACGTTTACGGCGAGGGTTCACATACGTGGTCATCATTGCAAGACAAAACTACTGTTATGGATATGATAGGAGAAATTTATCCTAATCCTGCATCGGAGCAAGTATCCGTTACATTGCCGCAGAGAAACGATGATATGTACTACAGAGTGTTGAACCTTAAAGGTCAAGTAATGATACAAGGCAAGACGGATAAAAATCAAAGTGAATTGAAACTTAATGTTTCTGATTTGAAAGCAGGAAACTATTGGTTGTATTTTACTAACGGAAACTTCTCTGCTGTAAGAAAACTTGTAATAGCACGATAGAGAGAGGACTTTCTCCGTTTAGGGAAATCAGATACACTTATTTAAGAAGAAAAGGAGATGTAACAATGTTACATCTCCTTTCTTTTCAGAAGTTCTTTTTTGTTATTGCCTCGGTGACATTTATCACATAGTCGGCTAATTTTTCCAATTGGGAATATATATTTGAATAAACAATACCCGTTTGATAAGAATACTCATTCTTTTTTATTGCTTCTGTGTGTTCTTCCCTCAATCTGTCACGGTGAAGATTTATCTCGTCTTCCAATTCCTGTGCTTTTGTGCCATCAACATTTTCATAGGGTAAGAGGAGATTTGATTCCATTTCCTGCAAAGAAGATTTTACCATGTCGAACATAAGAAGGAGGTTGATATTCATTGTATCCGAGAACTCTATTCTTTGTTCGTGTTTTGTTTTTAAAGATAATGATAGTTGGTAACATTCATCGCCTACGCTCTCTAAATTATCTATTATCTTCAACATTGCTTCCATGGTTTTTGTTGCTTTGGCTGACATCTCGCTTTGGGCGACATGGGAAAGGTAAGCAGCAATTTCCACTTCCATTCTGTCGGTTATATCTTCATATTTAGCCGTTCTTTCCTCCAATTTGTTGATTTCCCTGTTTTCGGAGCAAGCAAAAAGTTGAGGAATGAAGTCAAACATCTTGACAACTCTTTTTGCAAAGACTTCTATTTCTTTTTTGGCAGGCTCAAGTGCTATCTCGCCGGAGTTAATCAAACCTTTACGGATATATTCTAAGCGGAAGACTTCTTCGCCGTTTTTTTCCGGTACCAGTTTATAAAGAATCTTGACAATATAAGGAATAAACCAAACAAGTATCAGAGTGTTGCTGACATTGAAAAATGAATGGAAAAGAGACAGAGCAATAGGTATTGCCGTGCTGTGAGTTGTCGGATCACCCAAACCCCAAGATTCAGAAAGGAAATCTATTAGGTGAGTTACCGGATAAAACAAGGCGAGAACCCAAACAACACCTGCAAGATTAAACAAAAGATGCGCTCTTGCCGCACGCTTAGCCGACTCATTGGCTACCATAGCTGCAAGATTGGCTGTAAGAGTCGTTCCTATGTTTTCTCCTAAGCACAAAGCGCAAGCCATTTCGAAACTGATTAAACCTTTGGAACACATAACGAGAGTAACAGCCATCATGGCGGAAGATGATTGTATGATAAAGGTTACTACAGTGCCGACAGCAACAAAAAGAATAACGGAAAGATAACTATGAGACGAGAGTTCGGAGATGTAATTTACAATATAGAAATACTGAGGCTGAGTAAAATCAGGAACTTGTGATTGCATCAATCCCAAACCGTAGAATAGTAAGGCGAAGCCTATGAGAAAACTTCCTAAGGTTTTGTACCTTTTGGTGAACATCAGAGGGGTCGCAAGTGCAATTATCGGCAAGGTAAGTGAAACAACGGAGACTTGAAATCCTAAAAGGGAAACTATCCAAGCAGTAATGGTTGTTCCGATATTTGCACCCATGATGACAGATATTGAACCCTCGAGAGAGATTAGCCCTGCGTTAACAAAAGAGACAACCATTACTATGGTTGCCGCTGATGCCTGTATGATGCTTGTTACACCTATACCTGTAAGTATTCCTTTAAATCTGTTGGAAGTCATTTTGGACAGAAGACCTCTAAGTCCGCTTCCTGCAAGTTTTTGAATGCTTTCACTCATTACCGTCATTCCGTAAAGGAACACACCCAAAGAGCCTATCAGAGTTAAGATATAAAGTACCGTTTGCATAATATTTATGTTGTTTTTTCTTTATTTGCAAAATTAATAAAGTAAAACAAAATGGAAATAAAAAAGAAAGAGTTTTTGCAAAAAATAATTTGTTTCCCCGATACAGGGACATACGCAAAAAAAAAGCTACTGTTTTTAGTACAGCAGCTTTTTTTGAAATTCCGTAATATCTTATGGTTTACTCAAGTTCAGATATTAGAAATTTGTTGCTTCTCTTTCAAAGTATGCTCTCGGATGTGCGCAGCAAGGACACTCTTCCGGTGCTTGCTTTCCTTTGAATCTGTATCCGCAGTTGCGGCATACCCAGCATTGTTCTTCCTCTGAATAGAAAACATCTTCTTTTTCCAATCTTGAAAGAAGTTTTAGGTATCTTTCTTCGTGACGTTTCTCCACTGAAGCAATCATTCTGAACTTTTCTGCTATGGAAGAGAAACCTTCTTCTTCGGCTATTTTCGCTCCTTCGGGATATCCGACAGTCCATTCTTCATTTTCTCCTGCTGCTGCAACCTTAAGATTTTCTTTTGTCGTACCTATCACTCCCGAAGGGAAACTTGCAGATATTTCGCAAGAGCCTCCTTCTAACATTTTGAACAATAACTTCGCATGTTCTTCCTCTTGAGCCGCTGTCTCTGTGAATATGGCTGCTATTTGTTCATAACCTTCTTTTTTTGCTTGTTTTGCAAAAAATGTGTAACGGTTTCTTGCCTGTGATTCTCCTGCAAAAAATGTCATTATACATTTTTCGGTTTTTGTTCCTTTAATACTCATAATTATAAATTTTTTTTGTTATTGATTATACTTTGTTACATTGTTATTATATTTTAATCCAATTTCAAGACTGCAAGAAAAGCACTCTGAGGTACTTCTACCGAGCCTACTTGACGCATACGTTTCTTTCCTTCTTTTTGTTTCTCCAAAAGTTTTCTTTTTCTCGTTATGTCGCCTCCGTAACACTTGGCAGTAACATCTTTTCTTACGGCCTTGACTGTTTCTCTTGCTATAATCTTACTTCCTATTGCTGCCTGGATTGCAATATCGAATTGCTGGCGTGGAATTAATTCTTTCAGCTTTTCGCACATTCTCCGTCCGAAAGGATAAGCGTTGTCTGCATAAATAAGTGTTGAAAGTGCATCAACGGGGTCTCCGTTAAGCAAAATCTCAAGTTTGACCAATTTTGACGGACGGTAATCATACGGATGATAGTCAAACGAAGCATAACCTTTACTTATGGATTTTAATTTGTCGTAAAAATCAAAGACAACTTCACCTAAAGGCAATTCAAAAACTATTTCGGCACGGTCAGTTGAAATGTAGGTTTGATTTTTCAAAATACCTCTTTTGTCTATGCAAAGTTTCATTATAGCGCCGATAAATTCTGTTTTGGTGATTATAGAAGCCAAGATGAAAGGTTCCTCTATGTGTTCGATAGATGAAGGGTCGGGCAAGCCCGAAGGATTGTAAACTTCAAGGCATTCCCCTTTTGTGGTAAAGACTTTGTAGTTTACGTTCGGCACTGTCGTTATTACATCTATGTTAAACTCCCTTTCCAATCTTTCCTGTATGATTTCCATGTGCAGAAGTCCCAAAAAGCCGCAACGGAAACCGAATCCCAACGCCAAAGAACTCTCCGGAACGAAAGTAAGCGAAGCATCGTTGAGTTGAAGTTTTTCTATGGAAGCACGCAATTCTTCATAGTCTGCGGCATCTTGTGGATATACACCGGCAAAGACCATAGGTTTCACCTCTTGAAAACCTTTCACTGCTTCAGAACAAGGATTATCTACCTTTGTAACCGTGTCTCCGACTTTTACCTCCGTACTTGCTTTTATGGAAGAGATGATGTAACCTACGTCACCTGCTTTAAGGGTTTTGCAAGGCGAGAGGTCATATTTCAATATACCTATCTCGTCAGCATTATACTCTTTACCCGTATTCATAAACTTTATTTTGTCGCCTTGAGACAAGGTTCCTGCAAAAATTCTGAAATAACAGATGACACCTCTGTAAGCATTGAAAACGGAATCGAAGATGAGGGCTTGCAGAGGCTGTGACTCTTCCTGTTTAGGTTGGGGAATCTTTTCTATGATTCTTTCCATTATCTGTTCCACACCTGCACCTGTCTTTGCAGAAGCAAGAATAATATCCTCTTTTTCGCAGCCTAAAAGGTCTATTACTTGGTCAGAGACCTCTTCAACCATAGAATTTTGCAGGTCTATTTTGTTTAAGACGGGTATAATCTCAAGGTCGTTGTCCAAAGCTTGATAAAGGTTTGATATTGTTTGGGCTTGTATTCCTTGAGTGCTGTCTACAACCAACAAAGCACCCTCACAGGCAGCTAAAGAGCGGGAAACCTCATAGGAAAAATCAACGTGTCCGGGAGTATCTATAAGATTGAGGAAGTACTTCTCACCTTTGTATTCATATTCCATCTGTATGGCATGCGATTTTATGGTTATACCCCTCTCACGTTCCAAATCCATGTTATCCAGAACTTGATTTTCCATTTCCCTTTGCGGAATGCTGTGGGTAAACTCTAACATACGGTCAGCCAAGGTGCTTTTCCCGTGGTCAATATGTGCAATGATACAGAAATTTCTTATATTTTTCATTCTTAAATTTGTTTTTCTTTCCCAAGATTCTTTTTCTTTTCAGTCAAAAAGCATATTTATAAGGTAAAAACAATGTTTCTGCCCTTTGTAACCCTAAAATGTCTAATCAGGGAAAACGGATTTCAGACAGAAGAACTTGTTTTTGATAAACTTTTCAGCTTAATCAGAATACCGAGACATTGATATAGCGTTTAGGATTCTTTTTCAAGTCTATGATAAGTTCGTCCAAATCTTTTGCAGCATTGTTTATATTTTTATATAATCCCTCATCATTAAGCAGCAATCCGAGATTACCCTCTCCCTTTTCCACTTTGTTCAGCATAAGGTTAAGATTTTGCAAGGAGGAATTAACCTCGGCAAGAGTGTTTCCTATATTTTGCTTTTCTATATCCGAAGAAATATTGTCAAATCTGGAAATGATATTGGTAATGGTTTGATTGTTGTCTGCAAGATTTTTTGTTATGCTTTCAACATTTGATACTATTCTGTCAAGTTTATCTTTGTCTTTCGTCACAAGATTGTCTACATTTTGAGAAATGTTGTTCAGTCTTGCCGAAATTTGATTTATGTTATTCAAAGTCAGTTGAATGTTTTGTTTAGCCTGCTCATCAACGGTTCGGTTTAAAGTATTGGTGAGAGTATCTATACGCATCAGAATGGAGGAAAGGCTTGTCGCCATAGGAGAAAGTTCATCCATTATACCTTTTTCTGCACCTCCCTGCATTGTGTCATTGGTTTGCAGTATGGAAGTTGCAGTTCCCAAATCTATTTTTAAGGCTTCTCCGCTCATAAGACCTGCTGAAAACAGTGTAAGTTTACTGTCAGATGGTATTTCTATATCTTTGTCTACTGATACTTTGACTAAGAAACGGTTATTTTTTTTATTCATGGGTGAAATCTTGACAACATAACCTACTTTCATACCGTTGATGTAAATATACGAGGATTCGTGCATTCCGCTCACGTCTTCGTAAATGGCATAATAGGTTTTCTGTCCGGAGAAAAAGGATTTGCCTTTCAAAAAATTTATACCGACGATAAGAACGATAAAGGTTATTAATGCTGCAAGCCCTATTTGATATTCGTTTTTAAGTTTCATTTTTTCTTGTTTTGCTTTCTGTTTAGTGGATCTTCGTTTTAATTTGCTAAGTCTTCGTTTTAATTTGCTGAATCTTCGTTTTAATTTTTTAAAACTTCGTTTTATTTCCGTAAGAGTAAAAAAAATTATTGCGTTTTTTGACTTGAAAGTCTTTTTGCCTCAACTATGGAAACTCTTTTGCCTTGATAGAAAGCTACAACAAAGGCATCGGCATATTTTTCTTTGACTTTCTTTTGGTAATCCAAGGCTTCTTGTTGTGAAGCGAAGAGTCCTGCAGTGTATTTCCAAGAGCCTTTTTCGTTATAGGAAAAGACATCTTCCAAATCTGCTATGCGGCTGTCGTTGTTGTTTAACTGCGTCGGAGAAGAAAGGAACTGAACGCGGTAAACAAGGTCAATACCCTCTTTCTTTTTTTGTTCCGCTCTTTCTTTTTGTTGCTTTTGTTGGGCTATCTGCTGTTCCTGTTTTTGTTTTTCGGCAATTTGTTTCTGTTCTTCCTGCTTACGTTGTTGTTCTATCTGCTCATTTTGTTTGCGAATATTTTCTTTTTCCTGAACTTCTTGAGGAATAAGTTTCTCAATAGAAGGAATTGCATCGGTGAGATTATCAACCTTGTTTCTGTATTCGCATATAGCTCTGAAAATACAAGCAGCTATCGTCCATTGTCCGTATTCCGAACCTATGTATTCTTCTTCCTTAGGATTGGAAATAAAACCTATCTCGGTAAGAACGGCAGGCATGGCCGCTTTCCAAAGAACGACGAAATTGGCTTGATGAACGCCGCGGTTTTTCATAGGAACGTTTTTGGTGTATTGAGATTGCACCTTGGCAGCAAAATCAAGTGAGTTCTGCAAATAAGCATTCTGATAAAGGGAAAAAAGAATGTCGCCCTCAGGAGAATTAAGGTCGAAGCCCTGATAGTTTTCCAAAGAGCCTTTTTCAGTAAGTATTTCGGCGTTTTCTTTTTTTGCTACTTCTAAATTTGATTCCGTCTTGCCAAGACCCATAGCATAGGTTTCGGTTCCTCCTGCCGTTTTTGCGGTTGCTGAATTGCAGTGTATTGAAAGAAAAAGATCAGCATTAATTTTGTTAGCCACGGAAGAGCGTTTGTAAAGGTCAATATCCTGATCTATAACTCTGGTGTAATAAACCTTTACACTCTTAAGATGTTCGTTGATTAGCTTGCCCAGTTTTATTGCAACGGCAAGTGTAATATCTTTTTCCTTGAACTTAGTTCCCAATGCTCCGGGTTTGTTTCCCCCGTGCCCTGCATCTATAACAACTTTGTCAAATACATTTTTCCCTTCTTCATTTTGTGAAAAGCAGAAAAAAGCACTGAAAAAGCAAAAGATAAAAAGTAAAAATTTGTATATATCTTTATGTTCATTCATTATATATTATCTATATTTTTAAAAAAAATCATAATTTTGCAAAATGAATACAAAATTAATAATTTTATTTGAATAATAACTTGAAAAAACAAAAATATATAAACATTTGTTACTTTGTAATCTTTATTTTGGTTTTTTTTACTGCAAAAATCTCTCTTGCCGAACCAAGAAACAATGACTTTTTTGCAAGCGACAGTGTATTATTCAGCGAAAATGTAACTGACACTTCTGCAACTGATTCCGTCCAATCCGTAAGAAGAAGTAAAAACGGAATAAAAGACAGGGTTACTTATTTTGCTTCGGATTCGGTTTCCTTTGATTTGGATTCCTCAAAGGTATATTTGTACAATAATGCTAATGTAAAACAAAAGCAAATTGACTTATCATCGGGTTTTATCACCATTAACTTTGATTCAAACTCTCTTTGGGCTTTACCTATTTTGGATTCCGCACAAAACAATTCTCAGTTTCCTGTCTTTAAGGACGGAAAAGACGAATACAAAAGCAGGGAACTGAAATACAATTTTGACTCTGAAAAGGGTCTTATCTATCACATGTTTACCAAAGAGCAGGAAGGATACCTCCATGGTGAGAAGATAAAGAAGATAAACGACAGCACGATGTACGTTTCCCAAGGAATGTTCACTACATGCGACAATGAGGAAGACCCTCACTTCGGAATAAATTTCAATAAAGCAGAGATAAAGGTGCAGGACAAAATAATAACGGGCGTTACTTGGCTTTCCATTGCCGATATTCCTATGCCATTGGCCTTACCCTTCGGTTACTTTCCCATAACCAGCGAACAAAAGTCGGGATTGCTTATGCCGACATACGGACATGCGACAAACAGAGGCTATTATTTGAGGAACTTGGGTTGGTACTTTGCTTTCAATGATTATTTGGACCTTGCAGCACGGGGAGATATTTATACAAATCTGTCTTATGCAATTGATTTGAGTTCAAACTATGTTAAGCGATACAGATACAAAGGAAAGATACAGTTGCGTTTGGAAGAAAATCATTCGGGAATAAAAAATACTTCCTCATGGGCTTCACAGAGAGATTTTAAACTTCAATGGACGCACACGCAAGATGCAAAGGCTCACCCATACCGAACATTCTCCGCCAACGTTAATCTTGTCAGTTCTTCGTATAATCAATATACTACCTCAGTAAGTGATTATATGACCAACACTACAACATCCTCCGTTGCCTTTTCAACACGTTTCGGTCCAAATTGGTCTTTCTCTGCCAACTTAGGAGAAAATTATAACGCAAATACAAAATACATCAGTTTGGATCTTCCTTCCATAGCACTCTCTTCAGCACAGTTCCATCCTTTTAAGAGGAAAAAAGCAAGCGGAAAAACACGTTGGTATGAGGAAATAACCATTGCTTACCGTATGAACTTGATAAACCAAATTCAAACCTACGATTCTTTGCTTTTCAAAGGGGATTGGTATAACAAAATGAATAACGGAATAAAGCATTACATACCCATACAACACAGTACTAAAGTCTTGAAATACTTAAACTGGACAAACTCCGTATCTTATAATGAAAGGTGGTATTTGAAATCTGCTCACAAGGCTTATAATTCTCAAACAGACAGAATAGACAAAGACACCGTGTACGGATTTATTGCAAACAGGGATATATCTTTTTCTTCAGGATTGAACACAAGGATATATGGTATGTTTTCTTTCAAGAAAGGATACGTCAAGGCCGTGCGTCATGTCTTTAATCCTGTGATTTCGTTTAATTTTACGCCGGATTTTTCAGACCCATCCTTGGGATTTTATGATTTTTACGTAGACAAAGAAGGTAAGAAAGTTTATTATTCCAAAACGGAAGACGGAGTCTACGGTTCTCCTCCGGGAAATAAATCCGGGGTTATTTCTTTGGCGCTGAACAATTCTTTAGAGATGAAAGTGAAAAACAGTTCCGACAGCATAACAGGAACAAAAAAAATAAAATTACTTGAAAACTTTTCGCTTTCTTCCGGTTATGATTTGGCAAAAGACTCATGTAATTGGCAGCCTCTTCGTCTTACGGCAAGGACAACTCTTTTTGAAAGAATTGTTGTTAATTATTCTGCTTCTTATACGCCGTATGTTTTGGACGAAAACAACAGAATAACTGACGAATTTTTGTGGGAGAGACATAAAAAATTGTTTCAAAAGCAGTCTTCACAGTGGAATTTGAGCCTTTCTTGGCATTTGAACAAAAGGTCTTCGGGTAATAACTCTGATATAAAAGAAAAAGCCTCACCGACCGAACTTGCATACTCTCCGTTTATTAACAACAATGAGATTTTACCTGATGTTGTTGATTTTTCCATTCCTTGGGATTTAACAGTTTCGGCAAACTATTCCCGCTTATCAACATATATCGTTGCCATTGCAGGATATGAAACCAACAAAGCAGCAACCCTTTCGGTATACGGTAATGTGAATGCTACGGATAAATGGAAGGTGGGATTTAATACAGGTTATGATTTTATTAACAAAGATTATACTTACACAAGTTTAGATTTCTATCGGGACTTACATTGTTGGGAACTGCGTATGAATTGGATTCCTTTCGGCCCGCGCCAAGGTTGGAATTTCGGAATATCGGTTAAAGCAAGTATGTTGCAGGATTTGAAATATGAAAAGCGTAATGATTTTAGAAACCGTTTAACTTATTAGTATGAAGAGAAGAAATATAGCCTGCCTTTTTGATTTGGACGGGGTTATCTTTGACACTGAAAACAACTATACGGAGTTTTGGACTAATGTCGGCAAAAGATATTTCCCCGAAAAGAAAGATTTTGCATCCGTAATCAAAGGTCACTCTATCGGAGATATATTATCGGAATATTTTTCTGACTTTAAGCAGGATTGGAATAGGATAGAAGAGGACTTATATGAAATGGAGAGAAAAATGTTCTTCCCTTTCATTGAAGGAGCTGAAGACTTTGTCCGCTCATTGCAAAAAGCAGATGTCCCTGTTTGCCTTGTAACTTCTTCGGACAAGATAAAAATGGAGACCGTTTTATCTTCGCGTCCTCAGATAAAAGAGTTGTTTGAGCAAATGGTCATAGCAACAGATGTAATTCACGCTAAGCCTGCGCCGGATTGCTATCTCTTGGGAGCAAAAAAATTAGGCGCTGCAGTGGAAGATTGTGTTGTCTTTGAGGATAGTTTTGCCGGGATAGAGGCAGGAAGAAGTGCAGGAATGAAAGTTGTCGGTCTGGCGACGACAAATCCTTACAGTGCAGTAAAAGAAAGAGTTGATGCTGTGATTTATGATTTTAAGGATTTTACACTCGAAGATATATTAAAACTTTTTTGATAATATGCACTTTGCGGTGAAGAAAACTATTGACGAAATCAAAAGTCTTTGTTCTGTTGAAAGTAACCGAAGATTGATTAAGGACACTTTGTTGTTTTTTGTCTCTACGGTGATATTCCATTTCTTGTATTGGAATACAGATATGAATGCTTGGATATTCGGACCTTTTACAAACGGTATTTTTGACTTTTTTACTGATTTGGCTTTCAAAGGAAGCAAACCTTTATGTGCTTTACTTACGGACAAGCCTTTTTATTGCGAACAAACATCTTTCTATTTCTATTCAGTCTTGCCTGACGGCACAAGAGAGATTGATTCAATTATGCACATCATTCACGATTGCTCCGGTGTTAAGCAGTTGTTACAATGGGGCTTAATAATGATTTTGTGCAGGGGGAAATGGTTGGGCAAACTGCTTTGGTTTCTTTGCGGCTGCGTTGTAATAATCCTTTGCAATATATTAAGGATAACTTTGCTTACAACAATGTTTTCTTATGACCCTTCGTGGTTTACACCTACACATGATTGGGTTGCAAGACCGATGATGTACATAATAATTTTTGCCATGTGGTATTATTGGCTTCACCTTTTGAACAAAAAGGCGGAACAAAACGGAGAAAAGGAGCAATGTGAGAGAACTTCCGCAGAGCAGAGCCTCTCTTGAGCAGAGTTTATCGCTGTTTGAGTACCTGCTGAAGTTCTTTATCCAATTTAACGTAAAGAGAATAGAAGTATTTGTCTTCGTAAAGATTTTGTGCTATATAGGCTTTCATCAGCAATTTAATGTCAGATTTGTCTTCTTGTGACAGATTACCTTTGGCAAGTCCTGTTTCTTGAGCGGAATTCAACATTTTGTTTAACTCATTTTCGTTTACGCTAAAGCGTTCTATGAAATCGTCTCCGTCGGAGTAGGTCTCGAAAGTTTTTCTGTTTTTATCCACATAATCAAAACAATATTTATATATCAATCCGTTTCTGATTAGTTCTCTGTAATATGGATTATATTTTATTGAATTATAAGATATGGTCTCATCAGGTTCTATTCCTCCGCCGCCGTAAACGGTTCTGCCTAACTTTGTTTTGTATTTGTCTTTGTGACTTATGGTATCGGCTCCGTTTTCCATGTTAGCATATCTCTCAACAAAATCTTCATAATATTGTTCACTCTCTCCGTTGGTATAAGGTCTTTGAATACATCTGCCCGACGGGGTATAGTATCTTGCAACCGTTAATCTGACAGCACTTCCGTCAGATAAATCTTTCTGTTCCTGCACCAAGCCCTTGCCGAAGGTTCTTCTGCCGACGATTTTTCCTCTGTCGTTGTCCTGTATGCATCCGCTGAGAATTTCAGAGGCAGAGGCCGAAAACTCATCTATCATAACGGTAAGTTTTCCTTTCTCAAACATACCTCCGCTTGTAGCATAGAAATCGCGTCTCGGTTTATGCTCACCTTTAGTGTAGACGATGAGGTCGCCTTTAGGGACAAACTCGTCTGCAATGGCAATGGCTTGATCGAGCAATCCTCCTCCGTTGCCTCTTAAGTCAAAAATCAGTTCCTCCATTCCGAGTTTCTTCAATGACATTAAGGCACGGTGAACTTCGGAGTAGGAATTTGCCGAAAACTCATCTAATTTTATGTAACCTGTTTTTTCTCTCAGCATTCCGAAATAGGCAACGGATTTAGTCTCTATCTTGTCCCGTGTCAGTTCAAAGTCCATTAAATGCTTTATTCCCTTGCGTGCAACGGATAACTTTACCTTTGAGCCGCGAGTTCCTTTGAGATAGTGCAGTACGGTATCGTTAGTGACATTTTTTGTTAAATTTTTGCCGTTTACCTTTACTATTCTGTCCCCTGCTATAAGGCCCGCTTTCTCCGAAGGCCCGCCTTTTATCGTCCTTACGACGACTATGCTGTCTTCAACTATGCGGAACTGCACTCCTATGCCGTCAAAATTTCCCCGAAGTGACTCATTTTCTTTCTTTACTTCCTCTTTGCTTAGGTAAACCGAATGAGGGTCCAACTTACCCATTAAAGATTTTATCGTTTCATCGGTTAAGGAGTCTGTGTCTATCTTATCCACATATTGATTGGAAATAAGGTTGATAACATATCCTAACTTGTCGGAGAAAACCACCGAACCGCTCTCTGTAAATTTAGGAATGACAGAGCCTATGACAACTCCCAAGACCAAACAAATAGCAGTTATCGGCAGCAAATATATTTTCTTTTTCATTGTTTTCTTTTCCTTTTTTGCAAAGATAACGCATAAAAATGATTATTATTTTTCTTGTTTGTTGCTTATTTTTCGTACTTTTGCCGCTATAAAAACACAGAGCAATATGACTTACGGACAAATAACAGAATCTGCGGATTATATAAAATCAAAAATCAAATCCCTGCCCGAAGCGGCAATAATATTGGGTAGCGGTCTTTCTCCTTTGGGTGACAGAATAGAAGACAAGACGGTTATTCCGTACAAAGAGATACCGAATTTTCCTGTCTCAACGGTGAAAGGCCATGCAGGAAATCTCATTGTAGGAACTCTGCAAAACAAAACCGTACTTTGTATGCAAGGACGTTTCCATTACTATGAGGGATACACTATGCAGGAGGTGACTTTCCCTATAAGGGTGATGCAGTTGTTGAATATAAAGAAACTGATAGTTACAAATGCAGCAGGCGGAGTAAACCCTGAGTTTTCGGCAGGAGATATAATGATAATAACCGACCATATTTCCAGAATGCCTAATCCTCTTATAGGTCCTAATGATGAAAAACTCGGAGAGAGATTTCCGTCTATGAGTGAGGTTTACAGTAAAAAATTCATAGAATTGGTGAAACAAACGGCAGAAGAAAAAAATATTACCTTGAAAGAGGGTGTTTATGTCGGCAATACAGGCCCGAGTTTTGAAACCTCTGCGGAATACATAATGTTTCGCAACTTAGGAATATCGGCAGTCGGCATGTCCACAGTCCCGGAGGTGATAGTGGCTGCCCACGGCGGAATGCGAGTGTTGGGTCTTTCGGTAATAAGCAATGTTTTCAATGAAAACCTGCAACAAGAGCCCTCTCACTTAGAGGTACTTCAAAATGTGAGCCTTGCAAATAAGAAATTAATAGAATTGATAAGTGCTTTCATAGAAAAGATTTAAACAAGGAGACAGAGGAGATGAACTGAAAAAAGTTTTCTCCTCTGTTTTTAATATTCTAAAGAGACAAATGCTGAAAAGTTTTTTTGCAAGGAGACCTATCATTTTTCCTCTTATTGTTCTGATTCTTCTTATAATTGTTTTCGATGAATTTTGTCCCGTTGTATTTCTTAGAAATCATTATGTAAAACATCTTCACGGTGGAGATAAATATGTTAAAATAGTGATAAAATCCTCTGCAAAAGAGACAAAAAGAAAGAATTATCTTTCTTTTCAAGCAGAGGTAGTATCAATCAAAGGAGAGAGCGTTTGGGAAAGAACTTGCGGAGATGTCAAATTGTATTTGCCCAATGAAGAAAATATAAATCTGAGATACGGGGATACAGTTTCTTCACTTGTAAGTTTTGTTCCTATAAGTAATTTCAATACTGAGTTTAACTATGTTAAGTATCAGAAACACCAAAGGATATATCATTCCCTCTTTGCAAATGAGTACACCGTTCAATACAGAAACAAAACTTCAAGCATCTTTGAATTGGCTTACGATTGTAAACAATACTTGGAACAAATCATTCTTTCTTCGGGTCTTAAGAAAGAAAATGCCGTACTTGCTGCAGCTATGCTTTTGGGAGACAAGACAGAAGCGGACGGGGATTTGTTGAGGAGCTTCCGTCGTTCGGGCTTAGCACATCTTCTTTGTGTTTCGGGCCTTCATGTCATGATTATTATATCTTTTTTTCAGTTTCTTCTCTCTTTCATTATTCCCAATAATCTCAGAGGATTTTACATCAAAAGATTTATCCTTATACTTCTCTCATGGATAATTGCTTTCATTGTCGGTCTTTCGCCTTCTTGTCTGAGAGTTGCTGCAATGATGAGTTTTATTTTTTTAGGAGATATTTTCTCAGTGCAATATGACCGAATAAATAATTTGTTTGTAACAGCTTTCATCTTTTTAGTAATCAATCCTTTGTTGATTTTCAATTTCAGTTTTCTGCTTTCATTCCTTTCGGTCGCAGGTCTGTTTATTCTTTATCCCTACTTAACGGATAAACTCTATAACCTACTGCAAACTAATCTACAAAAGAAAATTTTTATACCTATTTTATCAAATATTTCAGCCTCAATATCAACTCAAGTTTTTTGTTTGCCGATACTAATCTTTTATTTCAGATACTTTCCTGTTTTTTTTATCTTTACAAATCTGATAGCCATACCTTTGGCCTCAGTCATATTAGTCGGGCTTTTGGTTTTTCTGGTTTTTTCCTCAGTGCCGTATTTTTCGGACTTGGCAGTTATGCTTTTAAACTTAGCATTGGATTGTCTTTGTGCAGTTGCAAAATTTTCAGACAACATAACTTCCATGCTCTTTTGATATAGATGCTGAAAAGAAAAAAAATTTCATTACAGCGAAACTTAGTTTTAATTTTTTAAAACTTGATTTCGCTTGCGTGAAACTTTATTTTATTTTTCTGAAATCAAGTTTTATTTTTTTGTTTTGAAATCTTTGATTATTAGCATATACTATCATTTGTTTGCAATCGAAGAAAAGTCTCTGTTTTCCACTTTTGAGCAATGCTGTTTTTAAGAGCGCTTAAACTGAGGTTAATAAAAAATATATTACATTTGCAAAAAAATTTTATTTTCAGAATGAATCCGCTTATCAGTATCATACTTCCGATTTACAACGGTGAAAAAACTTTAGACAGATGTTTGAGCAGTCTTATCAATCAAGATTATCCCAATATTGAAATAGTCTGTGTGAACGACGGCAGCAAGGACGGCTCTGCTTCGATATTGCAAAGGTATGCCGAAAAGGATAAACGGATAAAGATTTTCAGCAAAGACAACGGCGGAGAGTCTTCGGCGCGTAACTTTGGTTTGGACAAATCATGCGGAGAGTGGGTAACATTTTGCGACCAAGATGATTGGGTTGATATAGACTATGTTTCATCATTCTTTTTAGACAATCCATTGCAGGAAAACACACTCTACATAACAGGAGAGAAAGAAGGCTTTACTCCGAATAGTCTCCGACCTCAGTATAATATTTATAGGGGGGGGGTAAATAATCAAGAGATGAAGGACTTGCTGCAAAAGAACGGCACTACTTGGGGAAAACTTTTTTGCAGAAAAGTGATAGACAAACTTAATCTGAGGTATAATACTGACGTTTTTTACGGTGATGATAAGTTATTTACTCTTTGCTATCTTTCTGTTGTGGATATGGTTAAGTACAATGAAAATGTGTTTCCTTATAACTATGTAAATGATTTCAGACCGAGTAAGTTTATGAAATGTTTTGATAAGGAAATGCTCAATTACACTACAATAGACTCTGTATTAAGAAAAACTTTCCCTTCAGAGTTTAAACCTGAATGGATGATTCAAAATTTCAAACTTTTGTTCTACAGTGTGTTTTGCGAGAAAATAGGTTTTAAGGATAAAATAAATAATCTAAAAACAATACATCAAAAGTGTAAAGATGTTATTCATTGTCTTGCAGAAGAAAAAGGGTTAATCTCCGTCATATTCAGAACTTTGAACAGAGGGAAATTTTATACGGTAATGCTGCTTTGCAACATAAGTATTCCCTTAGTTGTAAAACTTTTTTCCATGAATGTTTCTGTAGGTCTCAAATCTTTTTTGAAACGCATTGGCTGAAACTTTTTTCTGTCCGTATGCAGAAGTATAAGGAACATTGCTGTCATTACTAATGGTATAAGTAAGACAGACTTTTTTCAAGGTAAGAATGATATTTTTAACTCTCGTTTTGTTGTGGCTCAGGTCTTTTTATGAGACGACAAAACCTAAAGAGAAACAAATATATTTCTCTTCAAGTATTTACAATACTCAGTTCTAATCTATTATGTATGTATATTGAAGTGTTGCAGAGAAAGTTGTCTGCTTTTGAAGTTTATCCGCAGCAAAGTAACTTTGCATTCCGAACTCCAAACCGAAACCATGTTTATGATTAAGTGAAAACATACAACCCAAACGCGGCATATAACCGAATTTTATTCCTGATTGACCTTCAAAATCCCTGTAATAGTAGTCATCGAAATTTTCATCTGACAGAGAGTAATCATATCTTCCCCAAACAGCACCAAGTCCTATACCGACGTAAGGCTTTATCTTTTCATTGAAAAAATAATAGTTGGCAAAGAGAGTAAAAGGGACTTGTTGGGCAACAAAGTTCTGTTTCGTAGGAAGGTATTGTATTTTGGCAGTTTCAGGTTGAAATCTGTCATAACCTAAAGATATACCCCATGAAAGTTTAGTTTCTTGATATTGAAACTCCAATTGAAACTCTCCTCCTGCACCCCATTGATAGTTGTCTTTGAAATTATCCCTTGTCATAAGGTAATGACCCCTCAAAGAAAGGAATACATCATAAGGTTCGCCGCTACTGAGCCTGTGTCTGTTCTGTGCAGCAAGCGTTCCTATGAAAGCCAATACCGTGAGGATAGAAATTATTCTTTTCATACTGTTTCTGTTGTTTTTGTTTATTTTTGTTTTGCCCACGAATCTTTCAGTGTACAAGTTCTGTTGAAGACAAGGTTCTCTTTCTTGCTGTCATAGTCCACAGAAAAATAACCTAAGCGTTCAAACTGATACTTTTGCAATATCTCTGCTTTTTCCAAAATCCGTTCGACCTTACAATTTTTCAGAACAGTCAAAGAGTTAGGGTTAAGATTATCAAGAAATGTTTTGCCTTCTTCTACTTTATCAGGAATTTCTGCATTAAACAGACGGTCAAAAAGCCTAACTTCCGCATCAACACAGTCTTTTGCGTTCACCCAATGAATAGTACCTTTTACTTTTCTTCCGTCGGGAGCATCACCTCCGCGTGTCTCCGGGTCATAGGTACAATGTACAACCGTGACTTTTCCGTTTGCGTCTTTTTCGCAATGAGTACACTTTACAAAATAGGCATAGCGAAGTCGGACTTCCTGTCCCGGAGTAAGGCGGAAATACTTCTTAGGAGCGTTTTCCATAAAATCCTCTTCCTCTATGTACAATGTGTTGGAGAAAGTTATTCTTCGTGTTCCCCTTGTTTCGTCTTCGGGATTGTTTACTGCGTCTAACTCATCTACGAAATCATCAGGACAGTTGTCTATGACTAACTTGATGGGATGCAACACAGCCATAACTCTGTCTGCTCTTTTGTTCAAATCGTCTCTCAAAGCTCCTTCCAAGCGGGAGTAGTCAATGAGATTGTCTCTTTTTGCAACACCGATTTCTTCACAAAAATTCCTTATACTTTCCGGCGTATATCCTCTTCTTCTTAGGCCGCAAATAGTCGGCATCCTTGCATCGTCCCATCCTGAAACGTAACCTTCCTTTACCAGTTGGAGGAGTTTTCTCTTGCTCATAACGGTATTGGTTATGTTTAACCTCGCAAATTCATATTGATGTGAAGGAAAAATGCCAAGTTCCTTTATAAACCAGTCATAAAGTGGCCTATGAATGTCAAATTCCAAAGTACAAATGGAGTGAGTTATGTTTTCTATACTGTCACTCTCGCCATGTGCATAGTCATACATAGGATAGATACACCATTTCTCACCTGTCCTGTGGTGAGAGGTGTGAATGATGCGGTACATTATAGGGTCGCGCATATTCATGTTTGGATGAGCCATATCTATCTTTGCCCTCAAGGTCTTCTCTCCGTCAGCAAATTCCCCGTTTTTCATTTTCTCAAACAGCATTAGATTTTCCTCAACGCTGCGATCACGATACGGAGAATTTGTTCCGGGAGTGGTGACAGTACCTCTGTTCAATCTTATTTCTTCATTTGATTGGTCATCAACGTAAGCTTTACCTTTTTTTATCAATTCAACGGCCCAAAGATACAATTGCTCAAAATAATCCGACGCATAATGTTCTTCCGCCCATTGAAAGCCCAACCATTGAATGTCTTCTTTAATGGAGTCTACGTACTCGGTATCTTCCTTAACAGGATTTGTATCATCAAAGCGCAGATTAGTCTTTCCGCCGTACTTATTCGCCAACCCAAAGTTTATGCATATACTTTTTGCATGACCTATATGCAGGTATCCGTTAGGCTCAGGAGGAAAGCGTGTCTGAATTTCTTTAATGTGTCCCTCTTGAAGGTCTTTCTCTATTATCTCTTCTAAAAAATTTTTTTGTATCCTTTCTGTAGTCTCCATAATTCCTGATATGCTCTTATTTTTTTTCTTTTAAAAGATCTCTGATTTCTGTAAGCAATACTTCTTCTTTGCTTGGTGCAGGAGGGGCTACAGGAGCCTCTTCTTTCTTTTTAGAAATCTTATTTAAGCCTTTTATCATCATAAATATACAGAAAGCAATTATCAGAAAGTCTACTACATTCTGAATGAAATTTCCGTAAGTAATGTTTGCGTTTCCTATAGTTGCTTTCAGCCCTGTGAAGTCTATACCTCCTGTAAGTACACCTACCAAAGGCATTATCACATCATCAACCAATGAAGAAACAATTTTGCCGAACGCACCTCCTATGATAACACCGACAGCCATATCAACCACGTTGCCTCTCATAGCAAAATCTCTGAATTCTTTAACAATACTCATAATTTTGTTTTTTTTTAGTTTTGTTTAACAATGTTACGCTATTTTAGAGAATGCAAAGTTATAAAATTTCTTTTGAAATGCAATAACTTTTTTACAATTAACAAAAAATGAAGTCAGAATATCAATTGGCTATTTCTTAAAATCAAACTACCGTCATACTGTTTAGGCATTGCAAAACTTACGCTTGCCGAACGAATTTATATATTTGCGGGAATAAACAAAGAAACCATTTTATCAAATGTTAAGTTTTTCGGGAGTCTATTTCAATAAATTGTAAAAATGTATTACTTTTGCGTCGAAAAAATTAATTTAAGAACTATGAGAAGAATATTTTTTTTGTTTATTCATGTATTTGTTTTCATGTCTTTGGGGTTAGGCAATCTGTATGCTCAAGCAATAAAAGGCAACGGAGTTAATACGTTTTTGTCTCATCAAAAAACCGAAGATGAATTTTTGAAAAATGCCTTTGCCGAAAGATTTTGTCTTTATAAGACAGACGGCAAAGACTATATTTCTTTATTATTAAAGGTGGATGCGGCGAATGACCTTTCTTTTTTAAGAAATTATGATGCTATTGTCGGATCACGGCAGGGTCGTATTGTTACCTTAAAATTAAATACACTTGATTTGGAGCGACTTTCCCAAGATAAGAATGTGATAGAAGTTGAAACTGCACGTAAGGCGGGAGCACCTCTGTTGAATAAAGCGAGATATGATATGCACGTTCAAGACGTATGGGACGGATTGGATTTGCAGGAAGGTTACACGGGTAAAGATGTAATCATCGGCATTGCAGATTGGGGTATTGACTATACTCATCCGAACTTCTATGATACGCTTAGGGAGGAGTACCGCATACTTGCAGCGTGGGATCAATTCAGAACAGAAGGACCTGCGCCCGACGGATTTTCTTACGGTACGCTGATAGAAGGTCAGGAATCTCTTTTGGCTGCCCGGTGTGATACATCTAATATTTACGATTCTGCATATCATGCTACCCATGTTGCAGGAATAACGGGCGGAAACGGTGCCGGAACAATTTTCAGAGGAATTGCCGTTGAAGCACAGTGGATATTCTGCACATGGATTCCTGATGAGACTTCCATATTGGACGCTTATACTTGGATGAGAGACTATGCGAGAAGCAAAGGAAAAAGACTTGTAATAAACAATTCTTGGGGGCTTTACAATTTCGGGTATTTGGACGGAACCTCAATGCTTGATGAATTTATAAATACAATGTCTGACAATGACAGTGTCGTTTTCGTTGTATCGGCAGGCAATAACGGGGAAGAGAAATTTCATTTAAGAGCAGATTTTTCTAATCTTGAAAATCAGAATGATTCTGTAAGAAGTGAGATAGGCTTCGGTACTTCAGCGGTAAAAAATTATTGGGGAGAGACTCTTACATTGCAGAGTGAGAATAATGCAAATTTTGTTTCTAAAATAGAAGTTTACAACTCATCTTGGCAAAAAGTTCATGAGAGTGAAGAACTTATATCCGACGGTTCAGTGATAGGGGACACCAGGTTTGTACTTGGGCAAGGCGACACGGTTATCTACCGTGCCTCTTCGCGGTATCCTTTGGACAACAGACCATTGGTAGATTGGGAAGTAAGGAAGACAAGACTTGCCAACGATAATACTCACGTCGTTTTGGTCGTTTATTCAAACAACGGAATAGTTCATGCGTGGAATGTTGCCTCATTGACAACGGCAGTAGGAAATTGGGGTTATGATTTCAAAAATACGCGCCCCGGATTTGTTCTCGGCGATGATGAGTACAGTATAAGCGAACCTGCAATTGCAGAAAAAGTTATAACTGTAGGCTCAACTATGATATTTCAAATGGGAGATCCGTCTGAGATTTCTTACTTTTCTTCCCACGGACCTACCATTGCACCTTATTTAAAACCCGAGATAGTGGCACCCGGGTCAAATATAATTTCTTCCGTTTCTTCTTTCTCTTCAGACAAACTTAACTACAGTGCTAAGGTTAATTGGAACGACAGGCAATATATTTTCTATCCGCTTTCCGGTACTTCAATGTCTTGCCCTATGGTTACGGGCAGTATTGCTCTTATGCTGCAAGCCAACCCTAATTTGAGCCCTGACGAAATAAAAGATATCTTGACACAGACGGCGGACACTACTCTGTATTCCGGCGCATGTCCTAACGATGTTTGGGGATACGGAACTATAAATACTTACCAAGCAGTGAAGATGAGCGAGATTACTTCCGCTTTGGAATATGTAAAATCTGAATCAGTATTGACTCTCTTCCCTGTTCCGGTTGGAGATGTCGTAAACTTTAATCAAAGTGTCAAAGGAAAAATTTCTGTGTTTGATATGTTTTCACGTGAAGTCATTTCTGCCGATATAAACGGAGAGTCTCTTGATGTTTCTTCTTTGAAAAGCGGTGTTTACTTGATGATTGTGAAAGAAAAGAACAATATCTTCAAAACTAAATTTATAAAAAAATAGAAATAATTTTGTTTTTTATATATCAAGCAAATAAAAAAAATTGTAATTTTGCCGTCTGTCGGATTTTGGCAAATATTAACGTAATATTTAATAATAAACTAAAATAATTTTTAAAAATGAACATTCCACAAAATTTAAAGTATTCAGAAGACCACGAGTGGTTGAGAATAGAAGGAGATGAAGCCTATGTAGGTATAAGTGATTATGCACAACACGAATTAGGCGATATAGTTTTCGTAGATGTAGACACAGAAGGAGAAGAACTTTCAGCAGGAGATACTTTCGGTTCTATAGAGGCGGTAAAGACTGTTTCAGATCTTTTGATGCCTGTTTCGGGAACTGTATTGGAAGTAAATGCTGCTTTGGAAGATAACGCTGCTGCTATAAACAGCGACCCTTATGGCGAAGGTTGGATAATAAAAATAAAGATGAACGACAAGGCAGAAGCAGATTCTCTTATGGACTCTGCAGCATACTCTGCTCACATAGGACTTTAATTCTTAACAGATAAAAATCATTAGCAGGAAAATGGATTTTGTTTTCGTTTTCCTGCTTTTTTAATAAATGGAAAATAAATATCTTTTAGGAAAAAAAACATATTATGTTTTGTTAGTTATTTGCACTTTGGCAATAATAACTCTTTTGCTGCTGCCGAGCAGTTCTTTTTCCCATGCTCCTAAAATAATCTTTTGGAAACACTCGGATAAGGTGGCTCATTTCATTGTTTTTTTCGGTGAGAGTTGGCTTCTTTTCCGCAGTATAGAATTTTATAAGGCTTATAATTTCAAGAGGATAAGCAGGATTGTTGTAATTTTTATATTCTTTTTCGGACTTAGTACAGAAATTCTTCAAGGCATTACTTATAATACGGCAAAAAGAAATTTCTCTCTTTGGGATTTGTTCTTTGATGTCTTGGCAAGTATTGTTGCTGTTGCTATTATAAATGTGCTTTCGAATAGATTGAAAACAAAGAAATTTTTTTGACGGAAATCCCTCTTTAAAACAAAAAATTGCATTATAATTTGGTCAAACGGAAAAATAGTTGTAATTTTGACGTTTCAAAAAAATATATATCGGAATATGCGACTTACAAGAATTAACATAACAATATTTGCTCTTTTATCTTTGCCGGTGCTGGCCTTTTCTCAAGTTCATGAGAGGGGTATGATGAAGAACCGTACTAACGTAGAGAACGAAAGTTCTGAATATACGCTCGGTATATTCAGAGACACAAATCAGTACAGAAACTCTTTGATAGAGTTCGGTACATACGGAGATGATGTTGCTGCCGAGACGGAAGAGGAAATCCTTTATGCGTCTTTTGATACCAAAGTTTGCCATTATCTGAATAAGTTTGATTATTCAAATATGACAGGTTCTATTCCTGTACGCTTAACTAATGAAAAGCAGAAGAAATACTTTACTTGCCCGGTGGAAGGCGTACTTACATCACACTTCGGACCAAGAAGGAACCGTTTTCATTACGGAACTGATATAGGACTTCGCACAGGCTCTCCTATCAAATCAATGTTCGACGGAGTTGTCCGCTATGCTAAATGGTGCAATGGTTATGGTAATCTTGTAGTTGTAAGGCATGATAACGGATTGGAAACTTATTACGGACACATGTCAAAAATCTCGGCTAAGGAAAATCAAAGAGTGAAAGCCGGTGATGTTATCGGTCTTGTGGGTTCTACAGGCAGAAGTACCGGTCCTCATCTTCACTTGGAGATAAGATATTTAGGAGCGGCTATGGACCCGGAACATTTTATTGATTTCAAAGATTATACTCTTAAATGCGAGAATGAGGTGTTCCACATAACGCGTTCTGACTTTAAACCAACTTATTCCAAGGGTGCTTCTTCTTCCCGTCAGTTAGCAAAGACAACAACGAAGAAGTCTAAAAAGTCAAGAAATTCTTCTGCTGTTGCTACCCATACGGTAAGAAAGGGAGAAACTCTTGATAAAATAGCGAAAAAACACGGTACTACTGTGGCTAAGTTGAAGAAACTTAACGGAATAAAGGAAACTAACATAAAATCGGGGCAGAAAATAAAAGTAAAATAGTCTCGGTGTGAGATAAGAAAAGGGAAGAGGTTTCAAAAATAACTTTGAAACCTCTTCCCTTTTCTTTATGTTCAAGATACAGGCATTGTAGTTGCAATTATCAGATAATACACTATCAAAGGCAGGCTAAGTAACAAATAAACTAATTAGCGGATAAGCATAACTATAAACCATCAAGCCACCGTTTCACAACTTAGAAACGGTGGCTTTGTTTTGCTCTTGCAAGTCTTCGGCAATTATTGTATCTAAAGTCGGCTTCTTTCTCTTTTTCTGTTATTACTATGGCGGCAAATTCTCTGTTGTCGTCTCTAATTTGCTCTATCCCCAATGGAATGTTCGGTTTTGTCTCGCTATAATTCCTTTCAGAATAATTGAGTAGCAGAAAAAATGTTGCGGATACAAAGAACTGTATCCGCAACATCGTAGTAATACCTAAAAAAAGTATTAGAATTTCTTATTACTTTATCAAGGACATAAACCATTTTACGATTTCCGGGTCATGGTGTGAGGGTATGATAAGATGTTTTCCTGTATCGAGCTTAGCGAGAGCATTGCGGTCTTCAGCACTGAGTTGAAAGTCAAAGAGACTGAGGTTTTGCTCCATGCGTTCACGACGGGTGGATTTAGGAATGACAATAACGCCTAACTCAATCAAGTAGCGCAATGCTACTTGCGGACCTGTCTTTCCATATTTAGCACCGATTGAGGATAAGGTCTCATTGGTAAAAAATCCGTTTTTGCCCTCGGCCAGCGGTCCCCATGCCATAGGTTTAACACCTAATTCGTTCATGTATTTACGTGCAGCAACTTGTTGTTGAAATATGTGTGTCTCTACTTGATTGACAGCCGGTGCGGTCTCGAAGTGAGCGCAAAGGTCAATAAGGTGGTCAGGGTAGAAATTGCTGACACCGATAGAGCGAAGTTTACCTTCCTTGTATGCTTCTTCTAAAGCACGGTAGGCACCATAGCGGTCACCGAAAGGTTGATGCAAAAGCATAAGGTCTATGTAATCCGTATCTAACTGACGTAAACTTTCATCGATGGAGGCTTTTGTCCGTTCATATCCATAGTTTGCAAACCAAACTTTAGAGACAAGAAATATATCTCCTCTGTTAATACCGCTTTTTTTGACTGCTGCTCCTACACCGCTCTCATTCATATAGGCTTGTGCCGTATCTATCATGCGGTATCCGACACTCAAGGCCTCGCTTACACAACGTTCACATTCTGCAGGATTTACTTGGAATACACCATAGCCTATCATAGGCATCTCCACGCCGTTATTTAGTTTAATTGTCTCCATGGTCAGTATTTTATTTTCTGTTATTGTACTTATAAAACTAAAATATTAATCAATGACTTCTTGATATTTAATTATGTATTAATTTATGATAAATTAGAATCCGATTTCTTTAAGCCATTTATCTATCTTTGAATAGTTTTTATCCATTCCTTTGCCTCCTTGCTCATGGGTTCTGATGCAAAGCCCGTCTTTATGATTGCTTTTGGGCGTAGCATCCACAATATCGCTGAGCGTTGATGACGGACCGCTGTACGCTGTACAGAAAGGTATAACCGTTTTGCCCTTTAAGTCGTATTGTTCTAAAAAAGAGAAGACAGGCATAGGAGCCGTGTACCACCAGACAGGAACACAAACGAACACTATATCGTACTCTACCATATTGTCTACCATACCCTTGATGGCAGGTCTCTTTTCTGCATCTTTCTCTGCTTTGGCTTCCTCAGTGCAAGGTGTATATTCTGAAGGGTACTCCTTTTCTCTAATAATTTCAAACACGTCGGCTTCCAATTTTTTAGCAATGTACTGAGCCGCATCCTTGGTATTGCCGCTCCAAGAGAAATAGGCAACTAAAATTTTCTTTCCTTTCATATCGAAATTTTCCTTTTTGTTTTCTGAACTATTATGAGGTATATTACCCGATTTTTTTCCTGTCTCTGCATTGCAGGCATTTAATCCTATAATAGCCAACAATATAGCAGCTGTAATTTTAAATACTTTTTTCATACTTTATCCTGTATTGTTTTCAATCTGCAAATTTATATTCAAAAGTCCGAACTGCACTGTCAATAATTTCGGTTTTTTGTTCACTTTTTGCACAAAATTACAATAGGGCGGCTTTACCGTCAGCAGATAACAATGAATAATTTCGACAATTAGTGGATTTAAGGCTTCACTCTCTTAATTCCGAAGGTTTCAATCCTAAGTTTTTTTGCACATATCGGCTTAAATAACCTGTCGAAGAGAAACCGAAAATATCAGCCAATTCAGATAAAGTGTAATTTTTTTGACGCAGACAACGGCTGATGTCAAGCGATGTATAGCGTTTTATCCAATAATTAGCCGAATAACCGCTGACAGATTTAGATACCTCGGAGAGGTACTTCGGTGTGACGTAGAGTCTGTCGGCATAGTATCCTATGTCACGGTTATGACGGTAGTCTCCCTGTTCCAGCATTTGCAAAAATCTTTCCATAATGTCAGCTTGCGGCGAACTTATTTTTACGTCTCCGTAGAGTGAGGCGTGGAAATCAAAAAAATCAATAATCAAACACTGTACGGCATTTATCATAACATCTCGATGAAAGTGGTGAGTCGTCAGTGCAAGCCGCCGCTTTATGTAGTCAAAATCGAGAATGCACACCTGCTGCTGTTCGGGAGTAAGGTGCATAATAGGATTATTGAAAAGAGCCAATTGTCCTTTCATTCCGTAGTTTGACTGTGGTGTGCAGAGTTCAATAAACTCGGCGGAGACGTATATAACATCCACTCTTAGATTGTTATCCTCACAGACATCGGTTATCAAATCTACACGCCTCACTATTAGACAATCTCCTGCTTGCAGCACATAAGACTGTTCATTGAACTTAAAACTGCACTGCCCAATATGGCAATAGGCATGGCATATATAGCCTTCCAAACGCTCAGAACAGACCCCGATAAGCGTGTTGCTAATGATAATATGCTCTTTCTCTGTATTCATTCCGAATGCAAAGATAAGAATAATTTGAGAAAAAATCAACGCATCTATGCTATTCCGTTTAAATTGTATCCAAGTTGGTCTGAATATACCAAGACAACTTATTTGTTCCGTTGAGACAGATATGAAAAACAAATAAGTATCTTTTCTGAACTTTCTTGTGCCTTTTAATCTTAATACAAAGAGGTTATAGTTATCTGTCATTAGGTAAGAAAGATTCTTAAAAAAATTATAATCACCAAATAAAAGAAACTCCTGTCAGCAGAATTAAATTTCAGAAAAATAAAACGAAGATTCACGTCAGCGAAATCAAATCTCAGTTTTCTGAAACTTCGTTTTAATTTTCTGAAACGAAGTTTTATTTTTACAAAATACAACATAAAGAAAAAGAGTTAATTACAAGAGCATTTTACTCTCTGTTTTCCCGATATGGATTAGATGTTATCAAAACAAAAAAATGAAACAAACAAACGACAAAACACCTATCCATTTTACGCAATAGCACAAATTGAGATATTGAAAGCAGGTTTTATCTTTTTCTTACTTTGTTTTAAAGCCGCAAGGACTGAAATTTTTTCATTAAGACTACAAATCTTTTCAATAAAAGTGTTCAAAATTCAAATAATTCTTGCTTATACTCAGCATAAAGTAAAAAACGAGAGAAGAAAAATACTTGCTTTTTCTCCTCTCATTGCGGAATATCTATTTTAATTCTTTATTGCGGTCCGCCGACACTAAGAATCGAGTTTATCTTTCTTTCATTCGCCGAAGGCTTCCAATATTTTACCTACCAAAGGATTTCTTACTATATCTGTCTTTGTTAAAGTTATGACTTCAATTCCTTTTATCTGTCTTACTTTTTCTATGACTGAGAGCAGTCCCGAAGACTGTCTGTCGGGTAAATCTGTTTGGGAAGGGTCTCCTGTTATGATAAACTTGGAGTAATTCCCCATTCTGGTTAAGAACATCTTGATTTGGGAGAAAGTGGTATTTTGTGCCTCGTCAAGGATTACAAAAGAATTTTCAAGAGTTCTTCCCCTCATAAAAGCCAAAGGAGCAATCTCTATTATGTGATGCTCAATATAATCGTCTAACTTTGCTTGTCCGAGCATGTCTCTCAAAGCATCGTAGAGCGGTTGCAAATAAGGGTCAAGTTTTTCTTTCATATCACCGGGAAGAAAGCCCAAATTCTCACCGGCTTCTACGGCAGGACGGGTCAATATTATGCGTTTAACCCTCTTTTCTTTGAAATACTTCACCGCCAATGCAACAGCCGTGTATGTTTTTCCGCTGCCTGCAGGTCCTATGGCAAAAAGCATATCGTTCTTTTCTATTCCGTCTATCATCTTTTGCTGGTTGGACGTGCGGGCTTTTATTGCTATGCCTTTGTTTCCGTATAAAATTATACCCGAATCCACATTTTGAAGTCCTTCTTCATTGTATGCCTGCATTATAAGGTTCTCATCCAAGATGTGTTCTTTTCTGTATATCTTGGAAAGCCTCTCAAAAAATTTGGAAAAGTTATCTACTTCCTTTGAAGTGCCTATTACCGTCAATATCTCTGCCCTTACGGTTATGGTAAGCGTAGGATAAAGCAAGGTTATGAACTTTAGGTTCTTTTCTCCTACGCCGAAAAATTCCGTTTGATTGATGTGCTTTATATTAAACTTTCTTTCTTCCATTTCTTATTTGATTATCTTGAATTCTGTTCTTCTGTTCAGTTTTCTTCCTTCTTCGGTTTCGTTGCTTGAAACAGGCTTCGTCTTGCCGTATCCTTTGGAAACAATCCTCTGAGATGAGACACCATGCTCAACTAACCATGTTTTGACTGCATCTGCCCTCTTTTGGGACAACTGCATATTGTAATCGTCCTTGCCTTCGTTGTCAGTATGCCCCGAAATCTCTATCTTTATCACGGGATTTTGCAACATAAGTTCCAATATTGTTTGCAATTCGGGTTCGGATTCCTCTTTTAGTTGAAAAGAATCGGTAGCAAAAAATATGTTTTCTAATATTACGGACTTTCCCTCTTTGATTGATTGCAACA
Organism: Bacteroidales bacterium; assembly: GCA_017480455.1. GTDB lineage: Bacteria > Bacteroidota > Bacteroidia > Bacteroidales > P3 > Scybalousia_A. The sequence goes on along the minus strand of JAFVAP010000098.1, from coordinate 31,756 downwards.
AAATATTTTCTTCTCTTTCGGAAAGTTGCCCATAGTCTTCAGTTGATAAAGAAAAGTTTTGAGAATAGAAAAGATAGCCGCTGCAAGTCACACTCAAAGCATAATCTTCTCCTTCAGGCAGGGCCAGAAGATATTCATTTGTCACCCTGTCTGAAAAAGTAGATGCCACAATACGGTTATTCCTCAAATTTTTTATCTCCAACAGAGCGCTGTTTCCTGTTTTCATATCATCATAAAGAACTTTACCTTTCAAGACTATTACTTTCGTGGGTCTGACTTGCTCATACAATTCAAAAGCATAAATATCTGTCTTTCCCCTGTTTTGAGTCAGATTGTCGGATGCAAAAAGTGCATAATTGCCTTGTGCATTGACAAAAAAACAACTTTCATCTGCCTCCGTATTAACAGGATAACCTATGTTGATAGGAGAAGAGAATTTTCCGTCTTCTATCTTTGAGTAAAAAATATCTTGTCCCCCCATGCCGATATGCCCATCCGAAGAGAAGAAAAGCGTAGTGTTCGACGGGTGAATAAAAGGCGTCATCTCATTTCCTTGTGTGTTTATCTTAGGTCCTAAATTCCTCGCCTTAGTCCATTGTCCGTCTTTCTGCAAATAAGAATAGTATATGTCAGAATTACCATATCCTCCCTCACGGTTTGAAACAAAAAACAGGGTTCTTCCGTCCGAAGCTATAGATGGCTGAGAATCCCAAGCGGAAGAATTAACGCTTGCGCCGAGATTTACCGGTGCAGACCAATTGTTGCCGTTCCGTTCAGACACATAAATATCGCACGAACCGAAACCGTCTTTCGTGTTGCACTTAGCAAAATACAAATACCTACCATCAGGAGATATACTCGCTGCTCCCTCATTGGCTTCGGTATTCAAAGGAGGCGGCAACTTCTGTTTTTGTCCGAAAACAAAGGGTTCTCCGTTTGCTGCCGTGTTTTTTGAAAAATAAAAATCCTCTTCATCATTTTCCCGTTGTGTAAAAAAGAGGTGATTATCCATTGTCAAAGTCGGCAGATATTGATAAGAACTATCGTTTATCAAATCACCGAGATTGAACGGTGAAAAGGGAACAGGATTAGCCATTGCTTGCTCTATGAAGTTTATGTTCTCTATCTCACGTTCACATTCCTGCTTTCTGTCCTTGTATTTTTGCTTATTCTGATTTTCTGCATAGTAACGGAAATATGTTTTTGCCTTTGAATAGTCTTTCATTTGTTTTTTCATCAGTCCCAAACGGTAATAGGAATTCAAATCATAGTTTTTGTCAATGTCAATGCTCTTTTCGTATTACTGACAACTTTTTTCATAATCCTTATTTCCGTAATAGACTTGCCCCAATGCAGCAAAGGCAGGTGCATAATCGGGATAATCGGCAGTAATGCTTAAAAGGACGGAAATACATTTATCTTCCCTGTCGTTATTCAAATATTCCAAAGCCTTTTCCATGAGTTTGTCCGCTTTGTCTTTTTTTTGCGCAAAAGCAAAAACAGATAAGCAAAAACAGATAATAACAAAAAAAACATTTTTCTTCATTTTCAGCATCTCCGTAATAAGATAATGCAAAATTATAAAATTTTATCAAGAGAATAAACCGTTTACTTTTTTTTTGTATCTTTGCAAACCGTAACGTTAAAAGAATGATATATGAAAAAGTTTTTTTTATACGCAATTTTTATTCTTTCTTTTCTATGCAACTATGCGCAGATGGATATTTCCTATGGTAAGAGATTTTACGATATAAAGGACGATTGTGTTGATGCAAGTTTCATTGCGGAAGACAATTCCGGATATTACTTCTATTATTGTATGAATGAATACAAAGGAGAAGGCGAATTTGAATACAAATATTATCTTGCGCATACCGACACAGAAGGAACCGTCGAACGCTTGGCAAGAATAGATTTCGGTTCTCCTGCTTATAAGATAGAGTACACTTGGAGAAATAATTCTTTAGTGGGATTTGTTCTTTCTAAAACCAAGAAAGACAAAAGCAAAGAGACAAGACGCTCTTCCAGAAACAAAGGCGTACCGACTGAAACAGGAACTCAAAAACTCTATGTCCAATATCTTCATCTCCAAGATATGCGTCTGATAGACAAACCCGAATTATTTATGAACTATTCTTACGTTGTGGACTCCGCACAAAAGCCTTTCTTGTTTTCTTTCTCTGAAAACAAGACTAAAATGGTGTTCTGCACGTTCAAAGGCGATACAAACGGAAGAGCAGCCGAAGTAAAAGTTTACAACAATCAAATGGGGTTGCTTTGGTCTAAAACTTACTCAATCAAAGGCGCAGAAGGATTAAAAATGAGTGTGGAAGACGTAAGTGTGGATAACGGAGGCGACAAGGTGCTTCTTGCACTCAAGGGAGTAAAACAAGGAAAGAAAATAAACCATAAAGATGATATAGCCTACCTTGTCTATCTTACACAATATCAACAAAAGACTTATGATTTGCAATTGCAGGATTCTTGGGCTACAAGTATGAAATGCTGTTTTAATTTAGAGGGTAACCACATGCTTGCGGGATATTACGGCACTGATAACGAAAAACCGTACTTGGCTTCCGGCTCTTTTGCATACACATTTGATGAAAGACGTCTCCATCAGTTGGCTTACTCGTTCAAAGAGTTTAAAGAATATGAAACAGACGAAATGGTGGCAAAGAAAAAAGAAATGCCGGCACCGAGCAACTTTACAACATACGTTGAAGAACTTGTCCCAATGGTGGGAGGCAATGTTATAATGCTTGGGGAACAAAGATTTGAATCCCATAAAATTCCGCCTAAGCGCCGCGGAGAAAAACCTACGGGTGAGGAAGCTTTCTATTACCGCGACCTTGTGCTGACAAATGTTGATAAAAACGGATTTATAGAGGGTAATGCTTACATAGCAAAACGCCAAAAAATATATAACGATAATGATTCTTACAATGGCTATGCTCTTACAAGAGACCGTTACGGTCTTTACATAATGTTCAACGACCACATAGCGAATTATGACAACGGGAAGTTCAAAGCAACCCGTCAATACAACTCTGATAAACTCAGAACCCAAGTAAATTTTATTCAAGTTTACTCTGACGGTTCTTTTAATTGGCAACAGGCACTGAGAACCCACGATATGAAGATGCCATTCTTCAAAACGTTAATGCTTACAAATACAAAGAATATCATCTTTCTTTGCCATTGGGAAGACCATAACATAATCGGAAGATTTCAAACAAGATAAACTATCTTTCTTCCTCACCGTCAAGCTTGTCTTCCTCAGTGAGGGAACAGTCTTCCGCACCATCGCTGCAGTCCATTATAGTTAGGCTTGTTTTTCCTTGTGAAAGGGAGTAGAATGTCCTTATTTCCGTCACCATTGTCCCTTCTTTAAGGAGACTTCTCAGTTTATTGCCTCCTGTTAATTTTTGTCTGGAGAGATTTTCCGTAGAAAGACAGTCCGTAATCACAATTTTTTTATCGTTAAGCAAAGAATCCAAAACCTCTTTTGTCAATCTTGCAGAATAGAACACGTTCTGAGGTTCTTCTTTGTATCTATAAACATACATATTTTCAATCTTAGGCTTATCGGACAGTACATAATTAGCAATGTTATGCCGTATGAAATCAACGGTTTCTGCGTCTGAAGAGAACGTCTCGTCATGATGAGGCACCATAACAAAAACACAATTCCAAATAAACATAACAATACCGAAACAAGTTATGCAATAAAGATTTTTGAAATAATAATGCAGAAGAAATATTATGATAAAAGGTAAAATCAACATAAACTCTGAATTCCCGTTACTTATACATGCAAACAACAGATTGGCAACACCGACAGCCCAAAGTAAATGAATGAATTTCTTTTCTTTATCTGCAATATATTCTTTTTTTCTTACACGTTTTATTTCATAAAAGCCGGTGAGCAAAATAAATACAAAACAAGAAAATACAAAAAGATACAAAACTGATTTCCATATTGTAATATGCTCTGCTTGGTAATCCAAAATATTTAGCATATATCCGTGTACTTGAAAGAAAGTTCTGAAGAAACTTATAGGGCTTAACAAAAGTATAGTTTTGAGATTAGGACCTTGAGCATAGCCTTCGCTATAGTCATTGGTAATAAAATGAAAAAAGCCTGCTAAATCCGTTCCCTCAAGACTAAAGAAATAAACCGATGAATAAACCAAAGGAACAGACAGGGATAGGGAAAGGAAAGAGAGAAAATATTTTTTGTTTTTCATCAAAACAAGAATGATAAAAACACAAAGCCATGTCACTATAACCAACTGATGAAACAGACAACCGAGAGAAAGAAACAGTGTAGCAAGAACGACTTTCCATAATTTATTCTCCAAAAAAAACGACTGCATACAAGCTAATGCACAGAGGGTAAAAAAAAGCGGCATCATGTAACATTCATTATCCATAGCAAATCTAATGAATGCAAAACAAGAACCTAAAAAGATAATTCCACTGTTAATAAAACCTGTACTGCAATTTGCTTTCCAAAGTATATATCCTGAAACAAAGAGAGAAAGAATGCCGAAAAAAATATTGGACAATTCAAATAAGATTAAGGGGTCTGACACTAAAGAACCGAATACTTTCATTAATAAGTAACCATAAGCGGAATAAAGAAGATGATGCGGGTAAAAAAGATTTTTACCTTGAACGGAAGAGTTTGCATAAGCATAAGCATCGGCAGTGAAATTATATGATGCGAGAAGAATATATAAAAAGAGTAATATCTCTAAACAAAAAAAAGTTTTAGCTGAATATTTCAGAAGAGAGTTTATTTTTGTCATTGATTTTTATCTTTAAAGAACGGAATTATAACGATGAGATACTTTCTTTTATTGCAGAATAAGAAAAAAAGGGACCCATTATATTTTTATTGTGTAACAAAAGAATAATTTCAGAACTGCAATCCAAACAATGCTTTTCGTCAATAGAAAGGATAAAGATAAAGTATAAAAGACAGTCTATGCTTTAAACTCAGTCTGAAAAATAAGACAGATAAAGTGAATTACGTTATTTCCTCCCATAAGGTCTGCCTACCAACGTCCGGAAATCGGAAAACATATTAAAGAAAGGAAGGATGCAAGACATCTGAAACAAGATGCCCTTATCCAAAAAAATCAATCAGCAGCAAGAAATATAGTTTCAGCGGTCTGCTTTCTTTTTATGAAGTTTGTAAGCCAAAGTTCCCATGCCCAAAGTAAATAACAAGGCAGTTGCAGTGCCTATAGGTCCTTCTGTTTCGGGCGTTTCAACAACCGAACCTTCTTTTACGGCAACATTTTGTTTGCTTCCGTGTCTTGGAGAGGGTGGTTGGGAGAATGCAATACTATAAACAAACAGTGAAAATGAAAACAATATTAAATATTTTTTTATCATAAGCCTATCCTTTCTGTTTCTTCTCTGTGTGATTTGTCTTCTGTTTTTCCGTTTTCAAAAATACGTTAGTATCAGTTTCGCTTTTGTGAGATTTTTTTCAGACTTCTCCTCTTCATATTCTGTTTCACCTATCCTAAAAAATAAAATCTCTGTTGCTTTCCTCACTTTTACGTTAAAGGATACTTGCCCTTGTTCCCTATTATCATTCTTTCAGCAAGCCGTTACGAAAAAAAGAGTTCTGCCACAGTCAAAAGCCAAAACTTTATTTTTGCAAAGATAATATCTATTTTTCTAATAAATACTGCCTTTTTATGCTTTAGCAAAAATAAAACAAAATCTCAGAAAAATAAAACTTCGTTTTAAAAATCTGAGATTTGATTTCAGCGCAGCGAAACTTCGTTTTATTTTTCTGAAACTTCGTTTTATTTTCAAAGCATTAAACCTTGTGAATTTTAGATAGATACAAAGAGAAATTGAACATGGGTTTCGTCCTGTTCAAATAGAGTATCAGATAATAGAGAGCTACAAGCAAAACAGAGCAAATAACTATCGCCGTGTCAGACAAAGAGAATACATAGGAAGAGAGTACACACACAAGGATAATAAGCAAAAGAGGATAGACGAAAGCCAAGGCTAAGGCTTTGTATATCTTACTCTGTGGAACGTTAAGCAAGACTTGTTCCCCGACAGAAAAATCTTTGGCATCGGATTGAAAAACATCCAAAGTCTTTCCTGCCTTTGAGGTCTTCTCACACAAGGAAGCAGCCGCACAAGCCGCACAACTCTCATTTTGTTCCACAAGAACACCTATTTTATTTCCCTCTATGCTCAACACTCTTGCCAAAGAGGAATTGCAATCTTCTTTTTTTCCGTTTTTCATATCTTTTATTCCCTTTCTTTAAATCCGCTTGTATTCTTTTGTGTTAATATAACCTTCACGTCTGTCTTCGGTTCTGACTTTTAACCATTTGGAAGAACTTTCCTGCATAATCCTTATCTTTTGCCCTTTGTAAAGAGTAAGTACATCTTTGGAAGAATCGTTCATGGAAGTTTTCAGTTTGATATTGGATTTCATAACAATGGCATTGTCGTTATCATTCTGTATTCCCTGCCTTATGCAACCGAAACCCATGGAAAAAAGAGAAAGTAAGAAACAAGAAAGACAAACATAGAACCAAAGCACTTTTCTTTCCTCTGAAAATCTGTAAAGAAAGAATGTAAGGCAAGAAGCAACAAAGAGAATCAACATAATGACGAACCAAAAAGTCAGAGAAAAAACTCCGGATACGTACTTGGCCGCTCTGAGAGGTAAAAAGTCGGGCATAATGTAGCAATCGCCCATAAGACGAGAACGCACTATTTTTATGTTTAAGCGTATTTGAGTGTCATTAGGTGATAACTTCAAAGCCTTTTCATAGTACAGCATCGCATTGGCATAATCCGATTTATTGAAATATGTTTCCGCCTTTTTGCACAAATCACTCTTTGTCTCAGTTTTCTGATTGCTTGCAGCAAAAACAGAAAACGACAAAAGCAAAGCAAGAATAAAGAACGGTATTTTATTATTCAAGGCCGTGTTCTTTTTGGACAGTTTCATTTCTTCTTCCATTGAAGTTATAACATTTATTGTGTCGTTGTATATTGTTTCGTCTGCGTCGGTCTGTTTATCGGGAGAAAAACGTATGTATTGACATCTGTTAAATATGGAAGCCAAATTGTCCGTAGTTTCTTTACTTATCCCCTCCGAAAGAAGTTTTTCCGTACAGGACTCTATGGTAAAATCTGAAGTCTTTATCTTAAATCTGTCCAAAAGATAGGTTCTGAGAGCCAAAGCCGTCTCATCTTCAAAGGCTTCATAGTTTTTAAGTTTCAAAAGTTTTTTTGCCTTTCTCAATCTTTTGACTGCTATGCGTGTTGCCCTTCTCCGCTTGGTTGCAACAACGTCAGAAAGGCTCACGAGATATTTTGAATAAACATATATTCCGATAAAAGTTAAAAACAATATGATAAGAGGAAGTATAAACGTGAACGCCCTGTCAAAAATATGAACTTCTTTTCCGTCAGAGTGCATTTGCTGATAAGGAACTACGGTCATATTTCTGTATTTCGCCCTCTCGTCAAGTTGTTTTGCATAAGCATCGGAAACATCTCCTTTGTCTACATGTATATTGTAGGCTTCCGTTGTAAGGGTTTTATATTCCCCCGTGTTCAAATCAAAGTAGGAAACTTGCAATTCAGGTATTGTGTAGTCACCCTCAACTGACGGTATAACCAAGTACTTAAACGTCCTCGCACCTGAAAGACCGCTGCCCATCCTTGCAATATTGTCCGTTATCTCAGGGTCGGATATTTGAAACTCATCAACATTCGGCAGAGGCAAAGCATTAATCAGAGATATGTTTCCTTTACCCTCTATGGTATAAGTAAGATAGAAAGCATCAAACGCCTTTACCTTTTGAGATGAAATAGAAGAAGAAATCTTGAAATCACCTACTCCGCCTATGTAGTTTTCGGGTTGGGGATGCGGAAGTTCTTTTACGTTAATTGTTATTGGATTTGTCTTCAATGTTTTCTCAACAGGGCGGAAACTTCTCGTAGCAGAAGCAAAGAAAGGGTCGTTTAAGAAACGGTCAAAAAAGGGGTCTCCCGTTGAAATTTGCCTTTGTGAATGTACTTCCACATGTGCCACTACGTTTATAGTCATTCCCTGTATTGTCAGACTGCCCGAACGTTGCGGATAGACAATCTCTTTTTTCAATATGGCGACTTGGTATCTCTGTCCGTTGTATTCTTCTGTGCTAAGTGTGGGTCTTTCCTGTCTGTCCAACTCTTCCACCCAGAAACCTGCGGAAGAAGGAATTTTTTGTATACTGTATTCCGATACAGGCAAAAGAGTGTATAGCTTATATGAAATAACAACCTCCTCACCTTTGATTACATTGGTTTTATTCGGTATTGCTCTGATAAACAAAGCTTGATTGTCTATGTTCACACTTGTGTTTTGTGAGGACGGAGCGGTGTTTCGATAACGTCCGGAGGAGGTATTATTGCCTTGATAATTGCCGTAACTCCTGTTATTGTTAGCAGCGGAGTTCCTATCCAAAACATCTATGTTGAAAGATTGGGAAGTATAGATTTTTCCTCCTGCCTTAATGCGCGCAGGCGAAACATTGACCTTGCCTGCCTTGTCTGCCCGAACGACAATTGAAAAAGTATAGGACGAAGATGAGGTAACATTTCCGTTTATTATGGTTGTGCCGGAAATTTGTCCTTGATAAGGACCGGAAATTATCCTTCCGCCGCTTATTGACGGTATTTCAAAGTTAGACGGTCTCTCATTGCTGTTTATAGTATAGCGAAGGGTAAATCCCTCTCCTACATAGGCACTCGAAGGAGCTTTTCCCGTGAAAGTGACTTGAGCAAAAAGATTGTAGGACAAAAAGAATAAAAACAGTATAGTGAAAAATAATTTACGCATTTCTACCAGTCCTTTTCATTTTGTGAGTTTTGTGACTTCTCTTGTTTGGATTTGGCTTTCTCCAAAGTCTTTTTCTCGTTTATTTTCATAGCCTCCAACATCTGTTTCATCTGTTGGCTGTTATCATTGTTGTTGTTCTGATTGTCATTCTTCATCAGCCAAAGACAAAGTGCCAAATTATACTTAGCATTGCTGTCCGCAGAATTGAAAAGCAAGGATTTCTGATAATCTTTGGCTGCCTGCTGAAGATATTTCCCCGAATTGCTGTCTTGAGTATTCATTTGGGAAAGATTGAAAAAAGAATTACCTCTGTTATAGAGAGCGTTTGCATAAAGTAAAGAGTCCTTTTGAGTCATCTTTGCTTGCTTTTGGGGAACGGAGAGATACTTATCATAGGCTTCAGCCGCAGCAAGATAATTACTGTCCGAAGACATGTAATAAGTATTTCCCAAATTATACAAAGCAGGCATAAACAGAGAATCTTCTTTCAATGCTTCGTTATATTTCTCTTCTGCTTTGAGATAGGATTTTTTATTGTATGCAGAATTTCCTTCCCGTGCATATTGTCTTTTTTTATCACAAGAAGCAAACAAAAGCAATCCGGCCAAACTTAACAAATAGAGATAGTGCATCTTAAATATTTTCATAATCAATCCTTTCCAAAGAAAAATTTTCTGTTTACTATTCTGTGCTTAGCACTGAAAATAAAAAATTCTATAATGAGAACTATCAATCCTGCCATAGCAAAGATATAGAATATTGTGTTATAATCCCTGTAGGCCAAAGAGGAGTATTCTTGCTTGTCCATCTTGTTTATAGATTTCATTATTTCGTTTAAGCCCAAGGACATATTGTTTGCCCTTACGTAAGTTCCTCCTCCTTGGGAAGAAATCTTTTTAAGGGTCTGTTCATTCAGTTTTGTAATGACAATATTTCCGTCTCTGTCTTTTTTGAAATCTACATTGCCGCTTCTGTCTCTTATAGGTATCCTGACACCTTGCTCATTGCCTATTCCGATTGCATTGATTATAATTCCTTTTTTTGCTATTGACTTGGAAATATCTTCTGCTGCAGGTTGATTGTCTTCTCCGTCGGATATTAAAATTATAGTCCTTGAGCGGTCTTTTCCTTTGCTTTCGCCGAAACTCCGTGAGGCCGTCTCCAAAGCTTGTTGTATATCAGTTCCTTGGTTTTCTATAAGTTTTGTATCTATGATGTCGTTAAACATTCTTGCAGTTGCATAATCAGAAGTCAAGGGTAAAAATGTATAAGAACTGCCTGCAAAAAGCACAATCCCTATTCTGTCATCCTGCATTCCCGAAATAAGTTGGGATATGGCAAGTTTCGCTCTTTCCAATCTATTGGGTGACAAATCCTCTGCAAGCATTGAATTAGAGACGTCTAAACATATTATAACATCACAGCCTTTCCTAACTCTCTTGTCCACACCCGAAGCCACTTGAGGATTGCTTGCTGCCAACACAATAAATATATAAGCCAAGCAAACAAGGAAGAACTTCAGCCTTTGCTTTCCATAGGACAACAAGGGTAAGACTTCACTTTGCAATTTCTTGTCTATACTCAAATTTAAGCGCTTTTTATCCCTGTATTGTTTCAAAAGAAAGAAAATCAATCCAAGAGGTACGGCAAGAAGAAAAAATAATATATCAGGATATTCAAATCTAAACATTTCTTTAATATTTAATTCTTATTACAACATAGCGTATCAGACATTCAAACAAAAGAATAATCATTGCCCAAAAGGCCAAAACATCTCCTACATCATTGTTTTGCTGATAGGAAGAGACGTTTATGATAGTTTTTTCCAACTTATCTATCTCCTCAAATATCTCCCGCAAAGAAGAATTCTTTGTTGAACGGAAATATTTTCCGCCTGTCTCGGAAGCAATCTTGGAAAGCAAAGCCTCATCTATATCTGCATCTATTGTCTGTCGCTGAATACCGACAGGGGTAGGCACTGCTATTGTTGCCTTTCCACGGCTCCCTACTCCGATTGTATAAACCCGTATTCCGTATTTTTTTGCGAACAAAGCAGCAGATTCTGGGTCTACCTGACCTGTGTTATTCACTCCGTCGGTTATAAGTATTATGGTCTTGCTTTTTGCTTTCGAATCCTTAACTCTATTGACAGAAACAGCCAATCCGTCTCCTATTGCCGTTCCGTCCGCCAAATCTCCTGTCTTTGTCTTGGAAAGCAAGTCCAAAAGAACGTTATGGTCCGTTGTAGGCGGACATTGGGTAAACGCTTCGCCGGAAAAAATCACCAATCCTATCTCGTCTGTTTTCCTGTTGAGGATAAAATCCTTTGCAACCTCCTTTGCACTCTCCAATCTGTTGGGTTTGAAATCCTCAGCCAGCATCGAGGGAGATACATCCAAAGAAAGGACAATATCTATTCCCATAACATCTTTGTTATGTTTTGAAAAAGAGGATTGGGGTCTTGACAAGGCAACAATCAAAAGAATAAAAACACACAACCTCAACCAATCAGGCAGCAGTCTAAGTCTGATTCGCCAAGTTTTCCTTGCATTTTTTATCTGCGGAAAGTCAGAATATTTTAGCGAAGCATACTTTCTTTTGTCTTTTTTCAAGATAAACCAAACAAAAAAAGGCACTGCTATCAACAACAGAAGAAAATAAGGGTATGAAAAAGAAATTCCGCTCATCATTGTTTTACCTCCTCATTTTTTTCATCAGTCTCAGCAACAGGTTGCCACTTTGTATCATTGACAAAATCAAAACTCATCTGCATGGTGTTAAGATTTTCTTCTATGGAAGGAAGATGCTTTGCAAACTTAACAAAATCCGCCACACTGAATAAATACCTCATCTGCTCAATATTGGAAAAAGGTACACTCTCTTTTTCCAAAGCACCGAGAATTTGAGATGAAGTCATCTCAAAAGCATTGATTCCAAAACGTCTGCAGATGTATTTCCACATTATATCCGTAAGAAGGACATAGTGTTGTTTAACTTGATTGCTCTCAACATAATGAGCGTCCTTCAAAGTTTTCAAAGCATTTATTGCTTCTATGTCTTCGGGTATCAATTCCGCTTTACGCACCGATAACTCAGCCCTATGCTCCCTGCGTTTTTTGATATATTTAACCAAAAAGTAAACAAGGATAATCAAAACCGCTATACCTACAACCAAAATTGAAAAAGGCAAAACTTCTTTGAACGTTACAGGAACTTTTTGTATGGATTTAAGTTCCTTAACCGCTATATTCACGGTGTCAATCTGAGGTAGGTTGATTTTGATTGCAGGAGGATTGACGACAAACAATTCTTTGAGGGATTGTTCCTCAGAGACAGTGTAGCGGGGCAAGGTAACATCGCCGCCGACAAAAGAAGCAAAAACAAAACTGTAGGTTATGCCGCCGTCAGAAGTATCTTTGCGCTCACTGATAATATTAAGCGTATCAGAGAAAGCATAGTCCGTGGAGATAACAGTTTTTTCTTTCACCTTATCAACACGGAAAGAATACTCTATTCTGTCTCCTATCATGTACTCTGCCTTATCTGCTTTTCCCTCTATTTGCTTTTGTCCGAAAGAAAGCAGGGATAATGACAGCAAAAAGATATTTATGATTAGTTTCTTTCTCATAAGCGTTCCCGTTTTGCAAATAGTTTTATAAGTGCTTTAGTGTAATCGTCTTCGGTAAACAGACTTATATAATCTATACCCAATTTCTTGAGTGCCGTTTCCAAATCTTCTTTCCTACGTTTCCTGTATGAGGCAAAGTATTCACGGGTTCTGCCGTCCGAAGTATCCACCCAACGGCTCTCATTGCTCTCTGCATCTTTCATAAGCACAAGTCCTAAGTCGGGCAGCAAGAATTCCATTCGGTCATTCACAATTACAGCGCAGACATCGTGCTTTTTGGAGAAAATTGTCAGCCCTTTGTCAAACTCAGAAAAGCCGTCAGTTATGAAAAAGCAAGTACAACGTTTCTTTATCACATTGTTGATGTATTGGAACGGCTCTTTAAATGAAGTTTTACTCTCTTGCTTTCTGAAAGACAGCAATTCACGTATAATTCTTAAACAATGGGAAGTTCCTTTTTTAGGAGGAATGAACAAATCCACGGTATCGGAAAAGAGAATTGCGCCCACCTTGTCATTATTCGAACTTGCGGAGAAAGCAATAGTGGCTGCAATCTCAGTAATTATTTCTGATTTCAACTCATTCTTTGAACCGAAAAGAGTGGAACCGCTTATGTCTATCATAAGCATAACTGTCATTTCCCTCTCTTCTTCAAAGATTTTCACAAAAGGTTTGTTGAGTTTGGCCGAAACATTCCAATCTATGCTCCTAACCTCATCTCCGTAGGCATATTCCCTGACTTCGGAAAAGGTCATACCTCTTCCCTTGAACGCACTCCGATACTGCCCCGAGAAAACATCTCTTGACAATCCCTTTGCACGGATTTCTATCTTATGAACCTTTTTTAATAAATCTAAATCCATATCTTAAGCCATGGTTCTTAACATTTCCCAAACAAAATATATAACTCATTCCAAGAATGTTGAGTAATATTTTTAAGGAACATCAACCCGGTTAATTATTTCATTGATAACATCCACGCTTGTGACATTTTCCGCCTCTGCCTCATAGGTTAATCCTATTCTGTGGCGCATAACGTCAGGACATATTGCAATGACGTCCTCCGGAATAACGTATCCTCTTCGGTTTATGAAAGCATAGGCTCTTGCTGCCAAGGCCAAGCAGATTGTTGCACGCGGAGAACCTCCGAAAGAGATGAAATGCTTTATGCTGTCCAACTTATATTGCTGAGGATAGCGTGAAGCGAAAACTATATCAGTTATATAGTTCATTATCTTTTGGTCTATGTAGACAAGTTTCACTACTTCGCGCGCCTTTATTATATCTTCCTTGCTGACTACAGGATGTATTTCCGTTTGGGTTGTTGCAAGTTTTTGCTTAAGAATTTCTCTTTCCTGCTCAATAGTAGGATAACCGACAACGACTTTAAGCATAAATCTGTCTAATTGTGCTTCCGGCAAAGGATATGTTCCTTCTTGTTCTATAGGGTTTTGAGTAGCAAGGACAAGAAAAGGATTTTCCATTTTGTAAGTATTGTCCCCTATAGTAACCTGTCTTTCCTGCATGGCTTCCAAAAGAGCCGACTGAACCTTTGCAGGTGCCCTGTTTATCTCATCTGCAAGAATGAAGTTTGAAAAAACAGGTCCTTTCTTTACAACAAAGTTACTGTTCTGCGGATTGTAAATCATAGTACCTATAACATCGGCAGGCAGCAAGTCGGGTGTAAATTGTATACGTGAGAAATCTGCATTGATGCTCTTGGAAAGGGAAGATATTGCAAGAGTTTTTGCCAATCCCGGTACACCCTCCAAAAGTATGTGTCCGTCAGACAATAAACCAATAAGCAATCTTTCAACCATTTCTTTTTGACCTACAATGGCTTTGCCCAATTCATCAGTTATTGCTTTGACAAAAGCACTTTCACGTTCTATCTCTCTGTTTAATTCAGTAATATCCATAATAAAAAAATTATTTCTTTTCGTATGATTTCAAAAAGTATAACGTCAATTTCCTTTTTTTATTATAAATAATGCAGAGACTTAAATAAACAAAGTCCATACTTAACAGACAAGAAACAAAACAAACTTATACAAAAAATAAAAAAGAAAAAACTGTCGGCAAAAAAAGGTCTGCCTACAGGGAAATTAAGAAAGAAAAAAATAAAACTTGATTTAAAAAAAATAAAACTAAGTTTCGCTTCACTGAAACTTAGTTTTATTTTTCTGAATCTTTATTTCATTACACCATAAAGAAGAATGTTTTTTTTCTTTTTCTGAAAAACAATTCTTTCGGTGCAGCGAAGATTAAGACTAATTGCTTGTTATCATCGATGAAATTGTAACAGAAGATGAACTTCCGCCGGTATAACTTGCATTTTCAAAATATCCGTTAAATTCATCACCGCCCGATATTGTTCCGCCTGTATAAAATTTATATGTTCCTGCCAAAAGGTTAGGTGAAGAGAAGAATAACTTCAACGAATTGCCGCCTTGACCTCCCGGACCGCCGCCCGGACCGCCTCCGGGTGCATTTGAAGGCGCCCACCATCCGCCGGGACCGCCGCCTTGTCCTCCTTGCATGGCTGTGATTTCAGGTATACGGAATGTAAGAATATCATTGCCGGAATTATCAGTAATTCTTATATCTTGATTGCTGCTTACTTGACTCTTGATAAGAACTCTCTGAGTTGTCACGGAAGAAGTCGGTGAAGAATTGTCTCCTCCTATGCCGACAAGTGTTCCTCCCGTAATCTTAAAAGTATTTTGGTCGCAGTCAAAAGCACATTCGGGTGCATATTGTCCTATAGCAACGACCAAGCCTCCGCTTATTGTCATCGTTCCGTTGCAATCTATTGCATCATTACCTGTTGCGTGAGCATAAATTCTTCCGCCCGATATATCAATATGGTTAGCCGCATTGATGGCATCGTCATAGGTATTGAGTATTATTTCTCCGCCCGAGATAAACATAGTATCCTTGCTCTCCAATCCTTCTCCGCCGTCATTCTCAGTATAAACCGAAACAGTACCTCCCGATATGTAGAAGTTACTCTTTGATTTTATTCCCTTGGGTTGGGCATAGTCCGTCTCGCTGAACCATCCCGAACCTTGGGATTCAACAAAGTGTTCACCCGTTGCAGAAACGTTAATATTAGGTGAAGTATTCTCTCCGTCTTTTATTGTTATTGTTCCGTCAATGTTTATACCCTTGCCGCCGAGTCCCGATGCTGCAATGGTGATTTGTCCTCCGTCAATAAGCAAATTTCCGTCCGCTTTTATACATGAAGAAGTGTATGAATCCGTAGTTCCGGTGGAATCCGTGTATGTTGTTCCGTCAGATGCAGAAGTAATATTTATAACGGCATTACCTGTAACCGTGATGTTTCCGTCCGCTTTTATACCCCTGCCTCCTGCATTGGAAGAAGGAATATCTATAGTTATATTTCCGCCGCTTATCAATATGTTGCTGTCTGCACCTATGGCGCTGCAATAAGAAGGGTCGTAACCGCTGCCGACTTCTTCTAAGACAACAGTTCCTGCAGGAGTTATACTGATGTTTCCGCCTGTGACGGTAATATCAATATCGGATTTTATACCTTTGCCTGCGTTTGCATTGACAGTAATATTCAGGTTAGGTTCTTCAAAAATCAAAGGATTGTCAGAAGAGATACCGTTTTTCTTATTTGCAATGCAGGTAAGAGTTCCCGCTCCCTTGAATGTGGTTTCCCCTTTTGTATTTATGACTGCTTTTCCGTCGGAAGCAGAGTTATCTGTCAGCACGTTGGTTGTTCCGTCTACAACATTGATTGTTGTTGTCTTGTTTTTCTTAAGTCTGATAGGAATGGTGGAAAGAGAAGTCAAATCAAGACCTCCGAGAGATAGTTTGAATTTTTTATCGGATTCCAAGTAGAAAGAGCCGTTTGAAGAAGTTCCGCTCAAAAAATATTCTATACCGTTAAGACCTGCATTGGTTATTATACTTACATCAGCTCCGTTTATGCTTATATCAATATCGTCACTTCCGGTAGTATTTACCACATAAGCCGTATCTTCATCATAAGTTACGTAAACAATGTTAGAATACTCTGCTCCGTGGGAGGAAAAAACTATGCTGTCTATGGAACTTACAGGAAGAGCAAAAGTATTTGAAGTTTCGTCAATGAGAAGATTTGATGTGTTGTCCGTCATTCTCAAAGAAGAAACATTACCTACGTTATTCTGATAAACGACACTTCCGTTGTGATACATAAGGACTGTATCCTGAGCCCTCAATCCCAAAATTGAGAAAAGGCTTACTAAAAATAAAAGGCTTATCTTTTTCATAGTTTTGAGAATTTAAAGGTTCTGTCATTTATTTTTATGATATACATTCCCTTTTCAAAATAAGAAATGTCTATCTTTTCATCTTCGGAGTATTGTCCTTGAACTAAAAGTTTTCCGTCAAGGCTATATATCATCACATTCCGCTTTCCGAGTCCGCCTCCTGCCGTTTTGATATAGTCATTTGCAGGATTTGGATAGAGAATTACGTTACTCATATTCTCTACAGTACTTATTGATAAAACGGAACTGAAATACATCTTTTGTATGTCTTCGAAATATATGTTTGTAACCGTATTTCCGTTATCCACAATACTGACATAGCCGGGTGTTTCATCATTTGCCTCATTCAGAAAAATGTATCCGTTTTCCCCAATATCGAAATTCTGCTCCGTTTGGTCGGTTCGCTGCACCACCAAAACGTTTTGTGCATTCAACCCTATGCTTAACATTAAGCATAAGAGAACTGAATAAATTAATTTTTTCATCTTCGTTATGTTTTATTTGATTCGTTGTAGCGCAAAGGTATAAAATATTTAGCATTCCTACAAACAATTTAAAGAAAAGTTGTATCTTTGCACCGGGATTTGACAATAAAAAAACGAACTTAAATTATTAACAAATAAAAAAAACGAAAAAAAATGGCTTTCAATCTAAGAAACAGAAATTTCTTGAAGTTATTAGACTTCACTCCTAAAGAAATCCAATATATGTTGGATTTGGCAAGAGACCTTAAAAGAGCAAAATATGCAGGTACTGAAAAACCGACCCTTACAGGAAAAAACATTGCTTTGATATTTGAAAAAACTTCTACACGTACAAGATGTGCGTTTGAGGTTGCTGCTCACGACCAAGGCGCTCACGTAACCTATCTTGGCCCTACAGGTTCCCAAATAGGGGTTAAAGAAAGTATGAAAGACACTGCAAGAGTTCTCGGAAGAATGTTTGATGGCATTGAGTACAGAGGCTTTGAGCAGAAAATAGTTGAAGAATTGGCTGAATACGCAGGCGTACCTGTATGGAACGGATTAACTAATGAGTTCCACCCAACTCAGATTTTGGCTGACTTCCTTACAATGTCAGAACACACAGACAAACCTTTGAACCAAGTATCTTATGCTTACATAGGTGATGCACGCTACAATATGGGAAATTCTCTTATGGTCGGCGGAGTAAAAATGGGTATGGACGTAAGAATCGTTGCTCCTAAGAAACTTCAACCTGCTAAGGAATTGGTTGATACTTGCAAAAAAATAGCAAAAGAAACAGGCGCTACCCTAACTATCACTGACGATGTAAAGAAAGGTGTAAAAGGATGTGACTTCCTTTACACTGACGTATGGGTATCTATGGGTGAACCTGCTGAGGTTTGGAAAGAAAGAATAGATATGCTTAAACCATACCAAGTAAATAAAGAAATGATGGAAATGACAGGCAATCCTAAATGCAAATTTATGCATTGTCTTCCTGCATATCACAACTTGGAAACCAAAGTCGGAAGAGATGTCAATGCACAATTCGGTCTTGACGGCATAGAAGTAACTGAGGACGTATTCGAATCAGATGCTTCCATAGTATTTGATGAAGCTGAGAACCGTATGCACACAATCAAAGCCGTTATGGTTGCAACTTTAGGTGATTAATTTAAAAAGCATTTCTATAGGTTATCTAAAACGGGAAAGTCCTTTCGGATTTTCCCGTTTTATCATATAATGTTGTACAAAACAAAAAAATATCATAAAAAATTAGTTTATAATATTTTTTTTATCTATCTTTGCCACAGAACAATAATTCATAAAAACATAACCATGAAAAAATATATAGTTTTCTTATTATTAGCTTGCATGATTGTACCCGGAGTTTTTGCGCAAACAAAGAAAAAGAAGAAAAAGAAACCTCAGCCTGTTATAGAAAAGCCTGCTGAAATCCCTCTTCCGCAACGCTCTGCCGATTGTCTGTTTGCCGTTTCCTTAATGCTGGATTCTACTTTCGGACCTACAGAACCTTTGAACGGGTTCGGATTTGTCAATGACATACAACAGGATGCCCAAACCAAGAACGTCTTTGAAAAAGAGCACAACAGTGTTTGGTATAAGATAGACTGCCCTTACGACGGTAAGTTGATAATAGATATAAAGCCGAAGAGTGAATTGGACGATTATGATTTCTTGGTCTACAAATACACTGACAAATACTTTTGTAACAGGGTCGAAAAGAACCGTGTGAAACCTATAAGAAGCGTTATGTCCTCCATAGACCCTTCTCAAAAAGGTGCAACGGGACTTTCTCTTACAGGAACTTTGGCAAATATCCCTAAATCTTCCTCTGTATCCCATGCAAAATACATTGACGTCAAGATGGGTGAGTCTTATATCATTGTCTTAGATGATTTACAGGACGAAGGTTTGGGACACAGCATCAAAGCCGAGATTGTCACTCCGTATAGACCATTATACATCAACCCTATTGACAGTTTGACAAAACAAAGAACTACTGCAAACATAAGGATAAAAGACGTGTCAAACGGAATGGAGTTGATGAACTTAAACAATGCGGGAAACACAAAAGTAAAAATCCTTCCTGACAAGACATACGATATTTACATAACAAAGGATAACTATTTTAACTATCAGACACGTGTAAGTTACGACGGTTTAATCAACCCTGCAGACAGCATTCTAAGTGTAAAACTTTCTGAAATAAAGATTGGCAGCAACATTCCTTTAAACGGAAAACTCTCTTTTGACAATCAAGAAGACGGTTCCGTTACATTGCTTCAAGATTCTTATCCTATATTGGACAAAATTGCACAAACGTTGGTTCAATACCCTAACATAAATGTCGAAATCATAGGAAGAATAGCAACAGACGGGCTTAACTTGAGACAAGATAATGAAAATTCTAAGAAAAGAGCAGACGCAATAAGAGATTATCTTGTCAATCAAGGTGTGTCTGCAACAAACATTACCACAAGAGGTTCTTCCAACAAAGAATTACTAAAACAAATTGAAAATCAGAATAAAGCAAATACAACATTCTTCCCTGAATGCGAGATACGGATTAAAAGTTTAAAATAAAATCTTTTAAAAACTTTGTCATAAGTTTTTTTTGTAGTACCTTTGCAACTTGAATTCGGGGAACTTATGCTTAATTTGGCAGTGGTAAAATCCGAAGAAAGAAGAGTACGGTTTAGCAGGGGAGAAAGGGAAGTAAATTGTCCCATAGTGTAGTGGCAACACGAGAGATTCTGGCTCTCTTAACTCAAGTTCGAATCTTGATGGGACAACAATAAGGGGTTGAATATCAACTCCTTTTTTATTTTTATTATGATTTTCAGCGATTTTACTTTCATAACTTTGTAAAACTTTGTATTTTCTTGGCAATAATTCGGCAAAAATTTTTACTTTTGCAGTCGGAACAATTTACTTTTTTTTGACAATGACCATAAGGGCGATTATCATACCAGGCAAAAATGAATTTGCCAATGTTTTATTGCGTTTAAGAGAAAGCAAAGGAAATATAAACTTGTCTTTCAATACAGGTATTAAAGTAAAAACTAATCTTTGGAACTCAAAGAAAGAGGAAGTAAAAGCAGGACCGCACGCTTTACCTTTTGAACGTTACGAGGCAAGAGATTTGACGGACAGAATTGCGGAACTGAAAGTATTTGCAAGGCGTTCATTTGAAAATCTTTTGAATAGTACGGATATTATCAACGCAAAGAATTTTCGTAAATATATGTTAATTGAAATGTACCCTGAACGGTACAAAAACAAATCCGCTTTTGATTTTGTAGAAGTCTATAATAAATATATTGAATTAAAGAGCGTTGAATTATCGCCGAAAAGAGTTTTACTACATAAGAATATAAGGGACGAGTTTTTACGCTATGAAAGATATATAAGAGCCGTTAAAAATTCTGCATACACCTTGAATTTAAGTACTATTGACAGTGAAACATTGCAAGATTTCGGAATGTTTTATTATAACGGTGCAGAATTACAGAAAGACCCTTATTTAAAAGATGTTTTTTCAAACGTAAGCAGAACGATTGGAGCAAGAAGTATGAATACAGTTAATAAGTTGTTGCGTGCTTTCCGTTCTTTTATAAATTGGGCAATAGTCAATGAATACACAAATAACAATCCTTTTGCAAAGTACAAGATACCAAAAGAAATTTACGGAACACCGTTTTATATAACTATTGAAGAAAGAAATCAATTATATAATTGCGATTATTCAGACAGTACGGAAAATTTAGAGTTATACAAAGATATTTTCGTATTTCAATGTTTGATAGGTTGCCGTGTTGGTGATTTATTCAAATTAAAAAAAGGAAATATTATAAACGGAGCAATAGAATACATCCAAGAGAAAACAAAAGGAGAAGACCCTAAAACAATAAGAGTGCCATTGACAAAAACAGCAAAGGAAATCATAAACAAGTATTCAGACGGTGAAAGGGATTTGTTATTTCCTGTACAATTTACGGAGCAACACTATAACAGAAAAATCAAAGAATGTTTTAAGTATGCAAAACTTGACCGCGTAGTTACTGTATTAAACCCAAAAACGAGAATTGCGGAGCAAAAACCACTTTATGAAGTTGCAAGTTCTCATCTTGCACGCCGTACATTCGGAGGCAATCTTTATAACAAAATCCACGACCCAAACATCATTTCATCAATGACAGGACACTCCGAACATTCAAGGGCATTTTCACGCTACCGTACAATAACAGATGAAACAAAACAATCCGCTATTGAATTATTGGAAGACGAAGAAGAATCAGTTTGATTTTTTACGTTTGTCTTCAAACATAGGACCGACACCGTAAAACAGCCATTGCAAAGAAATATTATAATCCAATGAAATATAATACAAGGCTTCAATATCAATAAACTTGTATTTAAACCCCTTTAACATTTCATTTTGCGAACGTATCTTATAGTATTTCGGAACGTTTAACCCGTGTTCTTTACAAAAACCGTTTAAACCTTTCATTGTGCCGTTTGACTTCAACAAATCTATTACTTGAAAAAATCTTGCGTTAATTTCCTGTCTTAATGAAATATCTTTAATCGCCCTGGACATAACGCATTTTTTCTTTGTAATTAGACATCATCGTTTCAAAGTCCGATATTTCAACCTCAATTTCAGTGCAACCGTCAGCAAAGGCTTTATTTAACTTTGCAAACATTCCTTTACTCATACAAGAATAAAACTTCGGTTGCAGATAATCCGATATTTTTATTGTCCTTGTCATTGTGTATTTAATTTTGTTAATCTTTCTTGCCACTTGTCTATTATCTTATAAGGATTGTAAAACTCAAAAATTCCAAAGTAATATGTTATCTTCTCATTATTCTGTATTCGTTCTTTTACAAATTCAGATTTTCCGTATTTTTTTCCTAATTCTGAAATATACGTTGCATCGTTTTTTCTTTTATCTGTAAAAAATTTAATAGCGTATTCTAAAACCTCTTTTTCAGCACTTTTTAGTTTAGATTTTGAATAAATCTTTATCAATCTATCGTAAGGAGTAGTCATAAAATATTCTTCAGAAAGCAGTCTTTCATAAAAGACACACGCCTTTTTTAAATTTCCCTCTTCCTCATAGTTTTTTGCTTGTTGATACAATCTTGTAAATTCAGCAATAAAATTCTGTATTTTTGTTATATGTTTATTATCTTTTAGAATAATGGATATGGAAGAATAATCATTTTTTGTATAAAAATCAAATTCGGGTATCAATGTTCTATATGCTAAAAATTGTCTGTATAACGGAACTTTTACGTCATAATAACTTAGTTCTGTTGGTAAAATCAATTGTTTTTTTACATTATTTATCTTATCTATTCTTTTTTGGAAGAATGATTTTACTTCTTCATTTTTGCTAAATTTTTCTATTGCAAGGTTGCAAATTCTCAATTCGTTTTCCTTATCATCATTTTTTCTATATAAAATTGCTAATCGTTTATATGAATGTGTGGCTGGATAACCTAATGTAACATTCTTTTCATAAAGTTTTATTGCCTCTTTTATATTGCCTTGTTTTTCAAACTCTATGCCCTGTAAATTTAGAGATGCAGTTGTATTCAATAGTTCTGTTTTACGTTTATAGTCTTCCGCTGATTGTTTTGCTTGTAAATATTCGCTTTTGCTTAAAATAAAGTTATTATACCCGTTAAATATTGCTTTATTTTTTAATTTAAAAATCTTCCAGCCTAATTCTCTATCTACAAAACTTTTTAATGGATCAAATTCTTCACAACTAACTTTTATTTCATTTTCTCTGGGTTCTCTATGACAAGAATTTGGGTCATCTTTTATTTTATTTATATTTGCTAAATAATTACTAAATTCTTCAATGCTTTTAAAAGAAATATTTAGAGGAATTTCTTTACCTTGAACTGTTAAACTTTTGTCAAATGATACTTTAACGCTACCGTCCTCTTTAATTTTAATTTTTATGCCGTCTTTTTCAAGTACATTTTCCGTTCCGTCATCAACTATTTCTAAATAATTTTTCTTTTCAGAAATGTTATTTATTTGTTTTTCTGAATTTTCATTGTAAATTTTTCTTTTAAATATCTTATCAAATAATTTCATTTTTGACTGCAAACGTGGTTAAATACTTTCGTTACAAAAATATTCTTATCTTAATACAGATTGTTCTATCTGCTCGGAAAATGCAACCCTTTTTCCTTTATCTTCTAACATATTCAAAAGCCGTTCATTTGTTTTTATAATTTGGTCGGATTGTTCAAAGAATTTCTTTTGCATTTCTTCATACATTGAAAGCAATCTGTTGAAATCCGTATCTTTTTCTATTGTAGCGGAATTATCTATTTCTGTGTTTTCTACTGAAATATACGGAAAAGTTAATTCCAGTTTAGAAATAAACGATTCAGTCAATTCAGAACGACCAGAAACTACATCTGAAAGATAGTTTTCCGATACTTTTAACGCCTTTGCAATGTCTTTTTGCTTGCAATTTTCCTTAAATTTGATTAAATTTATTGCTTTTTTAATATCCATATTATCAAATCGTTATAAATTATTTTACGTATTTTTCTTAATTTTTCAGTGAAAAATACTTGTAAATACAGATAAATGTTGTATCTTTGCAAAGTGAAATCAATAATAACACTGTTGAAAGATATTGCAAATATCAAACAGCAAAGATAACACAAAAAAAGCAAATAAATTTTAAGTTGAAATAAAAAAAGAAATAACGATGTTTGAGAATACGCAAAGACAAATCAAAATTGAAGAAAGACCTATTGATGACAGGGATAAACTTTTTTATTCAAAAAAGGAACGTTTATGGTGCGATGATAGAATCTTTTGTTTGTTATATACAATGAAAGATAAGAAAGGTTATTATAGATTACTGCCTATACGTGGTAGTGAAATAATAATTGAAAAGAAATTCCTTGAACAGACTGTAATAAAACTTGCCGATGAACTAATACCGGTAAAAAGAGAAACGCCACAAGGAAAAGAAGTGTTTAGAGTAGTAAAATTGGACGGTTTCAAAGTTTTTTTAAGAAACAATCGCACAACAAGAACTTTGACGACTTCAAAATTTTGTGAAATAACAGGGTATAACGGAAAAATCGGAAAGACATTAGGAAAATCTTTTGAATTATAGACACTATGGAAACATTGAAACAAATCTTTTTAAATGAATCAAGGACGGTTTGCAAGGTTGCGGATAAGATTTATTTGAGAGTACAACTAAACCCTAATGATTACTTTTCAAAGTGTATAAATTGCGGTTTAACGGATTTGAGCGAAAAGGACGGTAATGGTTGCAAGTTTCAACATTGCGGTTGTGGTTTTTGGTCAGAATTAGACGAAGAAGATATGCAGACGATTACAGCGATACAATTACAGAATAATATACAGGGCGAAGATTCGGAAGATAGCACTTTGTAGTTTTTCATTTGTTTGGAGTGTTGCCTTTTGTATCGATGTAAAATTCGCCTCCTAACAACGATAAGATACCTACCAACAGCAACACTCTTTTTTAAGAAAAATAAACGATAAAAACATTTTAAGGATATGACAAAAGAAGTTCAAACAAGAAAAGACGAAATAAGGTTTGTAGCCGATACAAACGACCTTAAACGACTTAACGGAATGTATCTGACAAAACGGGTACAAAGAACGTGGAAAGAAAAGTATTTAAACGACAGGACGGGTGAAATTATGGATATAGAACGTTCGGAGATGATACTTGACAGAGGTACAAGATTAAACCCTGATGCACTTTCACGTTTAAATTTCCATATTCAAGCAGGCGACAATCTTACAGAAATAGAGGTATCAAACCAAAACAGACAGGCAGAGCCATACAACCGCAGAGGTTTATTGCCTTATCTGTTAAAAGTCAATATCAATTCACATAATATTTCAGTTCTTTGTCAAGCGACATCTTGCCAAAAGGCAATAATAATCGCTACCGACTATATGGAACTGAATTTTAAAAGCACGTTTGAAATTGTGGGTGTTAAGTCTATGAATAACTACATAATTATTGAACATATACTGCAAAGGATTGAAACGGAAAAATACCCTAAATTTGATTGTGATGATGACGAAACGGAAGATAAAGAGCCGAAAGATTATGCGGTAAAAGAAAATGCAAAATTCTATCAAATAGACGCAGATATAAAAACCGCAAGAAAGGGAGATATTGAAGATACATTGTTAAATCAATACTCTTTTATCCTTAAGGCGAAGAATGTAGAGAATGCAAAAGTTATCATTAGGGACACTTTGGAAAAGTTGTTTGAAGAACGAAATGCAGAAGCCCAGACAGAATCAGAAATTTACGATATTGTAGATATATCGCTTTCAACGGCTACATTCTGCACTATCAACAGAATTATTGAGAGAGATTTCTCACTTGCATATACAGAAGATGAACAATAATAATAACAACAATAAAAACACAAATACAACAATGGAAAAAGAGATTGTAATAAACGGCGTAAGATACAGAGCCGTAGAAGAGGCAGAGCAAATGCCTGTACAAGTAGAAAACAGAGTAAAGCCAACACTTGAAGACTATACGACTATAAAGACGTATGAAGATGCCTGCGAGGCGTTGGGTGAAGAGCCTATTCTGAATAAGATACAAGAAATAACGTTTCACAGTGAAGACTCTAATATACAGATGATTTTGCCTAAATCTGTAATTGCCTTGATGAAACTTGAAGTAATAGCCTCAGCATTAAGAGGTAGCAGAAAGAAGATTGACTTCACAGAACAGGATTGGTGGTATTATCCGTATTTCTATCTATATACAGACAAGGCAATAGCAGAAATGACGGAAGAAGAAAAGAAAGAAGTCAATCTAATAAAGGTTGATGCAAGCCGTGTCTGTGCTGTCGGTGGTACTTCGACCGACGGGACGCCCTGCGGGCTCGGTTTCGTGTTTACGAGTTACGTTCCGTCCTATCGTTACGTGTATTGCGGTTCTCGGCTTTGCTTTCTACTACGCACCGAGGAAATCTCCGAATATTTCGGATAGCAGTTTATTGAACATTGGGCAGAGTATAACGATTTAGACGTAATATAAGAATAGAGCGATGAAAAGTTTATTGAAAAAGCAAAAAGAGTATAAAATTTCTGTTTATCGGAAATCGGATAATAAATTTGTAGATAGTCTTTTGTTATCGGGTTACAGTTATCGGGAAATTTGGTGGCAGGTTGTTAAGAATATGATTTCAAAGAAATTGTATAAAACACATTTCACTACAATAACAGCAGTAAGATAATACAATGTCGGTAAAGCAACATCTAATAATAAAAGCAATAACAGAGGGTAACGATAATCGCCTTTTAGTTGTAAGTGGTGCAGACTTAAAAAGTTTTGCTCAGTATCTTATAACGGCTACACGTCAGCAACTTAAAGAAGATGATTATTTACTTAATGCAAGTGATGTTGAAAAGAAATTAGGTTGTTGCAGAAGTCAAATAAATAAATGGATAAAGCAAAAAGTTTTAACGCCGATATATGTAGGAGATTCACCGAAATTAAAATTTAGCAACAATGAAGTAAATAAACTAATCAAAGTACAAAAAGGAAAGTGATATAATGCTGGATAAAGGTTGCCAGTGCGTTCTTTTGGTCATATAAAGATTATTATAATTGTTCCTTTGAAACCGTTTCACTTTTCTTTTATAGAGAATACGACCATTACATACTTCAAAGCAGTTTTGCCGTGATAGTAGAAAAATAATTGCCGCGCAGTCAAAATGAAGTCCATAATAAAAAAAACACTCTTATAGCAATTATTTTAAGGTGCGATGCCTTACACGGCACAAAGTGGAAACGAAGAATTGAATGCCACTTGAATAAAAGGTTTATTGACATATTAACATAATTAGTTCCGACTTGTCGGGAGATAATCATCGGAACATTTTTAAAAAGAATTAAAATAAGAAAAACAATATAAAATGACACAGATTTTAAAAGAAACGGTTTTAAGATTTGGCTTTAAAAAAGCATTAGACAAGGTGCAAAATGAAGTTTTGCCACCGAAAGAGTTTATCAAATTCAAACAAAGGATTGATGAAATTTTGGCAGTTGAAACAATGCAATGTTGGAGATATATCAACGGCAAATCTGCAATAACAGACGAAACGAAGATAAAAGCCATTGAAAGACTATTTAAAACAAAAGGTATAAAAGAAGTGTGGGATAATATCAAAGTTAAGCAGGTTATTGAAACAACTATAAAATAGCATATAATCAAAATAATATATAAACAATAAAAACATAAAATAAAATGAAAAAAGTACATTTAACAAGATTGGAGTTGTCAAATTTCAGAGGTCAAAATAAAGTTTATGACTTCCCTACTGACAGAACAATCATTAGTGGCGACAATGGATTAGGCAAAAGTATTGTCTTTGATGCGGTCCGAATCGTTTTAACTCACAAGGATAGTATCGGAGCAATACAATTTTACAGAAACCCTGTATTTACACGTTTGAAAGACGGTACTATTCAGCACGATGTAGAGGCTGGAATTACGTCCTATTGGAATGTAAAAGATGTCGAAACAGAGTCAAACGAAGATATTATTTTAAAGGTTGTTTATAAGGAAAAGCCTTTAAAAGATGGTGAAACAGAAAAGGAAAACAGAGGAATGGAAGGTATTTATTATATCAATTCAACTTCCAAGCCTACAACCTTAACGAAATACGATGCCTTTGTTACAGAGAAATTCGGCGAGTTAAAGAAGATTGAAACATTGTTTGACGCAAATTATTTCTTTGCACTGCAAAGCGACAAAATGCGTGATACGTTATTTGAAATTACAGGAACGAAAGAATATAACGTAAAACCTCAATATGCGGAAATCGTCAATGTTTGTAAAAGCCAAAGGACGACACCGTCAGAATACCGTAGTAATATCAATTCGGAAATAAACAAGATTACAAAAGCCATACAAGAGTTTGAAATACGTATTGACCAAACGAAAAAGAACGCCGACAGTATTACAGAGGAAGATTGGCGGAATTACGAACAAATCAAAAGGGAACTTGATTTGCAAAAAGAGGGTATAAAGAACAAGATAAAAGCAAAACAAGTACAGAATCAAGATTTGTTCAACCAAGAGAACGCAAAAGCCTTGCAAATTGAAACGTTGAAAAAACAGCAGGCAAACATTTTGCAACAAGAACAGAATAAACTTGACGCAGAATACAATACCCTACTTGCAGATTATCAAACAAAAGAAAATGCGGTTACAAGTGCAAAAAATAATTTCAACTTGTTAGCAAATCAACTTAAAAACAAGGAGAAAGAAATTATTGATAAGAACGCAAGCGTACAAAGAGCAAAAGCAGATTACGAAAAACAATGCGAGGATTGGCAGAAAGCAGTTGCAACAAGGGATGAAAGCCCGTGTATTAAGACAAGGACACTTTGTCCGGGTTGTGAGTATAAAGCAGAGTGTTTAGCATATACAAATAAAGATTCACTGGTAAGAACTATTGAAAAACAAGGTAAGACAGCAAGCGAAAACCTTATAACTTATCAAAAAGAACTTGAAACCTTACAAGAAGATTACAAGGTTATCAAAGCGGATTATGATACATCGGCAAAGAGTATTACGGAGGCAGAGAAAGACTTTTTTAATATTAAAAGACCTGAAAGAAAGACTATCAATGACAAAGCAATAACGGAAATTGTTGATATAGACAAACAAAT
Source organism: Bacteroidales bacterium (assembly GCA_017480455.1). Taxonomy (GTDB): domain Bacteria; phylum Bacteroidota; class Bacteroidia; order Bacteroidales; family P3; genus Scybalousia_A. Next base: position 2,729 of record JAFVAP010000098.1, on the reverse strand, counting down.
TGCTGAATTGCAGAAAAACACAGAGCAAAAAACGGATGAAGAAATAGCGAACTTACAAAGAGAATTACAGAGCGTTGAAACTCAAATCTTGCAAAATCAATCTGTTTTAACGAAGAAAGAAACGAAAGAACAACTTATAAAGAGTATAGCAACATTGCAAAAGGAAAAACAGGACTTGCAAGTAAAGAAAAATGAATTGTTGGCAACGTATGATTTGCTTTCTCAATTTCTTGCGGATTTGATAAAGGAGCAAACGGAAATGATAAATTCCTTGTTCTCTTTGGTACAGTTCCAACTATTTGAAACAACGACAGATGGCAAAGTAAATGAGTGTTGCCGTGTTAATATAGACGGCGTTCCTTATGACGTGGCAAACAAGGCAGGAAAGATAAATGCAAAGATTGAACTTGTAAGCAAATTATCTGAATATTACGGAATACTTATGCCTTTATTCATTGACGATAAGGAGTCTATAAACCACCCTATTTTAACTCAGCATCAAAGAATAGAGTTGTTAGTTACACTTGATAAAGAAATAACAGTTAAAAGTTTATAAAATATGTTTAATTTATTTAAGAAAAAAAACAAAAGAAGATGAACACGCAAACACAACAACAGCAGGCAGTCGTTGCAGATTACGACAAAGGCAAAGTAACTTACAATGTAGCAGGGCAAGACGTTACATTAAGTTTCAATATTGTAAGAAAGTATCTTTTAAGAGGAAACAGTGATGTTTCCGACCAAGATTTAATGCAATTTATTTCAATCTGCAAGTTTAATCAACTAAATCCGTTTTTGAATGAAGCCTATCTTGTAGCGTTCAAAAGTTCAACGGGTACTGTTCAGCCTCAAATGATTGTAAGCAAAGAAGCATTTGCAAAACGGGCAGAAGCAAGCGAACATTATCAAGGTTTAAGGGCTGGTATCATTGTACAAGACAAAGAAACGGGAGAAATCAAAGATTTAGAGGGAACATTTTACACTCCTATAAAAGAAACACTTGTCGGAGGTTGGGCACAGGTTTATAGGGATGATAGAAAGTTTCCTTATGTTTCAAGGGTTGCATTGTCTGAATATGACAAAAAGCAGAGTATTTGGAAAGATAAACAAAGTACGATGATTTCCAAAGTCGCAAAAGTACAAGCATTGCGAGAAGCCTTTCCGGCACAATTAGGGGCTATGTACACACAAGAGGAGCAGACAATACAAGACACTACTTTTGAAGATGTAACACCGTCAAAAGAGGCACAAAGTATTATCGCAGAGCAACGTAAAGAGAATCAACAACAGATACTTCCAAGCAATTCACAATCCCCAACACTACAGACACAAGAAAATAATAACTTTGAAAACGGCGGAGCAAATCCACAACCTACACAAGCACAGCAACAACCACCATTTAAACTGCAATAAACAATGGAATTAAAAGTAATAGGTAGCAGTAGTAAAGGTAACGGATATATTCTTAAAACCTCAAAAAAAGCACTTTTTGTTGAGTGTGGCGTTGCTTCTTTTGAAATGTTAAGAGAAATACATTTTAACACCTTTAACGTTTCTGTGGCTTTAATTTCACACGAACACAACGACCATTCAAAAGATGTACATTCTTTGATTGAGAACGGAATAAAAGTTTGTTGTTCATTGGGAACGGCAAAAGCCTTGCAGATTGAAAAGAATGTTATTATAGCCCAAGACTGCAAACCTATTACTTTTGATTGCTTCACTATTACGCCGTTTAAGGTTGAACACGACGCAGCCGAACCTATGGGCTTTATTATAGAAAACAGCGAGAGCGGAAAGATACTGTTTGTTACAGATACAAAGACAATACCGGTGTTTGCAATGAAACAAGTTTATAGTAATATCCTTATTGAGTGCAACTATTCACTTGACAAACTCAAAGAAAATGTTTTAAACGGGGTTGTCAATCAACATTTAGGAAAACGTATTGCACAAAGTCATTTATCCCTTGAAACGTGCATTGATACATTCTTAAAAATGGATTTGTCCGAACTTATCAACGTTGTTTTAATTCATAGTAGCGACACAAATTCCGAACGTAGTTTTTTCATTGATTGCATAAAACGAGTAGTAAAGCCTTATACTAACATTGTACTTGCTAAAAAAAATCTTTCCTTAAAACTTAATAAACAACCTTTCTGATGAAAAACGATAAAGCAAAGAATATTACTTACATTAAACTATTTCGTTCAATTTTAGATAATAAAATTGTTTGGAATAACAGAAAGCCGTTTGATGAAAGGAGTGCGTGGATTTCTCTTTTGTTGTTTGCTACTAATAAGGAATACGAATATTCTGTTGCTGATAAAGAAATATACTTATTGCCTGGTCAATTTTCTTTCAGTTTATCATTTCTTTGTAATTATTGGCATTGGTCTAACAAAATGAAAGTACAAAGATACCTTTCAAAATTGCAAAAAAACGGTATGATAACTATTGAAAAGAAAGTAAATCAAAATATCATAACTATTTGTAATTACGAAGAATATCAAACAAATAAAACGAACACAGCCAAAAATAGAAGAAATAATGTTACAGGCAACAATACTGAAAATCAAACCAATACAGCCGACAATGTTACAAAATCTATATTGGAAATCAAGGAGTTAAAAAGTGTTACGGGAAATGTTATAGAGAGTGTTACGGAAGATGTTACAGGCAACAATACTGAAAATCAAACCAATACAGCCGACAATGTTACAAAATCT
>JAFVAP010000097.1 GCA_017480455.1 Bacteroidales bacterium | reverse complement strand
TGTGACCTCCGAGTTGTGAAAGAATGGCGTTAGGTATGTTTCCTATACCCATTTGTATACAAGCGCCGTCTTCAATCAAAGAAGCACAGTTTTTACCTATCTTCATGGAAGTCTCATCCAAAGGAGCCATGTGTGCAGGGAATAAAGGATAGTCTGCTTCTACGAACATATCGATGCGGTCCATAGGAATGTTGGCATCACCGAAACAACGCGGCATCTGAGGGTTGATTTCAGCGATTACAACCTTAGCAGCGTCCATTGCTCCCAAAGTGTCGGCAACCGAAGTTCCCAAAGAAACATAACCGTGTTCGTCGGGAGCCGAAACCATTATCATAAGGACGTCGCAAGGCAAATAACCGTTTCTGTACAACTTAGGTATCTCGCCTAAAAATACAGGGATATAGTCTGCTCTTCCCTCCTGCACGGACGCTCTTACGTTTTTGCCTACGAAGAAAGCATCATGGCGGAAAATACCTTCAAACTCCGGCTCGGTATAAGGAGCAGGTCCTTCGGTATGAAGATGATGGATGTAAACGTTTTCAAATTCTTTGTTTCTGCCCCGTTCACACATAGCATTGATAAGCGTTTGCGGAGCTGCTGCGACGCAACTTAGATGAACATGATCGCCGCTTTTTATTACTTGAACGGCTTCTTGAGCCGTAACTGTTTTATATGACTTAATCATAAGTTGTTTATTATATGTTTATAATTGTTTTTCACTCTAATGAATTGCAAAGTTAGAAAAAAATATACAAATATATATTTATCAAAAGAATATTTTTCTTCTTATTATCACAAAAATTAATCTGTCATTCTTCTCTGTTGATTTTCCGTATCTTAGTATCGCTTGAAATAAAACTTGATTTCACGGCAGCGAAACTTCGTTTTAATTTTCCGAAACTTCGTTTTAAAAAACTGAGATTTGATTTCGCTGAATTGAAACTTTGTTTTCTTTTTTTTACTCTGCGTTTTTGTTTAAAACACTCTTTTTTTTACGTTTTTAAAATTCAACCGTTATCTTTGCATTCAGCATAGAAGGGGTGAGGTAATTAGGAACAGGGTAGGTGAGGTTGTAATTGTCTTTTATGTAAGTGTATGAGATAATGTTCTTGTTGTTAAATACGTTCAGCCATTCTACATTAAGCCAAATACGTTTGAGCGCTTTGAGGAAGTTTTTCTTAGCCCAAGAAGCCTCTTCGTCCTTGATGCGGAAAGTAAAGGCTAAGTCAGCCCTCAGATACTTAGGGCGTGAAAGCACGATATCCGTGTTAGGAATGAAAAACGGATAACCGCTGCCGTAATTGAAGTTGAGGTAAACCCTCATCCAAGGCATTGACGGAAGATAATCTTGAAAACTTACGCTCATATTTACTAATTGGTCTGTCGGACGCGGAATATAGCCTTGTCCGTCGCCGTCTATATCCTGTTTTGTCTGCATAACCGAGAGGGTAAACCAAGAGTCTATTCCCTTAATGAACTCTCCGAACAATTTTATGTCCAATCCGGCGGCATAACCTACGGCATTGTTTTGTGCAGTGTATCTCAGACGCAGATTATCCGCATAGTAAGGAATAAGGTCCCAAAGATATTTGTAGTAGAGCGAAGAGGTGAGTTTGAAATTTCTTGTTCTCATCTTGAAATTCCAGTCAGACGAGGCAACGATGTGAAGACTCTTTTGGCTTTTTACTTCGGAATTTATCTCTCCGTGCAGGTCTCTGTACTCCCTATAGAAAGGATATTGGGCGTAAAGTCCGCTTGACAGTCTGAAAAGAATATCTTGTTTTATCTTAGGTTTATAGCTGACTGACACACGCGGCGAAGGGAAGAACTCTCCGTTGAAATCCCAGTAGTGGGCACGCAAACCCAAGTTCAGAAAATAAGTTCCTTTCTCTTTTTTGAAGGCAATGTGACGCTGAACAAAAAAGGTGAAGCGGTTACTGTTTACATCGCTACTGCTGTTGTACCAATCTTGGACTTGAGGTGCTGACGCAGGGTCATAAACCCCTATTTCGTCTTTGTTAGACGGTATGGTGTAATCGGCGGAATCTACCATCTTCCATTCGTTTATTTTATCCGAGGTGAGTTCTCTTTGATACTTCGCTCCCCAAGAAAGTAAGCCGTTGTCGAAATATTTATAGCCTCTGTGTTCTATGTTAAACAGACGGGCGTTAAGGCTATTGCGTGCGTGTTCTAAGTAAGTGCCTATGCCGAGGTCAAAATCCTCATCGGCAGCAACTCCTGAGGATTCGCTCAACCAATATTGCCCTTGAATGTCATAAGTTTCCCTTTCGTCAGTAGAAAAAGCCGAACTTATGAATTTAAGTTGCAAATCCTCCCTTACTTTATAATTCAAAGCCAATGCGCCGAAAAGAGAGGAGAATTTGTCCTTTTCCTTGCCGTCAAAGTAGACTTTGAACTTCAGAGGGTTGTTTATGTCGCCGAAATCCGTCTCTCTGTCTTTCGGAGTGAAGTCATAGGTGTTGTCAGATATGTTGCCGATGAAAGATAAGTCAGTTTTATTGTTGATATTCCAAGTAAGAAAGGTTTGGAAATCGTGAAAGGTGGTATTGTAATCTCCTTGCGTCTCCAAAGAATTAAGAAGGTACTTGGTGGTTTTGTTTCTGTAGGAAATCTGATAAGTAAACCTGTCCTTAAATCTATCAGCCAGATAGACGCTTCCTCCTAACAGACCTATGCTTACATTACCCGAGAACTCAACAGGCTGTCTGTACTTGATATCTAAAACAGAGGACATCTTGTCTCCGTATTGTGCTGCAAAGCCTCCTGAAGAGAACTGAATATCTCCTGTCATGTCGGTGTTGATAAAAGACAATCCTTCCTGTTGTCCGCTTCTGACGAGTATAGGACGGAATATCTCTACGTCATTAACATAAATCAAGTTCTCGTCAAAGTTTCCCCCTCTGACGGAATATTGAGAGGAGAGTTCGTTGTTTGAAGAAACTCCCTCAAGTGTTTTTATTACGTTCTCAACTCCTCCTGTCGGGCCTGCAGTGTTTTTTGCCCAGTCGGAAGAAATACGTGTTACGCCGTCTTCTCTTGAATAATCGCCTCTGACTTCAACACTCTCAAGCGTAGTTGAAACTTTCTGCAACACTACATCTACGTTTATGACTTTGTTTCCCCTTATTGTTACCGCGGTGTCAAAATCCTTGAAACCTATGCAGGAAAATTTCAGTACATATTCTTTGTTTGACTGCAATTTAAGTAAGTATTCACCTTTGGAATTTGAGGTTGTACCCAATGGTTTTGCAAGATTGACAGTTCCTATGCTGACATTCTCAACAGGATTTTTGTCTTCGTCGTACACTTTTCCCTTTATCTGCT
>JAFVAP010000096.1 GCA_017480455.1 Bacteroidales bacterium | reverse complement strand
ATTAACACTTAACCAATATGCTTTCTTCTCACCGGAAGGAGAAAAAATAGAATTATAGATAAGAAATCTTACATCTGAAAGAATAAACGGTGGTAAATTTATTTTATCAGCGTTTATTCTTTTTTATATTCCTATATTTTGAATGTCTTTTTATCTTTATTTTATTTTAATATAAACTGATATTTATATATTTAATAATCAGTAATATAGATTTTGATAAAATAAAACTTTGTTTTAATTTTCTGAAACGAAGTTTCGCTGAACTGAGATTTGATTTCGCTGACGTGAAACTTCGTTTTATTTTTATGCAATTTGCTTTAATTTTTTTTGATATATGAAAAGACAGGACTGCCTAAAAAAAATAAGTCCTGTCACAAAGATTTGGGTAAAGAAATTTATCTTTCTGAAATATCCCTGTAAAGAGTTTGCAGCAGGGATTGACCTTTTTCTATTTTGTTATTTTCATTTTTTCCTTCAATAAGTTGATTTGCGTTGCAGTCAAAGATGACATAACCTGTTGTATCCATGAAACAAAATCCGTTGTTGAAGACATAGAAAGCATAATTTTCGCTGTATGGATTGAAAACATTTCTTGAATAGATGAAATCTTTGCTATTGATTTTTAATTGATTTAATAGGGTGGACGGAATATCTGTCTGATTGACATAACGCTCCACTTCCATAGGTTCTTTTATTGCTCCGCCGAGCCAAAGCATAGGTATGTGATATTTTCTTCTGTCTTTGTCGTCTATACCGTAAGGGTGAGAGTAGCCATGGTCCGAAACAATGATTACAAGCAAGTTCTTCCATTGCGGAGTCTTCTTTAACTTGCTGATGAAATCAAAGAGGCAACTGTCGGTATAGGCTATGCTATTTATGTATACATCACTGAATTTCTTCATATAAACATCAAATGGTTCGTGCGAAGAAAGAGTCAGAAATGTTTTGAAAAAAGGTTGATGCAAGTCTTGATTTTTTATATCATTAAGCAGGAATTCAAATGTTGTTTCATCGTCTACACCCCATTTGCTCAATCTTTTGTTTATCGGAAAATCAGAAGCAGAGGTTATTTTTCCGTATCCGAAGGAAATAAAGTAAGAACGCATATTGGCAAAGTTAATATCGCCTCCGTAAAGCATTGATGTTGAATAATTTTTTTCTGAAAATACTTTAGCCAAAGCAGGTAATGAACGTGTCTTTTCTGGATATTTAATTATGGAAGTATTAGGCTGGGCAAGAAAACCTGTAAGTACGGAAACTATTCCGCGGTCGGTTCTCATTGCGTTTGCATAGCAGTTGCGGAATATTATTCCCTCTTTGGCCAAACGGTTCAATCCCGGAGTTATCTCTTTGTTTTCGGATATGGCTTCTTCGCCTCCGCAGGCTGAAACGGCGTTTCCTGAAAGGCTTTCCCACATAATGATTAGTATGTCGGGATTTTGAGTGTTGAGAACATATTCCGTACTGTCTTTTTGAATGAAATACAATTGCTTAAATAAGTCTTCGCATTCCTTATCCTCCATATAGATATACTCTTTTGAAAAATCCTCATTCTTAGTCCAAGAATACATGAGTGAGAATGCAGGATTGATGGCAGATAGATTAAGAAATTGATTTTGAGAATAATAAACCATACCTATGTTTGCCGTTGCCGTGGAAAGACCTCCCCGTGTGCAGATGAATAAAACAGGTAAGAGCAGAAGTAAAACAAGGGTATCAACCGTTTTTTCCTTTGCGGAAGATACGGAAATAAGTTTTTGTTTGAATGTTTTCAGATTTAGGTATATCAAAACTAAGAAATAAGGTAAGAAAAGGAGAATGAAATGCAGTACATCTTTGAATGTAACGGAGGAAAGCGAGTTTTTGGTGTCATGAAGGTAGAAGATGAGCGTGGCATCCATTCTGAAACCCCAGTAGGAGAAAAGAACGCAATCCACAGCGAAAATTAAGGAGATAAAAAATCCTGATATGATGTTGTAAATCCTTATTATACGGATAAGATTTATTTGTATAAAAACAGACAAAACCGATAACAGAACAGGAATAAGGCAAAAATAGGCACTGATGCAAAAATCTAATTTAAGCCCGTGAAGAATGACTTGTGCAAAGTCGGTAAAGGAAACTCCTTTTTGATAGTTGAACAACATAAAAACAGGCTTTTGGATAACGAAAACCGCTATCCAAAAGACGTATATCTTAACTATAAGGAGAAGATATTGCAGAAGGCTGCCTTGTTTTTTCATTATTGCTCGGAGTTTTCCAAATCTTCGTTGTCAGAATTTCCGCTCCCGCTTCCGCCTGTTCCCGAATTTGAGGCAGCGAAAACAAGTCCTCTGTTTTGCAACATATATTTTACCTCGGGCTTTTTCCCTCTGAACCTGAAATATTGCTCATCTGCGTCGTTAGTTCCTCCTTTTGCAAGGATAAATGTTTTGAATTTTTCTGATATTTTTTTATTAAAAATATTTCCTGTTTCTTTCCAAGCTTGGAAAGCGTCGGCATCCAACATCTCAGACCAAATATAGCAATAGTATCCTGCTGAATAACCTCCTCCGAAAATATGAGTGAAATAAGTGGAACGGTAACGCGGAGGTATCTGACTGAGGTTGTTTATCTCCTTCATTGCATTGGCTTCAAAGTCTTGAAGAATTATGGTGTCATTGCTTGAAACAGAGTGCATCTTTAAGTCCAAATAAGCAGCAGCAAGCAGTTCGGTAAACATAAATCCTTGATTGAAACTCTCGGCAAGGGCTATTTTGTTTACCAAACTTTGAGGAATGATTTGTCCTGCTTCGTTTTTGGCATAGGTTTTCAAAACTTCAGCCTGCATACACCAGTGTTCGGCAAGTTGGGATGCACATTCAACTAAGTCTGTCGGTACTACGGTAGCCGAAGTCGAAGGATAAGTTCCGTCAGAAAGGAATTCGTTGGTAGCATGTCCCATTTCGTGGAATACGGTCTTGGCTTCGTCAGCCGTGAGAGTGGTTCTGCCTTTCTGTTTCGCAAAGTTGAAACATACAGTTACTATAGGGGCAACGTTTTTCTTTTTTCTTTTACCGTTTTCTTTGTATTGCGCTTGATAGGTGTCGCACCACGCTCCCGATGCTTTGCCGTTGCGTGTATATGGGTCGAAGTAAAGGATGCCTACGTGTTCGTTTTCTTGATTTTTTACTTCATAAACATCCACATCTTTAGCGTAAGTCTCTATGTTGTCAAGCTTTTCGAACTTTAATCCGTAGAGTCTGCTTATGTTGTTGAAGCATCCTTGCTTTACGTTTTCGATTTCAAAGTACGGACGTGTTTCTTCTTCGTCGAAATTGTAGCGTAATTTTTTCAATTTCTCAGCATAGTAATACATATCCCAACCTTCAAGTTTTGCTCCTTTGTGGTCTTGGGATAAAAGCAGTTGAAAATTATCCGCATCCGTTTTTGCTGACTTTATTGCATAGACAAGACAGTCCCTTAGCAAACTGTCCGCTCTTCCGGGCGTCTTTGCCATCCGTTCTTCCAACTGCCAAGAGGCAAAAGATTTATATCCGAGTATCTCTGCGAACTTTGCACGGAGTGAAAGTATCTGTTCGGTGATTTTATTATTGTCATATTGGTTTCCGTTGTTGGCTCTGTTGATGCGGGCAAGGAAAATCTCTTTACGTAATTCCCTGTTGTCGCAGTAAGTCAAAAAAGGAAGACACGAAGCATTGTCAAGAGTGAACACCCATTTATCTTTCCCGTCCATCTCTTCAGCAGTCTCTTTTGCCGATTCAATTAACCAATCGGGCAAACCTTTAAGGTCTTCCTTGTTGCTTACAATGAGTTTGTAGTTTTTTGTTTCCGCCAATACGTTTTTGTTGTATTTGTCATTCAGAACCGTAAGTTGTCCGTTTATTTTTTTCAATTCCTCTTTCTTTTCTTTGCTAAGCAAAGCACCTCTTCTGATAAAAGCATCGTAAGTTTTCTTGAGCAGGTGTTGTTGTTCTTCATCAAGATTTTCTTTCGAACGGTTGTCCCACACTGTCTTTATTCTGTTGAACAGGGGTTCGTTCAACATCAACTCATCTTCGTGAGATGAGAGCATAGGAGAAACTTTCTCTTGTACGGCTTGCAGTTCGGAGTCAGTGTTACATTCAGTCATATTGAAGAAAACTTTACTTACCCTTGTAAGTAACTGTCCGCTGTAATCCAAAGCAGCAATAGTGTTTTCGAAGTTTGCTTTCTCTTTGTTTTCAACAATTTTCCGAATCTCTTCATTATGAATTTGAATAGCCTTTTTAAAAGCCGGTTCATAGTCAGAACTTTTTATTTTGCTGAAAGGAACAGTTTTAAATTCCGTGTCCCACTCTTGCAAGAGCGGATTGGACTCTTTGTCTTTTTTTGTACAGGAAAACATTGTCAAAACGGCAACAGCCAACAATAAAATGATTTTTCTCATATCAGAAACAGTGTGTTAATTCGTTAAGATTTAGATTTTTTTCAACATATTTTTAACGTTGTGCGGCGGCTTTTTATTTTGCAGCCTCCGTTTAAAAGTTAAGAAAAAGAATTTTTGATAAGGCGATGGCTATGTTGTCTATTGAGTTTACGTTTGATTTATTCGGAAAACGCAGACAAGTAAAGACGATAATCTTATAAAGAACAGGCTTGAGGTATTGAAGATTTGATGTTAAAATACGGAGATACATTGATACTATCCAAAAAAGTGTGTAAAATTCAAGAGTATTTTAATTTTGCAAAAAATAAATGTCAAATAAAAAAAATAAAAACACTATGAATTTTACACAGGCGCAAAAATACGAAATAATTTT
>JAFVAP010000095.1 GCA_017480455.1 Bacteroidales bacterium | reverse complement strand
CCTATAATAAATGTCAAAGGGGTAATTATGGCGTATTTAAGAATATTTTTAGGCGTTTCAATCATACCAACCGAAGTCTTACACCTTGCAAAGGTAGAAATAATTTTCTATCTGACAAACAAAAACAACCTATTTTTAACACTATTTATCTATCTGCAAAAAACGTTTTTAATAAAATCTAAGTTCAAAAAAAATAAAACTTCGTTTCAGAAAATTAAAACGAAGTTTCGCTGCGCTGAAATCAAATCTCAGTTTTCTGAATCTTCGTTTTATTTTTGCAGGATTAAGTCTTAGTTATTTTTGATTGTTATCTGCAGTATATCTTAATCTTATTTACCCACAGTCAATCAATAAAATAATTAATCAAAAGCGCTTTAATCCCACAGTACCTTTTTATATAAAGAAAAAGACGTCTTTTTTCTTAGGTATCTTTGCTACCAAAGGTCGAGATGTATTTTTGTCTTCTTATCAGAACTTAATATTTGCGTTCTTGTATTCAAAAATCAATATGTATGTGTAACAGTATCCGTAAAATAAAATAAGGTGTTTTTGCGTTTGTTCTTTAGATTATGACGGACAAAGAAAAATACGAAGTCTTAGAAAAAGAAAATAATTGTCTGCCTGTTTTTTTACAAACATGGTGGTTGGATATTGTATGCAACAAGTCTTGGAATGTTTTCCTTGAAGAGAAGAAAGGACGCATCCTCTATGCCTTTCCGTATTTTGTCTGCAAAAAAAAGATTTTCACCTCTGTTATTCCGCCCCTGCTAAGTCCGTGTTGCGGTGCTTATATTGACTATTCCGACTGCAAAAGCCTTTCAGAGCAATACTCTTTGGAAAACAGAGCATCTGAAAACTTCGCCGCCTTTATCAAAAAACTCAATTTGGACAATTTCGTCTACACACTAAGACCCGAGAGTTTTTTTTCCATGGGTTTTTATTGGCTGGGATTTACATCAAAAGTCCGTTATACGTTCCGCATAGATATTTCTGAAAAAGATTTGTTTTTCAAAAATTTTCACAAAGCTTTAAGAAAAAGTATCAAAGACGCTTCCAAAATTCTCACTTTTTCTTATGCGGAGGGCGAAACTTTGACTGCGTACAATATATTGAAGCAAACTTATGACAGACAGAAGACTGAAATCCCCTATACTTTCACTCTGTTCGACAACTTGGTAAAAAGTGCCGAAGAGAGGAAACAAGGCAAACTTTTTTTTGCAAAAGACCAAAGCGAAAAGATAAACGGCGTCATCTTCATTGTGTGGGACAAGACCATAGCATACAATCTCATAGGCGGAATTGCCGATGATTGCCTGCAAAACGACGTTATGGCATTTTTAACCTACAATGCCATGCTGTATTGCAATGACTTGGGATTGAAAATCTTTGACATGGAGGGGTCTATGATAAAAGGAGTGGAACATCACTTCAGACTGTACAACGGAAAACGTTACCCATACTTGGAAATATCCAAAAAGCCATCTGTCTTCTTCAGTCTCGCAAGAGGAATAAAAAAATTAATCAAATGAATATTAAGTTACTCGTAGTCGGAAAGACGGTAAAAGGATTTATATCCGAAGGTGTGGAAGAATATCTCAAAAGATTGCAACACTATGTCAATTTTTCATTGGAAGTAATCCCCGACATAAAAAACTCTTCCGCTCTTTCTCCGCTGCAACTCAAAGAAAAAGAAGCCGAAATGATAATAAAACACATTTCACAGGAGGACAACGTAATCCTATTGGACGAACACGGAAAAGAGTTTTCTTCAAAGGATTTTGCATCTTTTCTTCAGCAGAAAATGAATCTGTCTCTCAAATCATTAGTTTTTGTTGTCGGAGGTGCGTATGGCTTTGATGAAAGTATAAAACAAAAATTCAATTCCAAGATATCAATAAGCAAAATGACTTTTTCACATCAAATGATAAGGCTTCTCTTTGTTGAACAAGTCTATAGGGCTTTTACCATTCTGAAAAACGAACCCTACCACAACGAATAGAATTTAAGAGAGCGCCGTTGCAAAAAGTACCTGCAATAAATCGCACATACGGACGTTATATTACAAATTCTTATTGCTTGAAAGATGAAAATACTCGTAATTTCCGAAGTTTTTTACCCTGAAAATTTCCTTATAAACGACCTTGTCAAAGAATGGAAAAAACAAGGAAAGCAAGTGGATATCATAAGTCAATATCCGTCGTATCCTGAGAGCTATGTATATCCGGGATACTCTAACAAAGGCGAGCGTATTGAGAACTGGGAAGGCAGTAAGATTCACAGATTTCCGTTTATTGAAGGTTATAAAACCAACGTATATAAAAAGATAAGGAACTATTTGCGTTACGTCAGAGGGGCTTCAAAAATAGGACGGCGGATAGGAAAAGACTACGATATGATTTTTGTTTCCCAAACAGGGCCTCTTACTGTTGCCCTGCCGGCAATACGCATCAAGAAAAAATTCGGAACACCTGCTACGATATGGACTTTTGATATTTGGCCCGATGTAGTTTATATGTACGGGATACCGCGTAATATTTTCACCAAGTTTATACTCAACCGCTTCATTGCCTATGTCTACAGACAGTTTGACAATATACTTATCTCTTCTTCGGGTTTCAAATCTTCAATTCAAAAATTTGTTCCCGACAAAAACATATATTATACTCCTAATTGGCTGCAACCTGTCGATTTTGCCATAAGTGAGTTACACCTTGACAAGGAAAAATTCAACTTTACTTTCACAGGCAACATTTCTCTATACCAAAATATCACCAATGTAGTGCTTGGATTTCACAAAGCAGGGATGCAGGATTGTGTTTTGAACATAATAGGCAACGGCTCTGCATACGAACAAGTCAAAGCCTGCATAAGGGATAACAAGATAAAGAACGTACGCCTGCACAAGCGCATTCCGTACAACCAAATAGATGATTTGTTGCAACACAGTGACGCTTTTGTCCTGCCGTTGTTAGACAACAGAGAAATAGAAAAAACAGAGCCGCTGAAACTTCAATCATATCTCTCCGTGGGAAAGCCGATTTTCGGAATTCTTTCGGGAACTTGCAGGCAGATTATCGAAGAAAACGAACTCGGATTGTGTGCATCGCCGTCGGATATTGAAGATATAGCACGGGGATTCAAAGCCATGAAAGAATATACTTCAACAAACAAAGAAAAAGTATTTGAAAACAGCCGCAGACTAAAAAATACAAGGTTCAACAAAGAAAGAATCATAGAGACGATAAACGGAGTAATCTGTGGTAAAACATCAATTTAAAATTCTAAATCAAGGCTTAATTTCAATAAATATATTACTTTTGCCGAATATTATTTTTTTTGACAAAACGTAAATATGAAAAAGAGTCTTTTTTTTATCCTTATATTATTTTGTGTCTTTAGTTCCGATGTTTTTTCTCAACAATTATCTTCAGCACAGAAGAAAGAATTAATCTCAAAATACGACAAACAGATAAAATCTCTTAGTAGCATATCTTCGGATAATACTGATATGTTACCCGTTTATCAATTCAGAGTTAAAGATGCTGCAAAATTTCTTGAGGAAAAAGAGATTTACAACAATGATAACGAGATTTATGCCAAGTATTTGGAACTTAAAACTATCTTAAACCACAACAAGGAGTTGCTGGATTTCCTTACACCGCGCGCAAGTGAACTTTACTACATCAAAGCCGTTAATCTGCTCTCTGATAACAAAACTTCGGAGGCCTACAACCTTCTCCAAAAGTCAGTAAGTATAAATCCCAAGAACGTTATGGCCCATTACACTTTGGCAAAACTGTCTTCGGACAGTTGTCAAATAGAAAAAACCATAGACAGACTCTCAAAAATACTTTCTTCAATGAACCCTAACGAAGAGGAAAAGAAACTTTGCGCCAATATGATGGTATATACCTACGACAGAAATTTGTTACAATCCATTGCCTTGATAAAAGAGGGCAAGTTTGCTTATGCTTACGACATTCTAAGCGACTTACAGAAGTTCTGCTCTAAGGATAAGATGAATATCTGCCAACCTTCGCTGGTCAAAGCCAAGTTAGAAGAATGTCAAAAAGGAATTTATGAAAACCATATCTCAATAACCAAGCGCGCTGTAAAGATGGGCGAAATGAAAGTGGCGTCCGACTTCGCCGAAAACACCTATGACTATCTTCAACGCAACCGTGAGGCCATTCATGACACGTCTTCTTTTGAGCAAATAGTCTCTCAAGTTGTCAATTATTATATTGCCACCGCCAAAACCTTACAAGGAGCCAAGAACTCGGAGTTAAGAGCCGATATGCTTTCAAAAGCGAGAACTCTTTCCTCCATGGCAGGAGGAGAATTGGAAACTTCCACCCTCAAAGAGATAGCTTCCGTTCAAGGAACTTCCCTTCCTGCAGACTACAAGTTGGACTCCATAGAGAACAATGCAAAATCCTCGGGCTATACTTTGGACTACGCTTCATATATTCAAGACACCGTATCCGATGCAGCAGAACAGGTATCTATGATTGAAAAAGACTATATCCCTTCTTCGGAAAACACGCTGCCGAAAGAAAGTGTTGCCGTTGCAAGTACAAAAGTCAAAACTATAGACAAAGCTATTGATGACAAATTTTTTGAAACCAGAACTTTCATGCAAGTAAACAACTACGAGAAAGCTCTTGAGGTTTTGGAGAAAGCAAACAGGCTTGCAAAGATAGAAGGAGACAAAAAAGCCGTTGAGCAAATGTACAAACGGGCTATAAGAGAGATAAGCGCAAAACGAATGTCCGCTGCCGAGTATGCAATATTTGAGGGCAATATTCAAAGAGCCGACTCATTGGTTGCTCTTACCAACGATTTGATAGAAGAATACAATATGAAAGAAGACACTGCTATCGTCCGCATAATGAATTCCTATCTAAGGGCTATTGATGATAAGGTCTGCTCAAAGAAACAAGACGAAATCAATGTTTTGGTTTACGATATTCTTGAGTGCATACGTAAAAACGATTTCTACACTGCCGAAGTCTATATCAACAAAGCCATGGAGATAAAAGGCAATAACGAATGCAGATTAGACAAACAAAGGGTCAGAATGCTGAAACGTCAGATAGAAGAGCCGTTGCAATACGTTCAGATGAAAGAAAACTGCGAGCAACTTTTATCTGAAAAAGACACGGTAAGGTATTTTTTGGAGTATTCTAAATTGGAGTACTTCTACAACACACATAAACTAAACGAAATGAGCGTTCAGCACAGGGATTTGAGAAATGTGCTTTATGATATGAACGATGACAACTTGGCAATAAAGACTGCGGAAAATCTTATAAAACATCAGCAATATGAAGGTGCGGTTGAGGCCATTGCTTCGCTGAAACTTATGGGTTACAAGGCTAAACACACAAAGAAAATCCAAAAAAGGATAGGTCAAATGATGTCATTGCAAGATGCTAAACGTCAAGAAAAAATCGCACAAAGTTACCGCATGGAGGACAAATACAGCAATGACAAGTGGTTTAAGCCTTTCCTTAAATCCTATCGAAAAAATTTCATCAAGTATAAAAGAATGGAGTTTTAGAGTTAAAAACTCTTGAAACTGTTATTTTTTAATACAATAATGCAACTTTTTTTTATTTTTAACGTAATAGACTTTGAAAAAAGAGAACAAAGAATACCTAATATTGTATTATGAGACAATTAAAAATATCTAAACAATTAACCAACAGAGAAATTACTTCCTTAGACAAATACCTGCAAGAGATAGGTCGTTTGGAGATGATAACACCCGAGGAAGAAGTTGCTTTAGCCCAAAAAATTAAACAAGGAGACCAAGCCGCGCTGGACAAACTCACAAAAGCCAACTTAAGATTTGTTGTCTCCGTTGCAAAACAATATCAAAATCAAGGAATGTCTTT
>JAFVAP010000094.1 GCA_017480455.1 Bacteroidales bacterium | reverse complement strand
CACATTAAAGACCTTTATAACAATACTCAAATATAATTATATTTGGGCTACGACTTCAACATCTATATATAAATAATTATTAACTTTTTCTATTTTTGTTATTCTAAAGCTTGTACCACGTTGCAAAATCGTTTCAAACTCATCTCGTAATTTGTATTTAGAAACACCATCCCATAAATTACTTGAATTGTTGTGTTTCACCATGCAAAGATACAAAATTGAAAGCAATTCACAACTAGATAAAACGTCAAGTCCGACTGATTTGACGCCACTTGGCGTAATCTTACATAAATATTTAGGACAATATTGATTTCCTGTTGAAAAATGAATATCTTTTTGTACTAAGGATTCCATCTACTCACTCCATATTTTTTGGAACTGACATCGACGTAGATAGTATCGCCGACTTGGCGGTCTCCATAGTCTGATTTATTGAAGAAGTCCTCATCTCCTGTGTATGTATTACCGTCAACAATATACTGGTATTCTACTCTCCACATATTGTTATAATTTCCTCGGTATATTTGAGAGATTCTTGTAATCCGAGCAGGATACGGCTCATAACTTCTCCAATATTTGATATTAGTTATGCCCCACCAAATAAATACCAAGAAAGCAAATACCGACAAGAAGATAATACTGTTTCTTGTATGGTTCGATTTTGGAGAAAAAGTAGATTTCTTTTTACCCATGATATTTAATTGTGTTTATTATTATTTGTGATTTGTTATTATCCTTGTAATTTGAATGTTTCTGTCAACTTTACTCCTGATACCTGTTCGTTTATTAGCACATCCCTTAATTTCTCCGAAATATAGGTGTGTTCATCAAATGGGTAGAAAGAAAGCATATCATATTTTTTGTTGAAATGTTCGTCTAGGACAATCCTTTCTGCACGTAGTTCTAAATGTTTTAGAGCCAAATCTTCCTTTTTAGACATATAGTCTAAATAACCCGTCACGTGTACTATAGGTTCTTCTCCGGTCAAAGGGAATGTACAAGTATCGGCCACTCGAAATACAGACCTATTAAAATCAACTGCATGTGAGAAAAAATTGTCATTAAAATGCAATACATTATATTCAACAAAACTGCCATCAACTTTTTCGATACAGCATGTCGAGAAAGAATGAGGTTGAAGATAAAAGGATTCTAATAACACTCTCATTCGTTGGCTGATAATATAATTATTGCCAATTCCAAGTTTAAAACAACTTACTAGGTCTGTTAATTTTGCCCTTTTCTTTTGCTGACATTGTATTTTTATATTGATGTTTTTATCTAATAACTCATCGGCATTGTAGGGTGTTATTAAATCTAACTGTCCCCAGGACACATGACCAACTTCACTTGTGTCGGTTGAGTGTTCTAAAAAAAGTAACTCATATGATTATAATTGTCATGATTTATTCCAGAACCGGACTATAACATTGTTAAAGCCATTTATAGCTTCCGATTATTTTTCCGAGATTAAGTTTTATTATTTCAACATCACATTTCATTATTTTTTCGGCATAATTACCATTTCCTGATTGGATAAGCACCAAGAAAGCAATACAAACAATCTATCTCCTTTTAGGTCTACGTTTATTTGAATTACGGATTGCAGTTGTCCGCACCTTGCTTGGCTCTTGATAAATATATGTAAGCCAATTAGTTTGATGCTTTGTATTGTACTTAAGATGTCCTATAGAAAACAAGTCTCCATTTTTCAGCCTTACAAAACCGTCGCTCCAAGTACCCATATCCAAATATATAGCGTCCTTGATGCCTACAGACTTCACTGCATTGGCAAAATCTTCGAAAGTAAGTCTGTCTACGCTTTCTATAACAACACCTCTGTTATTATAAATGGCAAGGCATCGGCGGAAGGTAGGTTTTTGCTTGCGAAAGACAGTGCATTCTACTGTGTCTCCGTCTTTTAAGAGCAGCATCTGTTGAAAATATGATGCCTTATGTTCTTGTGCTAATTTTTTATAGAAGTCAGACGAATCTGAAAGGGACTTAATGATTAGTTCACTCGGAGAAATGTAGCAATAACCTGTTTCTTTATCTGCAGTGTTCTCTACAAGATTACCCGAACAAACATAATCTCCGACAACGGAAGTAAGATTTTGAGCCGTAAAAGCACAGGCAACACTCAATGCTGTCTTGGTATCGTTGCTGTCAGGTCTCTTATCCACAAAACTAACCCTGCAATTATGAGGGATATAAAAAACTAAAGACCAATCCAAAGTATCATGCTTTATATAGACTGTATCCAAAGAGACATAGGCATAATCTTTCTGCTGCGGAAAGGCAAAAAAAGGAATAACCGAAAGAGCAGTTACCAACAAAAAGAATACAAAATAACGCACTGCAACTATGATTTTACAAGAAAAGAGAAATGAAAATGAACTCAGTATCCGAACAGAATGCAGCCCATTCTTCCATCCTCCCCTCCGATAATAAAGAGCGTTTTTTTAAGCTTTACCTAAGGGATTGATTATAGTATAATTATTTGCCGTATTATCCGAAATCTTTCCGTTGGTTTGCTCAAAACGGGATATATTTTCCTGCAAAGCATAAAGCAATTTCTTTGCATGTATAGGGGAAAGAATAATCCTGCTGCGCACTTGAGCCTTAGGAATTCCAGGCATAAGTTGCAAAAAATCAACAACAAACTCTGAGGAAGAATGTTGTACAATCTGCAAGTTCGAATAATGACCTTGCGCTACTTCTGCATTAAGTTCAATATCTAATTTTTTGTCTTGTTGCTCTGCCATAATTAAAAAAATTTGTTTTTTGTCAAAAAAATGTAGTGCATGATTCACTATACACTACATTTTTTGCTAAAATTTATTTATTAATTTACTTAGAAACTGTTTTTCTACCTCTTCTTGCAGGCTGCACGGAAGATTGGTTCATATTGTCAAGTTGCTCTTTGTTAGCAACAAAAACATTCTGATACTCTCTCAATCCTGTTCCGGCAGGAATAAGATGTCCGACAAGAACATTTTCTTTCATACCCATAAGATTGTCAGTCTTTGCACTGATAGATGCTTCCGTAAGAACCTTTGTCGTTTCCTGGAAAGAAGCGGCTGAAAGGAAACTCTTGGTCTGCAAAGACGCACGCGTAATGCCTTGAAGTATCTGATGCGCTGTTGCAGGCTGTGCATCGCGAGCCTCCATAGTCTTAAGGTCTTTACGTTTCAATGAAGAGTTTTCATCTCTCAACTCTCTCGCAGTTACCATCTGACCCTCTTTGTAAAGAGTGCTGTCGCCTGCGTCAGTGATTACCTTTTGACCGTAAATCTTGTCGTTCTCCTCTTGAAAGTCTACCTTGTTGATAGCCTCTCCCTCAAGAAAATGAGTATCTCCTGCATCGTCAATTTCTACCTTACGCATCATCTGACGTACAATAACCTCAAAGTGTTTATCATTTATCTTAACACCTTGCAGACGGTAGACGTCTTGTGCTTCATTGACAATATACTTCTGAACTTCCAAAGGTCCGAGAACATTCAAGATATCAGAAGGTGCTATCTCCCCTTCGGAAAGAGTTGCTCCTGCCTTAACATAGTCGTTTTCCTGTGCAAGAATTTGACGTGAGGTAGGTATCAAGTAAGTAACCTTCTCACCTGTTTTTCCTGTGATGACTATCTCACGGTTACCTCTCTTAAGTTTTTTATTGAACGATACCACACCGTCTATTTCAGCAATAACAGCTTGGTCAGACGGATTTCGTGCCTCGAACAACTCGGTTACACGAGGAAGACCTCCTGTGATGTCTCCTGCCTTAGCAGAAGAACGTGGAATATTCGCAAGAACGTCTCCGGATTTTATCTTGACACCGTCTTCAATCACAAGGTGAGCGCCTACAGGCATGTCGTAAGTCTTTATTACCTCTCCGCTCTCATCTAAAATGCTGATTGAAGGATTTTTTGACTTCTGTTTGGTTTCAATAATAATTCTTTCATTAAGTCCTGTCTCACTATCTGATTCCTCTCTGAAAGTAATATCTTTTTCTATGGACTCAAAGACAGCCTTACCCGAAACCTCGGAAAGAATAGGTGCATTGTATGGGTCCCATTCTGCTATGACATCATCGGATTTCACAGCAGCACCGTTGCTGAAGAACAAATAAGCACCATAAGGTATGTTAGCCGTCATCAATATGCTCTTGGTATCTTCATTGATTATGTGCATTTCTGCAGAACGTCCGATAACCCTTGTGCATTGTCTTTCTTCACCGTTGTTATCCGTATATGTATAAGGAACATCCCTCAACTCATCTATATGAAGTACGCCGTCGCATTTGTCTTTTACCCTTATCTGAGAAACATTACCTGCATTACCTGCAACACCGCCGACGTGGAAAGTACGAAGTGTCAACTGAGTACCCGGCTCACCGATAGCCTGTGCAGCAATAACGCCCACACTCTCTCCGCGCTGAACAAGTTTTCCTGTTGCAAGGTTACGTCCGTAACATTTTGCACAAACGCCGTGCTTTGACTCACAGGTAAGAACGGAACGTATCTCAACCTCTTCTATCGGTGATTCTTCAATCTTCAGACATATCTCTTCAGTTAGTTCATCGCCTTCACGGGCAATTATTTCTCCTGTCTGAGGATGAACAATATCATGAAGGGTTACACGTCCTAAAATTCTGTCGTAAAGAGACTGAACAACTTCATCGTTTCTTACCAAGGCAGTTGTAGGAATACCTCTAAGTGTTCCGCAATCCTCTTCGTTGATTATGACATCGTGGGCAACGTCTACCAAACGTCTTGTCAAGTATCCTGCATCGGCAGTCTTAAGTGCAGTATCCGCCAAACCTTTACGCGCACCGTGAGTTGAGATAAAATACTCAAGGACAGTAAGACCTTCTTTAAAGTTGGATATAATAGGGTTTTCTATAATTTCAGCACCGCTTGAACCTGCTTTCTGAGGTTTTGCCATAAGTCCTCTCATACCTGAAAGCTGACGTATCTGCTCCCTGCTACCACGGGCTCCGGAGTCCAACATCATATACACTGCATTGAATCCTTGGCGGTCATCTGACATGTGACGGATAACATGATTTGCAAGTTTTCTGTTTGCATCGGTCCAAATATCTATTATTTGGTTATAACGCTCATTGTTTGTTATAAGACCCATTTGATAGTTGCCGACAACTTCATCAACTTGTGTCTCTGCCTTGTCTATAATGGAAACTTTTTCTTCCGGAACTATGACGTCAGCAAGGTTAAAGGACAATCCTCCGCGGAATGCCATGTAGTAACCCTTATCCTTTATGTCGTCAAGGAACTGAACGGTACGTGCAGAACCGCAATCCTTCAACACCTCTCCGATAATATCCCTTAGAACATTTTTCTTAATAAGAACATTTATATATCCATAGTTATCGGGAACAAGCATATTGAACAGAACTCTTCCTATAGTGGTGTGAATACCGTTCTTTGTACTTACTGCATCTTGTTCGGTAATATCAAGTTTTTCGCCCTTTTCAGTGAAGAAATTTTCCCCTACTTTGATACAAGATTTTTCCTTGTTTTCTTTTTTATCAAAGTAAACAACAGTGGAAAGAGGAAGTCCGAGATTGTTTCTGTAAAGAGTAATACCTGCATGCAAATCGACTCTTTTCTCATTGTAAGCAATCTGAACATCTTCAAATGAATAGAAAGATTTACCTTCTCCTCTTACAACTATATCCTCAGTTGTCTGTCTCTCCTTAGTCATATAATACAAACCAAGAATCATATCCTGTGAAGGCACTGTGATAGGAGCACCGTTAGCAGGGTTCAAAACATTGTGAGAAGACAACATAAGCATCTGAGCCTCCAAAACGGCAGCATTGCCTAAAGGTAAATGGACTGCCATTTGGTCTCCGTCAAAGTCCGCATTAAATCCCGTACAAACCAAAGGATGCAAACGTATGGCCTTACCCTCAACCAATTTAGGTTGAAAGGCTTGAATACCCAAACGGTGAAGAGTCGGAGCACGGTTAAGCAATACAGGGTGACCTTTTACTATGTTTTCTAATATTTCTATGACAACAGGGTCTTTTCTGTCTACTATTCTCTTTGCAGATTTAACCGTCTTAACCAAACCTCTCTCTAAAATCTTTCTTATAATAAAAGGCTTAAACAATTCGGTTGCCATATCTTTAGGAAGTCCGCACTCGTGCATCTTTAAATCAGGACCTACAACAATAACCGAACGTCCTGAATAATCGACACGTTTTCCTAACAAATTTTGACGGAAACGACCTTGCTTTCCTTTCAAACTGTCAGAAAGAGATTTCAAAGCACGGTTGGAATCAGAACGTACAGAAACGGCTTTTCTTGAATTATCAAACAAAGAATCAACAGCTTCTTGAAGCATACGTTTCTCATTTCGCATGATAACATCAGGTGCTTTTATCTCTACCAAACGTTTCAATCTGTTATTACGTATAATAACCCTTCTGTACAAATCATTCAAATCCGAAGTTGCAAAACGTCCTCCGTCCAACGGAACCAAAGGCCGCAAATCCGGTGGTATAACAGGAACAACTTTAACAATCATCCACTCAGGGCGGTTCTCCATCTTAAGATTTGCTTCACGGAAAGACTCAACAACGTTTAACCTCTTCAAAGCTTCGTGTTTTCTTTGCTGGGAAGTTTCTTTATGAGCTGCATCTCTAAGAGTATAAGAAAGAGAGTCTAAATCTATATCCTTCAACAATTCATACAAAGCTTCAGCCCCCATTTTGGCAATAAACTTGTTGGGATCTTCATCAGGCAAAAGAGAATTCTCCTGAGGAAGGTCTGCAAGCACAGCCGTATAGTCTTCCTCCGTAAGAAGGTCCATACGTTTCAAACCGTCTTGTTCTTTTATACCGGGTTGGATAACTATATATTTTTCATAGTATATAACAGATTCCAACTTCTTGCTCTGTAAACCAAGCAAAGCTCCTATCTTATTAGGCAATGAACGGAAAAACCAAATGTGTGCAACCGGGACAACAAGTTGAATATGTCCCATTCTTTCACGTCTTACTTTCTTTTCAGTAACCTCTACACCACATCTATCGCAAACAATCCCCTTGTATCTAATCCTCTTATACTTTCCGCAATGACACTCCCAATCCTTCACCGGACCGAATATTTTTTCGCAAAACAGACCGTCTCTTTCCGGTTTATAGGTTCTGTAGTTTATTGTCTCAGGCTTTGTCACCTCTCCGCACGAACGCTCTAATATGCTTTCTGGTGAAGCAAGGCTGATAGTCATACTACTGAATACGCTATTATTAGCGTCTCTGTTACTTACTGCCATATCTAAAAATTATTCTTTTTCTAACAATTAATCAAACGTAACCTCAAGATTTAAACCTCTCAACTCATGAATCAACACATTGAATGACTCCGGAATTCCGGGAACAGGCATATTATCACCCTTAACTATGGCTTCGTATGCCTTAGCCCTTCCATTGACATCGTCAGATTTTACAGTAAGCATTTCCTGTAAAACATGCGAAGCTCCGTACGCCTCTAAGGCCCAAACCTCCATTTCTCCGAAACGCTGTCCTCCAAATTGAGCTTTACCACCTAAAGGTTGTTGTGTTATAAGAGAATAAGGTCCTATACTTCTTGCGTGCATCTTGTCATCTATAATGTGGTGAAGTTTCAGCATGTAAACATAACCTACCGTTGCAGGTTGATCAAAACGCTCTCCTGTCTCACCGTCATACAAATAACATCTTCCATTCTCAGGCAGATTTGCTTTCCTCATATAGGCATTAACGTCGTCCAAAGTTGCACCGTTAAATATAGGTGTTTCGAAACGAAGTCCCAACTCATGTCCGGCCCATCCTAACACTGTTTCAAAAATCTGTCCCAAGTTCATACGCGAAGGCACGCCCAACAGGTTAAGAACAATATCCACAGGCTTTCCGTTTTCAAGGAAAGGCATATCCTCTTCCCTTACAATTTTAGCTACAATACCTTTATTTCCGTGACGACCCGACATCTTGTCTCCTACCTTCAACTTACGCTTCTTAGCTAAATATATCTTAGCCATTTGATTTATTCCTGTAGGAAGGTCATCGCCTATAGTCTGAGAGAATTTTTCTCTTTCAAGTTTTCCTCTCAAATCACGTACAAGTATGCTGTAATTGTTCAAAAGTCTCTTTACAAGTTCATTAGTTTTCTCATCAGTAGTCCACTCATTGTAATTAACATTAGAATAATCTATATCCATCAAAAGTTTTTGAGTAAACTTAACTTTTTTAGCAACCAATTCTTCCTTGTAATTAGAATAGATTCCGTTTGACACCTTACCTGTAAGGATTATAAATAACTTATCTACAAGTTTCTTCTTTATTTCAGAAACGTCTTTGTCAAAATTTTCTGTCAGACGCCTTACTATATCTTTATTTTTCTGTCTAAGCTCTCTATCCTTTTTAAATCTGGTAAACAACTGTTTATTGATAACGACACCGGATACTGAAGGAGGAACTTTCAATGAAGCATCCTTAACATCTCCTGCTTTGTCACCGAAAATAGCACTAAGAAGTTTTTCTTCAGGTGTAGGGTCAGACTCTCCCTTAGGTGTAATCTTACCTACCAAAATATCCCCTTCTTTAACTGTTGCTCCGA
Source organism: Bacteroidales bacterium (assembly GCA_017480455.1). Lineage (GTDB taxonomy): Bacteria > Bacteroidota > Bacteroidia > Bacteroidales > P3 > Scybalousia_A. Next base: position 3,092 of record JAFVAP010000094.1, on the reverse strand, counting down.
TTCGAATCATTCCGTTTTCATCCAAATCCTTGGTAGCATCAAGACTCACATTCGGAATATCTTTCGTCAATTCCTCATCGCCTCGCTTCGTCTCTCTGACTTCTGTAATAAATTCTTCAATGTGAACAGAAGTAAACCAATCCTCTTTTACTACTTTTTCGGATATAACAATAGCATCCTCATAATTGTATCCTTTCCACGGCATGAAAGCAACATGCAAGTTTCTTCCTAAAGAAAGAACACCATCCTTAGTTGCATATCCTTCGCAAAGAATTTGTCCCTTATACACTTTATCACCCTTGCGGACAATAGGTCTAAGATTTATTGAGCCTCCGTCATTAGTCTTTTGGAACTTAGTCAAATAATAAGTCTTTCTGTCATCATCAAAACTTACCAAACGCTCGTCCTCATCTCTATCATAAATAATAGAAATCTCTCTTGCATCAACGAAATCAACGATACCATCGCCTTCGGCTGTAATTAAAACTCGGGAATCTTTTGCAACATAAGGTTCTATACCCGTTCCTACCAAAGGTATTTGAGGATTTAACAAAGGAACGGCTTGACGCATCATATTTGAGCCCATCAATGCCCTGTTTGCATCATCATGTTCCAAGAAAGGAATCAAAGAAGCTGCTATAGAAGCAATCTGATTAGGAGCAACATCCATCAAATCTACTTCCTCAGGCCTTACAATAGGAAAATCAGCCTGCTTTCTTGCCTTAACCCTCTTATCTAAAATATTACCGTTTTCATCTACACTTGTGGTAGCCTGAGCTGCAATTTTATTTTCTTCTTCCTCTGCAGTCAAATAAACAGGGGCTTCATTAAAAAGAACTCTACCGTTATCAACCTTATAATAAGGTGTCTCTATAAAGCCTAAGTCATCTATTTTAGCAAAAACGCTTAGAGAAGAAATCAAACCGATATTAGGACCTTCGGGTGTCTCTATAGTACATAACCTTCCGTAGTGTGTATAGTGTACGTCTCTAACTTCAAAACCTGCACGCTCTCTTGACAATCCGCCAGGTCCCAAAGCAGAAATTCTTCTCTTATGAGTTATCTCCGTCAAAGGATTAGTTTGATCCATGAATTGAGACAACTGATTTGTACCGAAAAATGAATTTATAACAGAAGACAATGTCTTTGCATTAATCAAATCCGTAGGAGAAAATACTTCATTATCCCGTACATTCATTCTTTCTTTTATGGTTCTTGCCATACGGGCAAGACCTACATTGAATTGAGCATACAATTGTTCACCCACAGTTCTCACCCTACGGTTGCTCAAGTGGTCAATATCATCAACTTCAGCTTTAGAATTGATGAGTTCAATTAAGTATTTTATTATAGAAATAATGTCCTCTCTGGTCAAAACCTTTATAGTAGGGTCTACTTTTAAACCCAACTTCTTGTTTATTCTATAACGACCTACATCTCCTAAATCATACCTCTTATCAGAGAAGAACAATTTTTCAATTATTCCCCGTGCTGTCTCCTCATCAGGAGGTTCAGCACTGCGGAGTTGTCTGTAAATGTATTCCACAGCTTCCTTGGCATTATTAGCTGTGTCCTTTTGTAATGTGTTAAAAATAATCGAATAATCAGCAGAAGAATTATCATCCTTATGTAAAAGGATTGTTTTTATACCGGCATCTATAATTTTAGCGGCATCTTCTTCTTCCAATATCTTTTCTCTATCTATTATTACTTCCGTTCTCTCTATAGAGACAACTTCACCTATATCTTCATCAACAAAATCTTCTATCCAAGTTCTTACAACTCTTGCAGCCAATCTTTTTCCCAAGTACTTTTTAATACCAGTCTTGGTAACTTTAACCTCTTCAGCAAGGTTGAAAATTTCAAGTATATCTCTGTCGGTTTCATATCCTATCGCCCTAAGCAGAGTTGTAATCGGCAATTTCTTTTTACGGTCTATGTAAGCATACATTACATTGTTTATATCAGTAGTAAATTCCATCCAAGAACCCTTGAAAGGAATTATTCTTGCTGAATATAACTGCATTCCGTTTGCATGCGTATTAGTTCCGAAAAATACACCAGGAGAACGATGTAATTGAGAAACAACAACTCTCTCTGCACCATTAATTACAAATGTTCCCTTTGGCGTCATATAGGGTATCATACCCAAATAAACATCTTGGATTATAGTTTCAAAATCTTCATGCTCCTCATCGGTGCAATAAAGTTTTAATTTAGCTTTCAAAGGCACAGAAAAAGTCAAGCCTCTTTCTATACACTCCTTGATAGAGTACCTTGGAGAATCAATAAAATAATCCAAAAACTCCAAGACGAAATTATTCCTCGCATCAGTAATAGGAAAATTTTCTGAAAAAACTTTGTATAACCCTTCGTTCTTTCTACTCTCTGAATCTGTTTCTAATTGAAAAAAATCCTTAAATGACTTAAGTTGGATATCCAAAAAGTCAGAATATTCTATTTTTTTTACAGTTGCGAAACTAACCAACTGTTGCTTTTTATTTTGTGCCAAGGTTAAAAAAATTAAAGGTTAAAAAATAAGTTCAATACAAACACAAATAAGGAACAGAGAAACTACTTAAACGTAGTTCTCTATTCCGATATCAATTATTGTGGTGAAACGTCTTATTTAATTTCAACCTTTGCACCAGCTTCCTCTAATGACTTCTTCAATGATTCTGCTTCATCTTTTGTTACACCCTCTTTCAATGGTTTTGGAGCAGCATCAACTAATTCCTTAGCTTCTTTTAGACCTAAAGAGCAAAGATCCTTAACTAATTTTACTACATTTAATTTTGATGCACCTGCTTCAGCCAATATAACATCAAAAGATGTCTTTTCTTCAGCTGCTGCTGCACCACCTGCTGCAGGACCTGCTGCTACTGCTACTGCAGCGGCTGCCGGCTCAATTCCATACTCTTCTTTCAATATGTCAGCAAGTTCTTTTACTTCTTTTACAGTCAAATTTACTAATTGTTCTGCGAATGCTTTTAAATCTGCCATTTTATTCTATTTTTTTAATGTTTTTACTAATCTCTCAGTGATTTTTACTCACCTTTTTCTTCTAAAGTTTTTAATACACCTGTAATGGT
>JAFVAP010000093.1 GCA_017480455.1 Bacteroidales bacterium | reverse complement strand
TTTCGTATTTTTGCGCCTGTGTAAAATTCATAGTGTTTTTATTTTTTTTATTTGACATTTATTTTTTGCAAAATTAAAATACTCTTGAATTTTACACACTTTTTTGGATAGTATCGCAAATTCAAGAGTATTTTGATTTTTTTTATTAATGAAACAATCTTTACAAAGTCAGACTACTTTTGAATTTTGCACAGTTTTGGGACAGTATCAATTTAGATAAAAATAATACGGAGTTCAATTCCGAAAGGAAAATGAACTCCGTATTGCTTTTGATGTGATAATATACAGACTTATCTTAGTCCGTTGAACTGTTCACCACAGGATTTTCGTGAACTGTAACATTGCCGTTTTTATCTAAGACAACACGTTGGTTTGTCATTGTATCGTCAGAAAAAATAGTGTCAATATTCTCTCCCGATACAGGTTTATAGCGTTGGACTTGTTCCAATCCGGATTTTGTTCCAAGCATAGCGCGAACTTTCTTCATTCTTTCAAATCTTGCTTCTGTAAGGTCGGGTGAAGAAGTAGCGGTAGTGTTTTGATGAATGCCCTCTTGTTTAAGCACATCTGAAAAAGATAATGTAGGATTTTCTTTGACCGTATTTTGAGACGGCATCAGGGTATCTATAGTTGAATTGCTTTCTGAGACATAAGCAAATTCGGGCATATTGATATTCCGTTTCTGATATGGAACAGAGTCTTGTTCATGTATTGTAACCATTCTATAGGTCTCACTTTTGTCATCAACAACCGAGTTCACAAAAGATTTTTTCTCCTCTCTATAAGTCTGATTGTCAGGAACGCCTTCAAAACCGTCAATTCCAAGAACATCAATTATTCTTTTCTTATGCTCAGTCTGTGGTTTAACTTCATTTGTAGGCTGAAAGCCTGCAAGAGGTCTGTTTTCCTGTTGAGCAGAAGTTTCAGTGTTCTTGGTTATTCTGAAATTTGTCAATTCCTCTTCTGCTTTAGCAGTTGCAGGTACTTCTTTCTGAGTATTTACTACAACAGGCTCTGCAGGCATAGGAGGTTCTATGGTTTTGACTTTCACTGTAGAAGAGATGTTGTGTTCATTCTTAGTGGGAGTGTAGAGTTCCTTAGATTCAAAACCTGTTGCAACCAATGTTATGGTTATCTTTCCCTCTAAGCTGTTATCGTATCCATATCCCCAAATAACATCTACTTCAGGATTTGTTATTGTTCTGATATGTTCTGTGATAATCTCTATTTCTTCATTATCTATTTCATAATCTTCACTGTCCGAACAAGAAATGTAAAGCAAAACATTCTTAGTCATAGAAAGGTCATTGTCGTTGAGCAAATCGCAAGTTGTAGCAGCAACTATTGCTTTATAGGCTCTGTCTTCACCTTCGCCTTCGCCGCTTCCCATAAGTGCAACACCCGAATTGCGCATAACTGATTGCACATCCTTGAAGTCTACGTGTATGTAGGCATTTGCAGTCATTATCTCCGAAATACCACGTGCAGCTGTCAATAATATATCATCAGCCAAAGCGAAAGAGCGTCTCATTGTCATCTTACCACGGTCTTTAAGTTTATCCGTATTGACAACAATCATTGCATCAACGTGCTCTCTCAATTCTTTGATACCCTCTTTGGCTTGCTCCATACGTTTTCTGCCCTCAAAAGAGAAAGGAATTGTAACTATGCCGACAACAAGCATCTCATCTTTGCCGCCATCCACCTCAATTTCTTTGGCAATCTGCGCAATGACAGGACTTGCTCCCGTTCCGGTTCCGCCACCCATACCTGCAGCAATGAAAAGCATGTGAGTGTTACCTAAAAGAGATTCTTTTATTGTTTCCTTTGCAGCCTCGGCAGCAGCCTTCGCAACCGCCGGTGAATTACCTGCGCCAAGACCTTCTCCCAATTGTATCTTAGAGACAATAGGTGAAGCGTTTAAGGATTGCTTGTCAGTGTTGCAAACGATAAAATCAACTCCTGTAATCTTGTTGTTATACATGTGATTAACGGCATTTGTTCCTGCCCCGCCGACACCTATGATTTTAATGTAAGATGATTGAGTCTCAGAACTCTGTTCAGCAGCTTGAATGTCTAATATATTATCCATCATTATAGTTATTTGTTTTTTTATTTCGATTAATAATTTAAGCTCTTATAAACACTCTATTCGGAAATGTAAAATTAATACTTTATTTTATTATAAATCACTATTTCCCTAATAAAAATTTAATTACTCCACTCCGTCACTTATGATGCTTCTGAAAAGTTTTGAGATTTTTGCAGCCAAACTTTCCTTTTTTACAGCATCTTTCTTTGAATTTTTCTCCTCTTTTGAGTTATCACTATTGTTAATATCAGATTGTTCTTCCTCAATGTTTTGTGCTGCGTCGGTGACATCGGAGACGTTTGTTTCATTTTCCGGATAGGAAGCACTTTCTTCGTAAAACTCAAAGCCTTTTATCACCAAACCGATACCTGTTGCATACATAGGATGCTTTATATCTGCCATATCAGGAGACAACTTGCTCAAGTGGTCGTCGGATTCTCCTATACGAGTTGCTATACCTCCGGTAACATATTCGGTAAGTTGTCTTAAGTTCTTTATCATGGCGCCTCCTCCCGTAAGAACTATACCTGCAAGAAGTTTCTTCTCATAGCCGCTTGTTCTAATGTCATAGATGACTTGGTCAAGTATCATTTCAACTCTTCCTCTTATGATTTCGGAAAGTTTTGATACCTTTATCTCACGACTCTCTCTGCCTCTGAAACCCGGAATACTTATGATGTCGTCATTCTGTTCAGGTGTAGGAATACAATCTCCGTATTTGGTTTTCAAAGCTTCGGCTTGTGTAGCTATGATAGTGCAGCCCTCTTTTATATCATCAGTTATGAGATTTCCTGCAAGTTGAATGACAGAGGTATATCTAAGAATACCTTCATGATAAATAGCAACGTCGGTAGTACCTCCTCCTATGTCTACAAGGCAAATACCTGCCGTCTTTTCAACATCGTCTACAACAGCTTCAGCACTTGCAATCGGCTGAAGAATAAGGTTTGCCACCTTATAGCCAGCCATTTCCACGCTGCGGCGAATATTCTTTATATTGTTTACATCAGCACTTATAAGATTGAAATTACATTCTATGCTCTTGCCTATCATTCCCACTGGATCAGCAATTTCTTTCTGACCATCAATGATGTAATTCTGAGGAACAATATCTATAATCTCGTCTCCGGGAGGAAGCTTTATATTATATTGTTCTTCTATCAGTTTTTGAATATCCTCATTGGTTATTATGTGGTTATCTTCTTTTATTACAGTTGTTGCTCTTTTATGTTTGGTAGAAATATTATATCCTGCTATTCCTACAAAAGCTTCCTTAACCTCATAACCGCTTTGGTTTTCTGCTTGTTCAACAGCTTTACGTATGCTTTCGGAAGTCTTGGTAACTACTCTGACATCACCATTTTCAACTCCGACAGAAGGAGTTTTTCCTCTACCGATTATCTCAATATCCCCGCTTTCATTTTTTCTTGCAATAAAAACGGCAATCTTTGTTGTTCCGACATCAATGCCGACAACAATTTTGTCTTGCGGTGAAAATTTTGCTTTGTTATTATTTTCCATTTCTCAATATGTTGTTTATAAGTTATTGTCTTTTTATTTTCTTGTACACACAACTTGATTTTTGAACCTTAAATCAATGTGTGAATATTTTTCCCAACCGTTTTTAATAAAGGCTTTTTTATAAAGATAGTGCAGTCTTATAAGTTCATCTTCCCAATCAGTTTTTCCGCCTAATGCAATATCATATTCACCTATCTTAGGAATAAGTATATAATCAGTATCCTTTCTTACTATTTGATCTATTTGATATTTAAGTATACTATCATTGTTTATCAAGGTTGCTAAAGTAAATATCTCAAACATCTGTTTATTCTTTACGGAGTCTATTGTGCTTTTTACCGTATCGGTTATGTTACCGCTTACAACAACAACATCTGCCGCCTTTCCGTTTTCACTTTTCAGAATACACATATTCTTATCTATGTAAAAGGTTTCGTTTCTCCTGTTATAGACTCTTGCAATTGCCGAGCGTTGAGTAACGGAAATTTTAAGAACTCCTGTAATACTGATTGAAACAGAGGCTTGTTCCACGAAGTTTTTATCCTCTAAATATAGTTTAACAGTGTTTACCTCTATCTGTTTCCGCTTTTGCTTTGTGAAAACTCCGAAATGTTTCGTCAAATCATTTTCTATCTCCTGTTTAAGTATAATTCGGTCTTTTGTAGGATAGATAATATTTACTTCTACGGACTTAATATAGGAATTTCTCATCATTATATTTGTCAGAATAATGATAAGCACAGTACCTAAGATAATTCCTATATACAAAAGTCCCCGTTTCTTCATTTTAAAATATTCTTTCTTTTATCTTTAAAACTTCTCTGTCTATATCGCCTGCCCCCATTGTTATCAGCAATTCAGGATGCAAAGCCTCAAGTAAAGGATATAACTGCTCCTTTGTTACGTAGTATTTATCCATTTTATTTATCCTATGCAGGATAAGGTGTGAGCTTACCCCCTCTATAGGTTTCTCTCTCGCAGGGTAAATAGGCAGGAGAATAACAGTATCCAACATTTCAAGGCTTCTTGCAAAGTCCTCTGCCAAGTCCCTTGTACGTGTGTAGAGATGGGGTTGAAAAATACCTGTAAGATGTTTCGTAGGATACATTTCCCGTAAGGAAAGTATACTTGCCTGTATCTCTTTAGGATGATGGGCATAGTCGTCAATAAATATTCTGTTCTCTGTCTTGACAACGTAATCCAATCTGCGCTTCATTCCTGTGAAAGTCTTTAAACCTACTCTCAAGATACTCTCTCTTTGTTCCTTAGAAAGATTTTCCTGCTTCAAGACAAAGTTGCAGACTTTCATAGCTGCTACAGCATTTTCTATGTTATGCTTTCCTGGATAAATCATCTGCATATCATAAAAGGTCTCTCCGCAATCAACAAAGTCAAAATAATATTCTCCTTTGTAAATTCTGATATTCCAAGCGTAGGTCATGGCATCAAAATTCTCTAAAGCATAAGTAGATTTAGAGACACTGCTCTCAATTTTTTCAAGAATTTCACTGCGCTCTGTCTTGACAATAAGTTGCCCCGTCTCTTCAGTAAGCAGTGCAAAATCTATAAAGGCTTGATATAGATTTTCATAATTTTCATATATATCCAGATGGTCTGCATCTATGGAAGTAATGACACTTACGTATGGTTTTAAATGAAGAAAACTCCTGTCATATTCATCTGCTTCAACAACAACATAAGGACTCTTTCCATTGAAAAGAAAATTATTATCAGCACTTTTTAATATTCCGCCCAAGAAAGCAGAACAGCCTATTTCAGAACAAGACAATATATGGGCAATCATTCCTGTTGTGGTTGTCTTTCCGTGAGAGCCGGCAACAGCAAGAACTTTCTTCCCTGAAGTGATATGTTCCAAAGCCTCGGAACGCTTTTTCATCGGTATGCCTCTTCGCTCTATTGCACGGAACTGAAGACCTTCCTTAGGTACAGCAGGAGTATAAATACATAAATCTATGTTCTCAGGAACATTCTCTTCCCTGTCCTCATAGTTGATTTGTATTCCTTCTTTCATGAGTTGCTTTGTGATTTCCGACTCTACTCTGTCGTATCCCATAACGCAATTACCCATTAGGTGCAAGTATCTTGCAACGGCGCTCATTCCTATTCCTCCAATACCGAGAAAATAATATGTCTTCTTATTATCCGTTTCCATTGTTTACTTCCCGATTATTTTTTCAGCCTCATCAACTATCCTCTCGTCAGAATCAACTATTGCAAGAGACAATATATTTTTTCCCAAACGCTCTCTTAACTGTCCGTTATTTATAATTTCATCCAACATCTCCGTTATCTTTTTATCGGCTTCGGAATCAAGAATCATCTTTGCAGCTTCTTTTTCTACCAAAGCCATGGCATTCTTCCGTTGGTGGTCTTCAGCAACATTAGGAGACGGAATTAGAACTACAGGCTTTCCTACGCAACATAACTCACTTATAGCCAATGCTCCTGCGCGTGAGACTATAATATCAGCCAACGAATAAACCTCTTCCATATCCGTAATAAATTCCGTAATTCTTACGTTGGTATATTCTTTCAAGCGTTCTTTGTTTCTTTCGTAAATATCATTGTAATAGAACTTTCCTGTCTGCCAAATAAGTTGTATATCATTAGTAAAGAAATAGTCTAAATGATTTTCTACGGCTTGGTTTATAGTTCCTGCCCCGAGAGAACCTCCCATAACAAGTACAGTCGTTTTTTCCCCGTTGAAATTGTACGTTTTCAAAGCATCTTGTCTTTTCTTCTGCATAGTCTCTCTTATTGCAGAAATATTTTTCCTTACAGGGTTGCCTGTTTTTACTATATTCTCTATAGAAAAAAAACGTTGCATATCATCGTATGCTACACATATTTTTTGCGCTCTTGAGGAGAGTTGCATATTGCTTTTTCCCGCAAAAGAGTTTTGCTCTTGCAAAAGAGTAGGTATTCCTAATTTCTGTGCTTCACGCAATGTTGCCCACGAGGTATAGCCACCTACACCTATGACTATATCAGGAGAGAAATCCTTAATTATTTTCCTCGCTTTCAAAGAAGCAGAAATCATCTTAAAAGGAAGAGAAAAGTTTTTCCAAAGTTTCTTTCTTTGAAATCCGGCTATTTTTAAGCCTACTATATCATATCCTGCTTGCGGTACTTTCTGCATTTCCATCTTTCCTTCAGCGCCTACAAATAATATACGGCAGTCTTCGTACCTGCGTTTCAAACAATTTGCTATGGCAATTGCAGGAAAAATATGTCCTCCCGTACCTCCTCCGCTTATAATGGCTTTCATCTTATCCTCCTTTCTTTACAAATACTTGCAGGTCTTACACTCAGAACGCCGAATGCAAGATTTCTGCTCAGTTTTCGGTTAAAAATACACAGATTTATATGATTTAATATCATACTTATAAATTCCTTGATTTCTTTACCTCCTATAGGAACATCGTTATGATATTTTTCAGTTATAATTCCTTTTTCATAATAACAGCAATTGTATTTCAATTTTTGTGTCATAAAAATTCCGACCCAAGACACAAAAATTTTACTCGGTAGTACACATAGTTGCGAAGAAGAATCTTTGTCTCCTTCTTCTAAAATTTCTTCATCGGAACTTGCTTCATTGTCTGCATCGTCAAGAATAATATCCTGTCGGGTCTTTTGGTTTTCTTTGCGCGATATATTCAAAACTATTCCCAAAGCAAAAGAAGAGAACCAAAAAGAAGTTCCCCCGTAGGAAATAAAAGGTAATGTTTGACCGGTTACAGGCATAAGATTAGTTGCTACCATCATATTTATTATGGCTTGAAGAATAAAGACTAAAGCTATGCCAAGTGCAAGCAAGGAGCCGAAATCTCCCTTTGCATTTTTTGCAATCCGTATCATACGGTACAAAAGTGAAATATACATCAAAACTATAAACAGACACATCCACAAACCACCCTCTTCTAACATAATAGCAAAGATAAAATCGTTGTGGGACTCCGAAAGGAAACGGGCAAGTTCGGTATTACCTATGAATTTTCCTTGAACACCTCCCGTAGATATAGCCATAAGAGCAATATTGGTTTGATTTATTTCCATTCTGTCAGGATTGCGAAATTCCTCTATACGGTTTATCCAAGTATTGCTTCGCATTTTTTTTGTCTTAGAAGCAACAAGAACTATCAGACCTACACACACAAGTGTAAGGAGAAGACCTGTTGTAAGATATTTTCTGTTTATTCCTCCGACAAGCAGAAGTATATAACAAACTAAGCCTATAAGTGCTGCGGTAGAAAAATTCTCAGGGAAGATTAAGCCACATATCAAAAGGATAGGAACTACTATATTGATGCAAGTTTGTTTCTCTTTAATTTTACTTTTGTTGGTGGCCAGAAAAGTAGCAGTATATATTATAAGTATGTATTTTACAATCTCGGAAGGTTGGAATTGTCCTATAAAAGGAATAACTATCCACCGAGATGCAACTTTGTTCCCGGGGGAAAGATAGCCCATAACCAGCGTAAAAATAAGTAATGCAAAAGAGAGATAGAGTGCAGGTTTTGCTATGCGGGAATATTTTACGTAATTTATGAGATGTGATACGTAACAGATAGCTATACCCGATAAGAGTAAGAAAAAATGCTTGAAAAACATAGGAGTAATAGCTCCGCCTTGCTTTTCGTAGACGGTTTTACCCATAGAAGAAAATACTTCCACTAAGGAAATAAGGATAAACAAAATATAGATTATCCAAATAACCTTATCACCTTTTACTCTATATTTTTCATTTATTGCTTTCATCTTATTACTTACAGTGAATGCACATTCTTTGAAAATTCTTTTGCTCTCTCCTGTGCGGTTTCAGGAATTCCGCTGGCAGGAGAATAAATTACTGCCATATCTTTTGCAGCTATATGATAGGCATGCTCTACGGCTTCTTTCATAGAAGAAACAACCGAAACATTACTTACTTTTCTCAGCTGTTCTGTATTAATACCTGCTCCGTGTTCAGAATCTATTATCACTATTTGTTCTACTTTATCTTTTATGACATCAAGTTGCTCTGAAAAATCTATATCACTGTCTCCTAAGTTTTCCAAAATCCAAACTACAGAGCTTGTGCTCTGATAGAAAGTGAACCAAGTAGCATTCGGAGATAAAGCGAAAGCGTCATCGAAGAAAGAAACACCGCATATAGTTGCAACGTATTGGTTTTTATGCACGGTGCTTTGGCGGACAAACATATTCATCAAAGCCTTATTACGCATCTTATAGATGTTTTGATAAGCTTTTTCGGTTTTTGAAACCGCATCTGTATTTGAACGGATAATGTCATCTATTGTCATAGTGCTATCTCAGTTTAAGGGTTATTATTGTTGTTACTGCAAGTATTATTGATATAAGGAAAAACCTTTGTACTATTTTCGCTTCATGCCATCCTTTTTTCTGGAAGTGATGATGGATAGGAGTCATACGAAAAACTCTTTTTCCTTCTCCGAATTTACGTTTGGTGTATTTAAAATAGGAGACTTGTATCATAACACTTAATGATTCTATAAGAAAAATTCCGCACAGGATTATCAAAAGCCATTCCTTGCGTATAAGTATTGCAAAAACTGCTATAATACCTCCAATAGTCAAAGAGCCTGTATCTCCCATGAAGATTTGAGCAGGATAGGTGTTATACCAAAGAAAACCTGCTGTTGCACCGACAAAGGCTGCTATGAATATGGTTAATTCTCCTATATCAGGAATATACATTATGTTAAGGTAATTTGCAAATATTATATTACCGCTTACCCATGCCAGCACAGCAAGAGTTGAACCTATAATAGCAGAAGTACCTGTAGCCAAACCGTCAATTCCGTCAGTAAGGTTTGCACCGTTGCTAACGGCAGTTATAATAAAGATTACAATGGGAATGAATATTAACCAAGCATAGTCTTGATAATTTTTTCCGATAAACTTTATCAGTTTTGCGTAATCAAACTCGTGGTCCTTGATAAAAGGTATTGTTGTTTTAGTACTGTGCTCGGATTCTTTAGTAAATTGTTTCTTAGCTTTCTCATAGGTAGAAGAAATTTGCAGATTATGTGTTTGGGAATACTGGGCAACGTCTTGTTTTTCTTGTATGCGTATATCGGGAGAAAAAAACATTAAAGAGCCTACAAGAATGCCGAGTAGCACTTGTCCTATTATCTTTGTACGCGGACGCATTCCCTCCTTGTTTTTCTTAAACACCTTTATATAGTCATCTCTGAAACCCAAAGCTCCGAGCCAAACAGTAGTTATGAGCATGATGATTACATATATATTGTCTAATTTAGTAAACAAAAGAACGGGAATAAGTATGGCTGCAAGAATAATAAGACCTCCCATAGTAGGAGTACCTTCTTTCTCCTTTTGTCCTTCAAGCCCGAGGTCCCTTACTGTCTCTCCGACCTGCTTTTTACGCAAAAAAGCTATTAATTTTCCTCCGAAAACAATTGTTATCAAAAGAGAAAGTATTACGGCTGCAGCTGCACGGAAAGAAATATATTGAAACACTCCTGCTCCGGGCAAACCCAATTCTTTATCTAAATAATTAAACAAATAGTACAACATAGTCTTTTTATTATTTTAATACTTTAATATTTCTTCCCTGTCATCAAAATGATGTTTTACATGATTTATTTCTTGATAATCCTCATGACCTTTGCCGGCTACAAGAATAATATCATCTTTTTTTGCTAAAGTGCAAGCTAATTTTATAGCCTCTGCTCTGTCTGTAATACAAAAATGTACTTTCCCCGACTTATCTTTTTTGAGACCTTGTTTCATATCTTCCAAAATTTGGTTAGGGTCTTCAGTTCTCGGATTATCGGAAGTAAGAATTAATGTATCCGAAAGCCGTTGTCCTATCTCTCCCATAATCGGTCTCTTAGTCTTATCTCTGTCTCCGCCGCAACCGACAATACAAAAAACTTTCTGTCCTCTGAATTTATTAATTTCATTGATTGTTGTAAGAACATTTTCCAAAGCATCGGGCGTATGAGCATAATCTATCACCGCAACGGCTCCCGTAGAAATGCGGTAACACTCAAAGCGTCCCCGTGCAGGAGTAAGGGCAGAAAGACTGATAAGAACTCGTTCTTTGTCTATACCGCATAAAACGGCAGCCGAATAAACGGCAAGAAGATTATAAACATTGAACCTTCCTATCATAGGAGAAAATATTTCTTTGTTATCTAACTTAAGATGAAGTCCCTCGAAAGAATCCTCCAATACTGCTGCCTTAAAGTCAGAAGAAGCTGATGAAAGAGAATAAGAATATTTTTTAGCCTTGGTATTCTGAATCATTACACTGCCGTTCTTGTCATCTAAGTTAGTAAGAGCAAAGGATTTTGAAGATAAATCATCAAAGAATTTTTTCTTTGCTTTTATATAATTTGCAAATGTTTTGTGATAGTCTAAGTGATCGAGAGTGATATTCGAGAATATTGCTCCGAAAAAATGTAATCCTGCAATACGATTTTGAACTACTGCATGCGAAGACACCTCCATGAAAGCATACTCACAACCCTCTTCAACCATTTTTGCAAACAATGAACTCAAAGTAACGGCGTCAGGGGTTGTTCTTTCTGTAGGAAGTACCTGTTCTTTAATTCTGTTTTCTATTGTTGAAACCAATCCGCACGGAAAACCCATAGAAGAGAACATTTTGTAAAGAAGAGTTACCGTAGTTGTCTTTCCGTTAGTTCCTGTTATACCTATAAGTCTTAGTTTCTTGGTCGGATTATCATAGAAGTTATTCGCCATAATCCCGAGAGCCAAGGAAGAAGATTTTACCTTTATATAGGTAACATCATCTTTGATTTCCCATTTATCGGAAAAATCTTCGAAAACAACGACCTTTGCGCCCTTGTCTATAGCAGAAGAAATATAAAGATGACCGTCTGTTTGCTCACCTTTTTCAGCAACAAAGACAGAACCTTCCTGCACTTTGCGGGAATCAAAGACAATACCCGTAACGTACAGTTCTCTTTCATTTATGACCTGCTCCGTTTTCAGACCGTGAAGTATTTCTTTTAATGTTTTCATTTCTAACTTTTCTTTGTTTCCTGTTTTGTTTCTTCGACCTTAGGCAAAATCTGAGTTTGCTTTTTATCTTCCGCCGATTTTTTTGTTTCAGAAGAAAGAGTCAGCATTACCGTTTCACCTGTTTTCAGATATTTTCCGCCGGGAATACTTTGAGAAACAACTTTTCCATATCCCTTGAATTGAACTTTCAAACCTAAGTTCTCCAGCATATAAACAGCGTCTCTTATAGTTAATCCCTTAACATTAGGCATAATGCTTTTATCTATTTCCTGTGCTTTGCTGTGAAAGATGCTATCAACCAAAGAAGTTCTTATCCACTCTTTCTTAAACGACGGCAAAACAAAACCGAGGTTTTTGCAAAGCAAGGAATAATCACTTGAATTGCCATAAGACATTATAGGCATAATGTTTTTGGCGGTCTGATTTTTCTGTGGATAATATACCTTGCTGCCTCCGATTACTCTGTCGCTTAATTCCCTAAAGACAGGTGCAGCTAAGTCACCCCCGTGTGTCAAAGCTTTCTGCGGTTTTGAGATAACAACGATACAAGAGTATTGAGGGTCATCAGCAGGGAAATATCCGACAAAAGAAGCCCTGTGCTGAAGAATTTGATTTGCTTTGTCATAGCCTATTTCCGCCGTTCCGCTCTTACCTGCTATTCCGTAAGCAGTTCCCCTTAGCCTTCTTCCCGTTCCGAAAAGAACAACCCTTTTCAAAACATCTTGAATCTTGGCAAGAGTTGAAGGTTTGCACATCTGCTCTTTCAGAACTACGGAATCAAATCTTTGAATTATTTTCCCGTCTTGTGATATGGCTTCTGCAAATTGAGGTTTCATTACTTTTCCTCCGTTTGCTATACCGTTATAAAATGTAAGCATCTGCAACGGAGTCATTGCAGTAACATAGCCAAAAGACATTCGCAATAGGTCATCTACTTGAACCGTACTCCGTATAAGCGGCAAAGGTTCATGCAAAGCCAAGTCATATCCTAACTTATCATAGATAAAATATTCTTTCAAGTCTTCTCTAAGGTGACTTCTCATAGATTTGTCTTTGCAATACAAGTCATAAATCAAAGAACTTATACCTACATTTGAAGAAACCTCCAATGCACGCCGAAAAGAAACATTGTTGTTCGGTGCATGCCCTACATCGCGTATATCTTTTATGGTATTAGGAAAATGTTTTACGCCCGTAGGAACAAGACTCGATGTATCGGCCAAGCCTTTATCCAAAAGCATCATTGCCGTAACTATCTTAAATGTAGAGCCCGGCTCAAACCGACTGCCTACACCTATATTCTCAGTCTGTGCATAGGTACCGTCTTTTTGCTTAGTGAAGTTTGCCAATGCTTTTATGCGGCCTGTATGGGTTTCCATTAATATCACAGTACCGCTTTCCGCAGCATTGCTGTCCAAACATTTCAAAAGAGCGGTTTCGGCTAATTCCTGCAAAGAAACGTCAAGCGTACTTACAATATCCAAACCGTCTTCTACTTTTATTTCTTCTTCTTTATTAACAGGAACCCATTGATTAGGATTTATTCTTCTTTCCCATCTGTAGCCGTGAGTTCCCGAAAGATATTCGGTATAGTAACCGTCTATTCCGTCATAGCAAGTATCACAACCTGCCGTTTCGCCTTTAGCCTGTATACCTATGGTGCGTCTTGCCAATGTGCCGTAAGGATAGACTCTGTTGTACTTCTGCTCTTTCCCCATAGCCCAAGAGTGACGGTAAACTATTTCTTTAGCCCCTGTCTTTTTATTTTTTTTCTGGAAACTTACGCCGAGGATAGGCACTTTTTTAAGTTGCTCCAATTCCTCGTCGGTTATGTCTTTTACCACTGCAACATAGCGGTTCTTTTTATTTCTCTGCTTATTGAAATATTCTTTGTATTCACCTGCAGTCTTCGCTCCCCTGTGAGCAGAGAACATAGAGGCAAGCTTTCTCGACATCTCATCAATACCTTTTTTGTACACTGAGTCGGGTACTATCCAATCAACGGTATCTTTTCCGCTTTTTGTTTTGGTCTTTCCTTTGCCTAAGTCCAAGTAAATATCCCAATACCTCAGAGATGTAGCCAAAAGGAGTTGCTCCCCTGTGTCTGAATCTATTGCATAAATATTTCCCCGCCTTGCATTGACTTTGTGCATGGATATGTTCCACTCTTCGGCACGCTTCTCCCAAAAATCATTTTCCGCAGTCTCCAACCAAATAACTTTCCCTACTACGACAAGGAAAGGTATTATCAACAAAACGAGGATAACAGACAAAGATAATGCTCTATTTTTATTACTGCCGGAACTCATAGCGTTTCTCCTTATTTTATTGAATCGTTATAGATGATAATATCCATAATAGGTTCTTTTGATATGCCTACTCCCGTGGATTCAAGTTTAGAATCAATGTACGTCATTTGGGTTGTACGCTGAAAGTTCGTCTTTACCTGCTGATAATGTTTCTGCAATTCGGAAATATCCTTTGATAATTCGGAAATATCTTTAACGGTCCGCTCTACATTGTAACGCGAACTTATATAGAAAATAAGCAACAAAACTATGTAAAGAATAAAAGGTATGTTGCGGCCTATATAGGAAAAGACTGTCTCGCCCGAAAAATATTTTTTCAATAAATTAGCCATTGTTGCCGCCTCCTATTTTCTCTCCCACTCTTAGTTTTGCACTTCTCGAACGGGGGTTGTTCATAATTTCTTCTTCGCTTGCTTGCAGGGGTTTTCTGGTTATAATTTTATAAGGAGAGATAACATTTCCGTAGAAATCTTTCTCCACCTTTCCTTGTGTATTTCCGCTTTTTAATAAGTTTTTAACCAACCTGTCTTCCAAAGAATGGTAAGATATGATGACTAATCTACCTCCCTCTTTCAGAAGAGAAGCACATTGCAAAAGCATATCTTCTAAATTTTTTAACTCATTATTGACTTCTATTCTTAAGGCTTGGAAAACTTTAGCATAATATTTATTCTCCCTTCCTTTTAAAGCTAAAGGTTCAATAATTTCAATCAAATCACTCGTAGTCTCTATGGACTTTTCCTCCCTTTGTCTTACAATCCTGTCTGCCAACAATCCGCTGTTGGAAAGTTCAGCATAAGTTTTGAAAATAAACTTCAGCTGTTCTTTGTCATAAGTATTGACTATATCCGATGCCATGAGAGAGTTTCTTCTGTCCATTCTTAAATCCAAAGGAGCGGATTTATTGGTAGAAAAACCTCTTTCTGCTTCGTCTATTTGGTGGGAAGATATACCTAAATCAGCCAAAATACCGTCTACCTTAGTCTTTCTGTACAGACGCAATTGCTTTCCTATGTTGGTGTAGTCATCATGTATCAAGCAAAAACGCTCATCGTCCAAGGCATTCTTTATAGCATCCTCATCTTTGTCAAAAGCATACAACTCCCCGCAAGAAGAAAGCCTCTCAAGAATAGCCCTTGAGTGACCGCCTCCGCCGAAAGTCAAATCAACATACACACCGTCAGGGTTAATATTTAACCCCTCCAATGCTTCGTTGAGCATCACCGGTATATGATACGAATAAGTCTGCATAATTCCTGCCTTTGCAACAAATTTTTCCTAACAACAAAACGACTTTGTTTTATTCTCCTTCGCCCAAAAGTTCTTTGGCCAAAGCTTTATAGTCAAAATTATCATCGTCAAGGCTCTTGTATGTTGCCAAATCCCAAATCTCCATAAAATCTCCGCTACCCACAACAACAATATCCTTGTCTATTTTCGCATCTTGCCGCAAAGAGGCAGGTATATTAAGTCTGTCCGCTGCATCCAACTCTATCAGATTGCTTTCAATATACTTTCTGTAAAGTCTTTTAGCATCCGGATTGTAGGGATTTAATTTTTCCTGTAGTTTTTTCACCTCCCGCTGAAAAGATTCGTAAGTGAAAAGTTCTAAATAATTATCATAAATAGAGTGCCTTATATAAAAACGGTTATCATTCGAGAGATTAAGTTGCTTAAGAAAAGCCACCGGCAACTTAAATCTTCCGTTTGCATCCGTTTTACAATATTCTACACCTACAATTAATGACATTA
The DNA here is from genome assembly GCA_017480455.1 of Bacteroidales bacterium. Lineage (GTDB taxonomy): Bacteria > Bacteroidota > Bacteroidia > Bacteroidales > P3 > Scybalousia_A. The sequence continues at coordinate 10,862 of JAFVAP010000093.1, read as the reverse complement.
TCCAAAGTTATCTTTTCTTGAAAATTGCTACAAAATTACTAAAAAATCCCAAAACAATACTATTTTTTTACTTTTTTTAACATTTTTTCCCAAATTCTACGAAAAAATATTGAAATAGTTACATTTATGGCAGGGGAATTTTCAAATGTAGTTCCGAAAGAAGAACTCACAGAACGGAAATTAAAGCACATTTTTCAAAATTCTATAGATAAAATTCCTATTTTTGATATCCTTTTTATTCGGTGTTAGATTAGGTGAATGAGAAATTAAAAACAAAAAAATAAAACTTCGTTTCAGGAAATTAAAACGAAGATTCGCTGCGCTGAAATCAAATCTCAGTTTTCTGAAACGAAGTTTTATTGGCGGATAGTAAGTGTTCTCTACTTCTCTATTGAGTTTACGTGTCGGATTTCATCAACTTCAGACAAGGAAATTTAACCTTTCCATCTGTAGAAGAACATTTGATCTTTGGCTTGTATCTCAAGAATTTTTTGTTCTTCCAAAGCCATTTTCAGAAATATTTCTAATTCATTTTCTTTTAACCATTGCAGGGCTTCTTTGTCCTTTCTGCAAGCAGCAGTGAAGTTAATAAGAAAGTCATCTTTGGTTTCCAATATCCAAGTCCTTGCTTTGTCATGACCGTCTATTGCAATTGTCATTATCGCAAGTGCATAATAATGGTGGTCAAACAGCCATTTAAGAGCCTGTTCATCGCCCCTCATAACGTTACTCCAAGCCGCAAGCTCGGGATAGCCGTTATTCAACAAAAAACGGAAAAACTTCTTGCTCCCTTTCACTGACTCCAAGAGAGCAAGAAGTATCTTAATATCATAATGTAAAAGTGATTTCTGTGTAATATTCATAAAAAAGAATGCTACCTTAATTTCGCTCCGAGTTTAGTCTCAAATGCTTTGATGAATTTATCCATCAGATTGTCTATCTGCTTATCCGTAAGTGTTTTTTCACTGTCTTGCAAGATAAAAGATACAGCATATTGTTTTTTACCCAAAAGAGCAGCTCCTCTGTATTCGTCGAACAGATTTATTTTCTTCAAAAGCCTTTTTTCTGTCTCAAAAGCGACCTTCTCAATGTCAGCAAAACTTACACTCTCTTCTAAAACAAGAGCTAAATCTCTGCGAACCTCAGGGAATTTTGAAATATTTCCGTACTTCAAATCTTTTTTAGGCAACATTTTTAAAACAGTATTCCAATTCAAATCTGCAAAAAATACATCTTGTTTTATATCAAAGGCTTTTCTTATTTTTTTATTCAAAGAGCCGATAACGCCTATTTGTTTCTTGTTTTCATTATTTATAAGGGCAATACCTTGTTGGAAATAACCCGTTTCAACACTTTGGAAAACTATCTTTGAAGTGTCTATCCTCAAACGTTTCAAAACGTTCATAACAATGTTTTTCAGATAAAAAAAATAAGTGTCCTTTTGTTTTTCCTGCCAAGATTCTTTCGCTGTTTTTCCTGTTGTAATGATTGCCAAGTGCTTTTCTTCTTTGTATCTCTTGTTTACAGGCTGGTCATCAGGACAATTCAAATTCTTTTCATAACAGTTACCGAACTCAAAGACCTTTACATCGCTTACTTTTCTGTTTATATTATAAGAAATTACCTCCAAAGCACCGTAAAGTAAAGTCTGGCGCATAAGAGCCAAGTCCCTGCTTAAAGCATTTATAATCTTAACGCTCTTTTCTTCAGGAAAATCACTGTTATTCCCATAGTAAGAATATTTAGTTAAAGAGTTGTTCATTATTTCGTTAAATCCATTGTCTGCGAGATAGGATGTAACGGTTTTTTGTATCCTTTCCTTATCGGGTTTTTGAATATAGTTGAGTGTACTCTGTATTTTGTCAGAGAAGTTTATCTTATCATAGCCGTATATTCTCAAAATCTCTTCGGCCAAATCACAAGGGCGGGTCACATCTACTTTGTTTGTAGGAATCAAAGCAAGAAGTCCTTCTTCACTTTCATCTTTTATCTCTATGTTAAGATGCTCCAAAATACTCTTTATTTTATTTCTGTCTATTTGTTGTCCTATCAGATTGTCAAGATAAGAATATGAAAGTTCTATTTTAGCTCTCTCTACTACAGAAGGATAGATGTCTACTATTTCAGAAGAAATTTCTCCTCCGGCAATTTGTTTTATTAAAATGGCTGCACGTTTAAGAGCATATATAACAATATTCGGGTCTGCACCTCTTTCATAGCGGAACGACGCATCAGTTTGCAGTCCGTGGAAACGTGCCGCTTTGCGGATAACAACAGGATTAAAGTATGCACTTTCAAGAAATACATTCTTCGTTTGTGAGGTTATGCCAGAGTCTTCCCCTCCGAAAATTCCGCCCATGCACATAGGTTTAGCGTTATCACAAACCATTGCTTCCTTTCCGTTAAGTTCTCTCTCTATACCGTCAAGGGTTTTGAATTTTGTTCCTTTTGCAACCGTCTTTACATTAATGGTCTTACCCTCAACTTTATCCCAATCAAAAGCATGAAGAGGTTGTCCTACACCCATAAGAACAAAATTGGTAACATCAACAATATTGTTTATAGGTCTTATTCCCACTGCGGCAAGATGCTCTTTTAACCATGCAGGAGATTCTTTTACCTCAACATTTTTTATAACTAAACCTGCGTATCTTCCGCAAAGAGCAGTATCTATATTTATTGCAGGTCTTTCACTTGTGTTGTCTACCTTAAAATCATCTGTTGAAGGGATATTCAATGCAACCTCTTCATGCTTTTGGGCAGAAAGTATTGCAACAAGGTCTCTTCCCACTCCGATATGTGAAGTTGCATCAGACCTGTTTGCTGTCAATCCTATTTCTAAAACAGAATCAGTCTTGATATTAAAATAGTCTTTAGCAGGTGTTCCCTCTTTTGCCTCAGGAGGAAGAACAAGAATGCCGTCGTGATTATCTGACAGTTGTAATTCTTTCTCAGAGCAAATCATTCCTTCGCTTTCCGCTCCGCGTAATTTACTTTTCTTGATTGTAAAAGACTCTTCGCCGTCATAAACCACGGCTCCTATGGTTGCAACTACGACCTTCTGTCCTTGCGCTACGTTAGGAGCGCCGCAAACTATGTTAAGAGGCTTTTCTCCGCCTACATCCACGGTTGTAATATGCAAATGGTCACTGTTAGGATGAGCCTCGCAAGTCAGGACATGGCCTATAAAATATTTATCTAAACCACCCTTTATGCTCTCTGCTTTTTCAATGCCCTCAACTTCCAAACCCGAAAAAGTAAGCAAACGTGCTACCTCTTCCGCACTTTGCTTTGTTGGTACAATTTCTTTTAACCAATTATATGATATTTTCATTTTCTATGTGTATTTTTTAATTCTACACTGCAAAATTACATTAAAAAAATGTAATTTTGCAAGTTTAATTCAAAAAACACTACAAAAGATGACAAGACTCAGTGTCAATATAAATAAAGTTGCAACTTTAAGAAATGCAAGAGGAGGCAATAATCCCGACATTATTAGAGTTGCGATGGATTGTGAAAGATTCGGTGCAGAGGGTATAACAGTTCATCCTCGGCCTGATGAAAGACACATAACGAAACAAGATGTCTATGATTTAAAAAAAACAGTAACGACAGAATTCAACATAGAAGGCTACCCTGACGAAAGATACATAGAGATAATAAAAGATATAAGACCTGCACAGGCAACACTCGTTCCGGACATGCCTGATCAACTCACCTCCAATCACGGTTGGGACACCGTAAAATACAAGGACTACTTGACGGATATTGTTTCTGAATTGAAGAATATTTGCAGGGTTTCTCTGTTTGTTGATGCTGATGAAAGAATGGTAGAAAATGCAAAATTATGCGGTGCAGACAGAGTTGAACTATATACACAGTCATACGCAGAACTTTATTTAAAATGTAAGGAAGAAGCTGTTAAACCATTTATTCTGGCAAGCAGAACCGCAATTTCCTGTGGTCTGGAAGTGAATGCAGGTCATGATTTGTCATTAGAAAATCTGAGATACTTCCATGAAAATATACCTGAATTGAAAGAAGTTTCCATAGGTCATGCTCTTATTTGTGATGCTTTGTATTACGGACTTGAGCAAACCATAAGAAGATATAAGGACTGTTTGAGATAAATATAGGTTAAAAGGTATACGCTTAAAGTAAATGGAATTTAAAGATTTCGGATTTAAAGAAGAGGTTAATAAAGCAATAGAGGATTTAGGTTTTGTAAATCCTATGCCTGTACAAGAGGAAGCAATTCCTACGATATTGTACAATGATGTAAATTTGATTGCTCTTGCTCAGACAGGTACGGGAAAAACTGCGGCTTTCGGACTTCCTGTAATAAACAAGATAGATTTTGAAATAAAGGATATTCAAGCCTTGATACTCTGTCCTACAAGAGAGTTGTGCATCCAAATAGCCAATGATTTAAAAAAATATTCCAAATATCTGCCAAAAGCAAAAGTGCTTCCTGTGTACGGAGGTGCATCTATAGAACTTCAAATAAAAGAGTTAAAAAAGAAACCCCAAGTTGTAGTCGCAACTCCGGGCAGACTCAATGATTTTTTACAAAGAGGCAAAATAGATATTTCAAATATCAATTATTTGGTTTTAGACGAAGCGGACGAGATGCTTAATATGGGATTTAAGGAAGATTTAGACACGATAATATCTTCAACTCCCGTAGAGAAAAATACTTATCTTTTTTCCGCTACCATGCCGAAAGAAGTTGAGCAAATAGCGGAACAATACATCTCAAATCCTGTAAGAATACAAATAGGCGAAAGAAACCAAGGCTCAAATAATGTTCAGCATTTCTATTATTTGGTTCACCAAAAAGATCGCTATCTTGCGCTGAAACGTATTGCAGATTACTATCCGAATATATACGGCATCATATTTTGCCGTACAAAAGTTGAGACTCAAGAAGTAGCAGACTTGCTTATAAAAGATGGCTACAACGCAGACAGTCTTCACGGTGATTTATCCCAAGCACAAAGGGACCACGTAATGAGCCGTTTCAGATTAAGGAACATTCAAATGCTTGTAGCGACAGATGTTGCTGCAAGAGGCTTAGACGTAAACAATCTTACACATGTAATAAATTACGAATTGCCTGATGAATTGGAACAATACGTTCACCGCTCCGGAAGAACCGGACGTGCAGATAAGCAAGGAATATCAATTGCTATAATAAACTTAAAAGAAAAGCATAAGATAAAAAAGCTGGAGAAAACGCTGAAAAAAGAAATCCTGAAAGTTCCTGTGCCGACTGCTCAAGAGGTTTGCAAGAAGCAACTCTTTAATATGATAAACAGGGTTGAGAATGTTGAGACGGATTACGAGGAAATAGATAAATTTCTTCCTGACATAAGCAAAAAACTTTCCTGGATGGACAGAGAGGAGTTGATAAAGCACTTTGTGTCCTTGGAATTTACATCTCTGTTGTCTTATTATAAGGATGCACCTGATCTGAATGTAGATGAATCAGTAGAAAAGGAGAAAATAAAGAGAGAGAATAAACAAAAACAAAAGCGGGAAAGACATTTTGATAAAAGTTTATTTACTACTCTGACTATAAATGTTGGTTATAAAGACAGAATTGTGCCGCAACGAATAATCGGAATGATAAACGAATACACTCCGAGCAAGAGAATAGAAATCGGTAAGATAGATATAACGCACGAAGTTTCATATATAGAGGTTTCTTCTTCAGGAGCCGGGGACGTTATGGATGCTTTGGACGGCAGAATGATAAGAGGTAAACTTTTGGAAGTAGGTTTTGCGGATAATGATTTTGTAAAAGGCAGGACAGTTCAAAAGAAAGATAAAAATAAAGGGCTGAGAAACGACAAGGAAAAGCAAAAAGGCAGAGACAAAAAGAGAAAAGATTTTTCCGGAGAGGCTAAACAACGCAGCGAAAGAAAAAAAGGAAAGAATAAAACAAAGAGATATTAAACTAAAACAAAAACACAGAAATGGCAAAATTAGTTGCAGCATCATTACTTTCAGCAGATTTTTCCATGCTTGGAGAAGAAATCGAAATGCTTAACAAGAGTGAGAACGATTGGGTTCACGTTGATGTTATGGACGGTGTGTTTGTACCCAATATTTCTTTCGGTCAGCCTATCGTAAAGTTCATAAAAAAGTATGCAAAGCAACCTTTGGATGTCCACTTAATGATTATAAATCCCGACCGTTATTTTGAGGATTTCAAGAATGCAGGTGCTGATATAATAAGTGTCCACTACGAGGCTTGCAATCACCTTCACCGTTCATTGTCTTCAATAAAAGAATTGGGATTAAAAAGCGGTGTAGTACTTAATCCCCATACCCCTGTTTCCTTGCTTAAAGACGTTCTTTATCTTTGCGATGTTGTAACTCTTATGAGCGTAAACCCTGGTTTCGGAGGACAAAAATTTATTGAACATACTTACACTAAGATTTCCGAATTGAAGACTCTGATAAATTCACTCAACTTAAATACCCTTATAGAGATTGACGGAGGTGTCAATACAAAGAATTCATCGTTGCTTTACCAAGCAGGAGCAGACGTTTTAGTAGCAGGGTCTGCCGTATTCTCAGCAGAAAATCCGCCTTTGACAATAAAAGAACTTAAAAAATGAAAATAGAATATGTGGTTATTTAACAAGAAATCGAAGGAAGCAGCAGATGTTTCTCTGCTTCACACAGACATACATTCACATGTAATTCCCGGGATAGACGATGGCGCTCCCACAATGGAGGATTCTATTAATCTTGTACGGGAAATGTATAATCTCGGATACAGAAGAATGATTGTTACACCACATGTAAGATTTGGATCTTTTGAGAATGATACCGATACCTTTGATGCAAGACTCGAGTTATTGGAAATGGCAGCCGACAAAGAGAATTTGGATATGGAGTTTGAGATAGGAGCAGAGCATACCATAGATGAGAATTTCCGCACTCTTTTCAAAGAAGACAAACTAAAGACTTTCAACGACGGCTGGTTGTTGATAGAGTTTCCTTTTACCAATCTTCCTCCGAGATGGAAAGAACTTATATTCGATTTGCAGATGGCAGGCTACAAACTCATACTTGCCCATCCGGAAAGATATGTTTCTTATCTCTCATTTGAGAAAAAAACTATTGATGAATTAAAAAACAGAGATATTCTATTCCAAATGAACATAACTTCCTTAGGAGGTTTTTACGGTAAAAATGTTTTGAAGTTTGCCCGCTATTTAGTTGAGAAAGAATATGTGGATATTCTTGGTTCCGACCTTCACAATATGCGCCACATTGAATATCTTAAGCAGTCTTTCCGAAACAAAGACGTATGTAATCTCATCGAAAGCGGATGTTTAATGAATAATAAATTCTAAAATAAAGACAAAAATGGATAATACACTTTTAGCTATTAGCCCTATAGACGGCAGATACAGAAATAAAGTTGAAAAATTAGAAGATTTTTTTTCCGAAAAAGCATTAATAAATTACAGGGTAAAGATTGAGATAGAGTATTTCATTGCTTTATGCAATATACCTTTGGATGCGCTGAAAGATTTTGATAAAAACAAGTTTGAGGCACTTAGAGATATTTACAAAAATTTTTCATTGGAAGATGCCCAAAAGGTAAAAGACATTGAAAAGGTAACTAATCATGATGTCAAAGCAGTAGAATATTTTATAAAAGAGAAGTTTGACGCCTTAAATCTTTCTCAACACAAAGAGTATATTCACTTTGGTTTGACTTCACAAGATATAAACAACACTTCCGTTCCCCTTTCCTTGAAAGATTGCAACGACGAAGTGCTTCTTCCTGCTCTCAATGAGATTATAGATTTAATTAATGCTAAAGCAGAAGAATGGAAAGATATTCCTATGCTTGCACGCACCCACGGACAACCTGCATCCCCTACTTGCTTAGGCAAAGAGATGAAAGTATTTTCTTACCGTATGGAAAAGCAAATGGCTTATTTTGCATTCATTCCTTTTTCTGCTAAGTTCGGAGGAGCAACGGGTAACTTCAATGCTCACAACACGGCATTTCCTCAAATTGATTGGATTTCTTTTGCTGATGATTATGTAGCCTCTTTAGGATTGGAGAGAGATTTATACACAACCCAAATAGAGAATTACGACAACCTTGCAGCATATTTTGACAATCTGAGAAGAATAAATACTATCCTCATAGACTTTTGCAGAGATATTTGGATGTATATTTCAATGGAATACTTCAAACAAGAGATAAAGAAAGACGAAGTAGGTTCTTCTGCCATGCCTCATAAGGTCAATCCTATAGATTTTGAAAATGCAGAAGGCAATTTAGGAATGGCTAACGCCGTTCTCTCTCATTTAAGCATGAAAATGCCTGTTTCACGTCTGCAAAGAGACTTGACAGACAGTACAGTTTCAAGAAACATCGGCGTACCTTTGGCACATATACTCATAGCTCTTGCTTCCATAAAAAAAGGAATAAATAAACTGATACTTAATGAAAGTGCTATCTCACAGGATTTGGAAGATAATTGGGCTGTTGTAGCAGAAGGCATACAGACAATATTGAGAAGCATCGATTATCCTAATCCTTATGAGACCCTAAAGCAACTTACACGAAAGAATACCAAGGTAAACGCAGAGACAATGCAAGAGTTTATAGACACTTTAAATGTAAGCGAAGAGATAAAACAAAGAATGAAGAAAATAACTCCTCACAATTATACGGGTATTTATCCTAAACAAGCGGAGAATTAATTTTTTATGACAAGGCGGGAAAGACAGTTCATCTTTAAGTACGCAAAACCGTACATTTTCAGATATATTGCCTATATCTTTTTAGTCATTTTGATGTCTGTCTTTTCCATCTGTTCCATTCTTTCGGTGAATAATTTTTTGCAAATATTGTTTGTAGAAAATCCTCCCGCACCAACATCGGAGTTAGATGTACTTTTAAACCGTATTTACTCTTATTTCTTAGTATTCGGCAAGCAGAAGGCTCTCGTTTATTTCACCTTAATAATCTTAACCGTCTATTTCTTAAAGGATTTATTCGAATGGTTGTCAGAATACTATATGGGCTGTACACGAAACAAGATAACTAGAAACATACGCTCAGCCTTGTTTTCGGATTACATTCATAAAAACCTTTCTTTCTTTTCAAAGCATAAAAAAGGAGACCTTTTGTCAAGAATTTCTGCCGATGTAACGGAGTATGATGAGACAGTGCTTAAATCAATTCAAACTGTCATAAACTCCATTGTCATAGTATTGATGTACATCATCATTCTTTTCTACATAGAATGGAAACTCACCCTCATAACACTTCTTCTCTTTCCTTTGGTTGCTAGTCTCACCTCAGTACTTTCCCACAAATTGAGGTCGTCATCTAAAAGGCTGCAAGCAACAAACGGTTTAATAGTCTCCCTTACGGAACAGACCATAGGGGGGTTAAGAATAATAAAATCCTTAACTGCAATAGACTATGTAAACCAAAATTTCAGAAAGATAAACAAAGATTATACCGTACTCAGAAATAAAGTTTACCGTATGGTTGATTTGCCTTCACCGCTCAGCGAGGTGCTTTCGAGTATCGTTGTTGCAGTGATACTGCTTATAGGTTCAAATATTGTCATGACGGGAACATCTCTTTCCAGCACTATGTTTATTGTCTATCTCATACTTTTCATTCTTATTATCAAGCCTGCAAAAGATACTTCAACGGCTTTCTACAATATGAAAAAAGGTTCTGCTTCCATAGAGAGAATATCTGAAATAGAATCCGTCCCTGCAGAAATAGAAGAAAAGAATGCAGACCACACATTCCCTGTATTAAAGAAAGGTATCATCTTCAAAAATCTCTCTTTCTCATATGGGGATAACAAGCAAGCAGTACTAAAGAACATCAACTGCATTTTTGAAAAAGGCAAGACAACGGCTATTGTAGGCCCTTCGGGTTCGGGAAAGACTACTATGATAGATTTGATAGAGAAATTTTATCTTCCCTCTGAGGGCGACATATATTTTGATGACACCTCTATAAGAGAAATTCATTCTTCGCAGATAAGAGAAAATATTGCCATAGTGGGGCAAGAGACAATCCTTTTCAATGACAGCATAAAGAATAACATATCTTTTTCTTCCAAAAACTACTCTTTTGAGCAGGTAAAAAAGGCTGCTCAGATTGCCAATGCGGAAGAATTTATTCTTAAACTGCCTAAGCAGTACAACACCAACATAGGCGACAAGGGAGATAAACTCTCAGGCGGACAAAAACAACGTATAGCCATAGCAAGAGCTGTTTTAAAGGAGACGGACATCCTTATTTTAGACGAGGCAACCTCCGCTTTGGACAACAAGAGCGAAGTCTTGGTTCAGCAGGCTTTGAACAACATCTCAAAAGATAAGACTGTAATAATCATAGCACATAGACTTTCTACCGTAAAAAATGCAGATAAAATCATAGTCCTTTCAGACGGAGAGATAAAGGAAGAAGGCACTCACGAAGAACTTTACAAAAAGCAAGGACTTTACTATAAACTATCCTCAATGCAGGAACTTTAAAAAACTTTTCCGGCCTTTCTACTCAAGCATTACGGAGATTTTTACACCCCTCTGAGAACTCCGATACTCCATCTTTTACTTCACAAAAATAAAACGAAGATTCGCTGCGCTGAAATCAAATCTCAGATTTTTAAAACTTCGTTTTAATTTTCTGAAACTTTATCTCGAAATTTTTGATACTATAATACTATCCAAAAAAGTGTGTACGAGTGATAAATATTCTTTGCAAAGATATACATAAAAATTATAATGTTTAAATATTTTGAGAAAAAAGAATATTATCGTATTTCATTCTTGGCAAAGTTTTATTG
>JAFVAP010000092.1 GCA_017480455.1 Bacteroidales bacterium | reverse complement strand
TTTTTTACGCTGCAAAATTACAACTTATTTTAATTCTGCAAATAAAATATTTAAATTATTGATTGTTTTTTCTGATTTTATTCACTTATGAGGGCGGAACTTTCTTTGTTCTTGTCCTTTTTGCTTTGTCCTTAGAGGGAAGTTGTGATTGCTTTTCTTTTTACCTTTGTCTGTTTTTCAGAAAGAGGCTGCAGAGAGCAGACTTTCGGGTTTGCCGACGTCCAACCAGCGGCTTTCTTTGTCCAAAAAACAATGTATATCTTCACATTGAGCCACTTGCAAGTAAGCATCAATAATAGAGAATTTACCTTTTAGATTGATTTTTTCCAATAGGGTAGGGCGGATAATATGTATTCCGCTGAAAGCGTATGATTTCGGCTCCGGGCAATCTTTGATTAGAGTTTTCTCTCCTGTTTTTCTGTTTTCTCTTCCGCAGAGGCGGTCTTTTGCATCAAAAAGAAGGTATCGGGAAGTCTCCCTTTGTTTTACGCAAAGGGTGGCAAGGTGTCGGTTTTCTAGATGAAAAGAGTGTAAAAGGTTGAAATCCAAATCGCAAAGTATATCCACATTGTGCAGCAATATATCTTCGTCGGGATTAAACAAAGCATCGTTGAACGCTTTCATTACTCCGCCTCCCGTATCTAAGAGTAAGTCACGTTCATCGGAAATCTTTATGTTGCAGGGAAAGTTTTTGTCTGAGAGGAACTTAATTATCTTATCCGCAAAATGATGAACGTTTATCACAATGTCGCTTATCCCTGCCTTTATCATTTTGTTTATAACTCTTTCCAAAAGAGTTACGCCGTTTATCTCAACTAATGCTTTGGGCAGTTCACGTGTCAAGGGATAGAGCCTTGTTCCCAAACCTGCGGCAAAAATCATTGCTTGCATAGAGTCTTCCTTTCTTTTCTTTGAGAGCAGAGAAGCAAAGCCTATTGTTGCTTTTCCTTTTTGTTTACAGGATATTCTATCCTTACGTGATAGATGCTCTGCAGTTTACGTTTAAGAATTTTCTTTATCTTGTCTATGTCCGAGAATGTTATCTCTGCATTATCGTGCTGGTGGTCTTTGATTTGACCGTCTATGATGTTGTCTACAAGATTGCTGATGCTTTCCTCGGTGCGTTCTTTCATAGCACGGGAAGCCGCTTCCACGCTGTCCACCATCATAAGAACGGAAGTCTCCTTGGAGAAAGGACGCGGTCCTTTGTAGGAAAAGCGTTTTACGTCCACCTCTCGGTTAGGGTGTTCATTGACTTCTTTATTGTAGAAATACTTTGTTGCACTCGTTCCGTGGTGTGTGCGTATGAAATCGACGATAGGCTCGGGCAGTTTGTATTTGTGAGCAAGTTTGATACCGTTACTTACGTGCGAGATAATGGTTTGTGAACTCTCACTGTTGGACATTTCGTTCAGCGGGTTTATGTTGCTGTTTTGGTTCTCTATGAAGAACATCGGCATCATTATTTTGCCTATATCGTGGTGAAGACTTCCTGCACGGACAAGCAGGGAGTTGCCTCCTATTTGATGAATGACATCTTCGGCTATGTTGGCAACTTGAATGCTGTGCTGGAAAGTTCCGGGGGCTTTGGCGGAAAGTTCCCTCAATATCTTGGTGTTAGTATTGCAATATTCCATAAGGGACATCTCGCTGACCAAACCGAACATCTTTTCGAGAATGAAAACAATCGGGAAAGCAAAGAGAATAAGTATGGCGTTGATGGCAAAATAGATGAAACGGTTAATATCCAACTGTTTTATATCACTGCTTTGTATAAGCGTCATAGCAAAATAAATAAACGAATAGGTGAAGAAAACAATCAGCGCAGTATTGAAAAATTCGGCTCTTTTTTCAAGATGCTCAACGCTGAGTATGGCCATCATTCCCACTATCAACTGATAGAAGACGAATTCGAAACTGTTGGGAACGGAAAAACCGATAATGATAATGGAAACCAAGAAAACATAGAGCGAAACCTTGGTATCGAAAAATGTTCTTATTAATATAGGTGTAAGGCAAAGAGGAACTACGTAGAGGTATTCTTGATTGAAGTGCATGATAAACATTGTCATAAAGGACATAAGAAGAATGACAGTGTAGATAAGAAGAATTTTCTTGTTGTTGAGAAATATGCTTTTGTCAGTGTTGTAAACGAAGAGAACCATTGCTCCTAAGGAGATGACGACCAAAAGATATTGTCCGAGATTGGCAAGAAAATTGCCTGCAAAACTTTTTTCCGCTCCCTCATATTCCGCTCTCAGCGAGGATAAGATTTGGTATTTCTCCTCAGTTATCAACTCTCCTTTTGATATTATGTTGTCATTCTTTGACACCATGCCTTTCAGAAGGGATATATCATCGATTTGGGAAGCCAATATGCCGTCTGTCTTCTCTTTGTTGTAGACTATGTTGGGAGGAAGGTTTTTTACGATGATGTCAGTCAAAAAAGCATAGTCTTTGGAGTTGTTGTTAAAACTCTGTTGCACTGCAAGGCTGACGGTTTTTTCTATATCGGAGGCAGTACAAAAATCACTGATTTCCCTTTCCTGCGCAATGTTTTTGTCTATGACTATTACCGAGCCGTCAGCGGAGGTATTCTTGGAGGTGAAATTTGATATTATTCCTTGGGCATAGATTTTTGAGACGATTTTTTCGGCTTTGGATATAAGGTTTTCCCGC
>JAFVAP010000091.1 GCA_017480455.1 Bacteroidales bacterium | reverse complement strand
GTGAAGACACTGCCTTTTGATTTTAGTTTTTCGTCCGATATTCTTTCGGATTCTGTCGGTATACTTTTTTCTTCTGTCGGGGAAACTTACGCTTATGCCTACATAGACTTCTCTATAGATGATCTTGCCGAAAGTTCTTTCATTGATTTCTCTTATCAGTCCGTCGATACAGGCAGTCAGTCTTGGTTAAAAGTTTTTTTGCTAAGCCCTTACTCCAATCTTTCACCCTATATTCTTCCTTCGGAGATAAACAGAGTAGGGCAGGAGTTCTACATTGCAGAAGACGGAAATACACATACTGAACATATAGAGTTGAATGCAGGTTATTCTTCTTCAACCTACAGACTTGTTTTCGCTTGGTTAAATGATGGCGGAGCAACTCTTTCCATGCCCTTGGCGGTAAGCAATATCAGTGTACAATCCCGCTATTGTGCAGTACCCGAAAGCATAACTCCAATGGAGATAGGCTCAACTTATGCTTCCCTTTCTTGGACACAACTTTTTGAACAAGAGTATTATACCTTGGAATATAAAAAGGCAGATGACATTCAATGGAATGTGCTTTACAATGTTGAGAATAATTATACTTTGTCTTCACTTGAGCCTAATAATTATTACAATGTGAGGGTTAAAGCCTTATGTGATAACGAGGAAAGCCTTTATTCCCAAGTTCTTACTTTCAGAACAATCATAGATTTAAACTCTCCCGAACTCATTTCTTATGAAGAGGCGGTTGATTACATTGATTTACAATGGCAAGAGACCGAAAATGCGGAGCAATATACGGTATCTTGGAAACAGGTGGCGGAAAACCAACAATGGACTGAGCAAACAACGGAGGAAAACTTCATAAGGATAGAAAATTTATCAGCAAGTACGGAATATATTTTCAGAATTAAGTCTCAAAATTCAGATTTTGAGAGTTTATGGAGTGAAGATTATGTTATAAAAACTCTGTGCGAGCCTAATGTTATTTATCCTTATACTGCTGAAAATGAAGTTATAGACCTTGCAGACTCGCTTTTGAACCTTGATTGTTGGAGAATTAAAGGACAATATATTTACACGCAGGCTTTTAATCTTAATTCATTGTCTTTTGCCGAACTTTCTTTCTCCTATATGTCAGAAACAGAAGTACCAATGGAAATTTCCACAAACGGAGGTGAAAGTTTTGTTCCTTTTGACAATCTTTCACTTACGCAAAATCCTGTTTCCAAACGTTATTCCCTTTCTTCATACACCGCAGATGAAAGTGTAATATTCCGTTTTCTTATTAACGGTGAGTTGTTTAATCAAATGACGGGCTTTAGTCTTAATTCTTTTACTGTGAAAGAAAGTTGTCCTTTGCCGCAATCAATAATCACTGACACTATAGGCGAAGATTTTTTCAGCATTCATTGGGAGAGTGCATCGGGTGTTGATTTGAGTAGGATAAGTCTTAAGGATTTCAACGGAAATGTTCTTCTCGTTGATACTTTATCAGAAACGGAATACATGTTTTCTTCTCTAAATCAAGGCGAAGAATATACTGTAGTTTTGTATTCAAGTTGTTCGGGAGAGTTTTCGGCAGACAGTCTTGTCTATCAAGTTATTATCCCCGTGAATGAGGAATCTTGTCAAACGCCTGTTGATTTCACTGCCGAATGGGTTCATTCTGAATTGGACGAAGTTCTTCTTGCTACTTGGCAATCAGAAGAGAACGTAAACCTTTGGCAAGTTGTTTACAAGGATTATTATGCCGTTGATTGGGATACTGCATTGGTGAGAATAAATCCTGTTTTCACCTTGAGAAATCTGGAATTGAACCGTACTTTTCTTCTAAAGGTGCGTACAATTTGCAATGTCAGAGATACTTCTGATTTTTCTGAACTATTGACGGTAAGTATCGGTAACAGTTCTTTGCAGACTGTAGGTCAGACGGAGGGAGATGTTGTTTTGTATCCTAATCCTACTGAGAATGAAGTTATGATTGAGGGAAATATTTATGGCTTAGAGAGATATTCTTTGCTTAGTTCCAATGCTTTGATACTTGAAACAAAGGATTTTAAACAAGAAAAAATTTCTTTAAACCAATATCCGCAGGGGCTTTATTTTATTGTATTGGAATATAAGGACGGAAAAAGAATTGTAAAAAAAATTATAAAAGAATAGTATTTTATAAAAAAATCGTTTATCTTTGCTGCAGTAAAAAAAGAATAACTTAAAAAATAGTGAATTATGAATATCAAGACCAAAACATTTATGTTTGCTTCCATGTTTCTTTTGTCTTTGACTGTTTTTGGACAAAAGGCTGATGCAATTCTTGGAATGAAGACAACGCAAGTTAATGATGTGGAGTACAGAGATAGTTTCTTTGATACTTTTAAAAATAAAACAGATATTCTTTTGTTGTGTTATGTTAATGAACCTGAGTATTATAACTCTTATTTTACATCTTGGGTTAAGAGAACTTCGCCTGTTTCATCTAAAATTTTGTCTGACTTGAAGTCAAACAAGACTGATGACGTTGATTTAAAGGTATTTTCTTTTGATAAAGGCAACAGTGATGAGATTATTTATACTCAGATGTATCTTTTGAAGAGAGATTATGTTGTTGCAGTGCTTAACGATGGTGATGCGGTGAAAATCGTAGCCTATTCGCAGAAATACTATAAAGAAAAGGTTTTAAAGTAAAATTGACAACTGTTTTTTAGTTGTGATTATTATTTATTATTGCATGGCAGGGCTTGAATTAAGCCTTGCTTTTTTTATTTTGAAAAGTCAAGTTTTTCTTTTCTTTAATTGAAATGTTGAAAGGATACTTAGGCTTTTTTTTCTTGCTTTGATGAAGTGCGGACATATGCAGGCCAAAAGCCTTTTCAATTTTTGCCTGCGAATAATTATTACTTAATTAATAGGAATACAGAAAAGCGAAATTTTTTTTTACTCGGACTGAAACTTCGTTTTAATTTTCTGAAACTTTATTTGAAAAAATTGAAACTTGATTTCGTTAGACTGAAACTTCGTTTTAGTTTTCTTAAACTTTATTTAAAAAAATTGAAACTTGATTTCGTCGGGCTGAAACTTCGTTTTAATTTGACGAAACTTTATTTGGCAGAATTAAAACTTCGTTTTATTAGCGGTCTGTTTAAGTTTCTGAGTTACTGACTTTTTATTCTGAAAAAAATAAGGTTGGAAACCCTTATGGGTTTCCAACCTTTGACAATGTGCATGACAAAATTAAAAATTATTTCCAAATTTCTTCGTCAGACGGAATAGGGAGTGTAAGTTTCAACGGCGCAACTCTTGTTACGTTCATCAAGTGTTTGTAAGTGAAGTTCTCGCTTAATGAGTTGTTTCCCCAAGAACCGCAACCCAAAGTGTTGGTTACAGCCAAACCGTTTTGCATTGCTCCTCCTGCAGTAGTTGCACTTACTGCATTGACAACCAAACGTGAAACGGTAAGAGTTGTTCCCGCTTTGATGATGTTGCCTTGGTTGTTGGAGTGAATTGCTGCTGAGTGACCGTTTCCTTCATATCTTAGGTTGGTTTCAGCTATGGTAAGAGCATCTTCGAAAGTCTTGTAAGGGAAAGCACCCATAACAGGACACATCTTTTCTTTGCTGATAGGGTCTTCAACACCGAACTTGCCGTTAGACTCTACTACGATAACTCTTGTGCCTTCAGGAATGCTTATACCTGCTTTCTTAGCAATGTATGCAGGGAATTGTCCTACGACATCTCTTGCAGTGTGACCGTCTTCAAATATAGCTGAGATAACTTTTTCTCTCTCTTCTTTGTTGCAAACATAGGCTCCTGCCTTAGTGAAAGCGTCCATAACAACATCGTGCATCTCCTCAGGGTAAGAGAAAGATTGTTCTCCGGTACAAATAATACCGTTGTCGAAAGAACGTCCTGTAACAACCTTTTCTGCTGCTGCGTAGTAGTCTATGTTTCTGTCAAGTATAACTTGAACATTACCTGCGCCGACACCGTAAGACGGTTTGCCGGAAGAATAAGCCTGCTTAACCATTGGCATACCTCCTGTTGCAACTATAACATCGCATTCGCGCATCAATTCCTGTGTCTTGTCCAAAGTAGGTTCTGCTACTATCTGAACCAATCCGTCAGGAATGTTCATAGGTTTCAATGCTTCCAATATGTATTTAACCGTAAGGGAAGAACATTCTTTTGATTTAGGGTGAGGAGAAATAATGATAGCATTGCGGGTCTTAAGAGCAAAAGCAATCTTTGACATAGGGGTAACAACAGGATTTGTCATAGGAGTAACACCTGCAACCACACCCATAGGTTTTGCTATCTCTATCATTCCTGTTTTTTCGTCAATACCAAGTATGCCTACCGATTTTTTATCTCTTAGATTCCAATAAACACCTTTGGATTTGTTGCGGTTTTTTGCTACCTTGTGTTCATAAACACCCATTTTGGTCTCTTCAACAGCAAGTTTAGCCAATTCTTCTGCGTGGTCGTAAACTGTTTTAGTTACTATCTTAACTATTTTATCTACGGCTTCCTGGTCAAAGTTTGCTTCGTAATAAGCTTGAGCCTCTCTGGCCTTTTGTATCATCAACTTGATTTCGTCCATGATTTTTTTGTATGATTTTTTATGTTGTTATTAATAAAGTTGTTTATAAATCTCAAATATTTCTTCTTTGCTCAACGGAACATAGTTGTTGTTCAACAAACGTTGTTGTGTCTGCAATACGTTGTCGGTAAACAATGCTATGTCCTCTTCTTTCATTCCGTAGAAACTCAAACGGTTTACTTTTATAAGGTTGTTTAGCAGTTCGGCTAACTTTCCGTAGATTGCCTCAGGGTTAGAATCAGCAAGATTTTCGTCTAAGCCAAGCTCTTTTGCGTAAATCTTGTTCAGGTTCTTTATCATACCGTCAGGATTCTTCTGAGTGTAAAGTTTAAAGATGTGTGTAAAGAATTGATAGTTGGCTTCACCGTGAGGAACATGGTAGTTGCCGCCCAAAGGGTAAGACAAAGCATGAACGGCTCCGCAACCTGCATTGCCGAAAGCAATACCTGCAAAGTTGCTTGCTACAAGCATTTGTTCGAAAGCTTCAAATCTGTAGTCTTCTCCTTTTTCTATTATCTTGGTGTAAACATCCAAAATCATGTGTATTGCTTCCTTGGAGAACAATTGAGTATATCTGTCGGCCTTAGGAGAAACGAATGATTCGGAAGCATGAATCAAAGCGTCAATTGAACTATATACATAGAATTTAAAAGGTAATCCTTTAAGAAGTTCAGGAATAAGAACGGCATGGTCTGCCAAGATAGCGTTGTCAGCCAATCCCATTTTAGTGTGCTTGCTCTTTATCTCAGCAATGGAAATGTTTGTAACTTCGCTTCCTGTTCCGCAAGTTGTAGGAACTATGATTAGTTCTTTTTCTTTTACGATAGGTATTTTTCTTTCAAAAGCATCGGTTACGTTTTCAACGTCTTTCAAAACGAATACTTTGGAAATATCTATCACAGTGCCGCCTCCGATACCTATTATTCGGTTAAAGGTTTTGCCTTTGACGTCATGAAGTATGTTATTCATCATTTCGTCAGACGGTTCGCCTGCTCCGTACTTCTCTTGCATTATAAAGGTGCAAGGAAGGTTGAGTTCCTTCATAAAAGGTTCGTAGATGAAGGTCTGGGTTATCACCAAATCGTTCTCATTCAAATTAAAAGATTTTGCAAAATCAGCAAAAGTTTTAAAGGTACTTATTGTAGTTTTAACTGTAAACATGATAAATTTATTTATTATTTTTATTTAGTTCATTCTTTCTTAATTCCGCCGCGCTAATACACAACGTGAAAATGTTAATTCTATTGTTTAAATTTACAAATATTAAATTTTAATTTTTTTACATCAAATTTCACTCCATTTCATTACTGAAAATCAAATAATTTTACTTTTTTATTTTACTGCCTAATGCAGTTTTGATTTTCTTGAAGTTTTTTTTCGTTTGTATGAGGTAAACAATGGATTTTTTCAGACTTAAAGACAGATTGACGGAATTTGAATTGAAAGAAATATTTTCCCAAATGCCGTTACTCTTTTCCGATAATAAAATACTCGTTAATAAAAGCAAGCCAATGATAAGAAGATTTATTTCCTCAAAAGTAAAAAATGGTTTTATATAAGTATAACTCATTGTTACATAACTTAATATCTGAAATTTGAAATTGTTTGACAGTTTGGTGAAATCTAATCTTGATTAATATTTTTTTGTAAATAATCTGAGTATTAAAAAGAATTTATTTATATTTGCAAATTCTAAAAAAGTAATTTTAATATGAAAAAGAGATATATACTGTTTTTAGTTTTCACTTGTTTGGTTTTGTTTTCCCTTAATGCGCAGAGGTACAACAGAAACTCAATAAAGAAAGCAAATACTAAAGAACAAATACGCATAGGTTTGACTGCAGGACTCAATCTCGGCGATTTGACTTCGGCAACAGGCTTAGATATTTGGAACGGTTTAGCATACTATGATATAGAAGGAAATTACATAGGATTTACTGATACAAAGCCGTTTAAGAAAGGCTTTAGTTTCGGAGTGACATTTCAATACAATCTGTCGGGTTATTGGTGGGCTCAGAGCGGTCTTCTTTTCGCAACCAAGGGTTATAAACTTGAAACTCAAGATATAGATATTGATGCGACGACAGGCTATGTCCAAGTTCCTATAGAAATAATGTACAAGTTCCCTGTTAAAAAGACCAATTTTATTGTTTCTGCCGGTTTGTTCGCAGGAATAGGTGTTTATGGCTTTACTGATTATGAGGACCACTATGGAGAAAACGCTTCTCCGAGACTTAACCATCCGTTCTCACCCGACCCTCTTATCACAGGGATTGAGGAAAGTACCAATTTGATTGGCTGTGACATAACGGTACACGGTGCAAACGATTATTGGAAAGATAAAGACGATACTTTCGCTTCTGACGGAACGTGGATTTTTGACGGAGGTGTCAAAGTGGGTGTAGGTGTTGAATGGTGGAGACTTCAATTTATGATTAATTATCAGTATTCCCTTACTCCTTTATATGATTATGGTTATGACTATACCTCAAGATATGAAGTCAGAGATTTGAATTATAAAAATTCTTTCGATTATTTCGGACTCGGAACTATGAGTTCACCAAGACAACACGTTTTCTCATTCACACTGACATACTTCTTTGATAATTGGAATCACGGCATAAGACTGTAATTTTATGAAAAAATTGTTTGTCATATTAGCAGTCACTCTGATTTCTCTTTCTTCTTATGCACAGAAAGAAAATATTGATTATCCGAACGGAGACAGTGTTTTGTGTAATTCTGATTTTCTTTCTTTTCATACTTCGGTTTTGTTTGCACAAAATTGGTTCGGCCGTAATAGTTTCACAACTAACTACGGTTTTGATTATGTAAAGTCGCTCAGCAATAAGACAACATTGTTTTTAGGAGCAAATATTATGAATTCCGATGCAAATCTCAGAGATTTATCTCCGAGAAAGACAAAGACTTATGCACAGACATATTTCGGTATGGAATACAATGTGAATGACAAATTAAGCATCGGAGGTTCTGTTTTTTATGATTCATTCTTTGAAACAGTCGGTGCAGACGTAGATGTTTTGTATAGATTTTCTGAAAATTCGTATATCAATATCTATGCTATGTTTTCAAAGTCTCTTGACAACGGATACCGTATCAGACCTGAGTTTTAATCCATTTTCATTTGTTTTTTAAGTCCTTATTTTTGATATTATTTCAGAAATAAGTTTATTCTGTTACATTCTTTCTTAAAAAAAAATAAAAAAAATTACTCATTTAAAAAACTTTATATAATTTTGCAGCCGTAAAGTATGGTTTCCCTACTTTAAGTTTGTATAAATAAAGAACAAAATAAAAAATTAAAATGGTAGAACTTATCAACAAAGGAGTTTATCTTCTTGACGGTGAAAAGATTGTTGATTCAGCCAATATGTCTGCTGATGAGGCAAGAGAGAATACAATCACTTACGGTATACTTCGTTCTCACGACGTAGACCACAGCAAAGGTAAAAAGATGCGTATTAAGTTTGACGCTCTTATTTCCCACGATATCACATACGTAGGTATAATTCAAACTGCAAGAGCAAGTGGTTTGGAGAAATTCCCTATTCCTTACGGAATGACGAATTGCCACAACTCTCTTTGTGCTGTAGGCGGTACGATAAACGAAGACGATCATGTTTTCGGTCTTTCTGCTGCTAAGAAGTACGGAGGAATATTCGTTCCTACAAATCAAGCAGTTATTCACCAGTACGCAAGAGAAGCAATGGCTAAGTGCGGCAACATGATACTTGGTTCTGACTCTCATACCCGTTATGGTTCACTTGGAAACATGGGTGTCGGAGAAGGCGGCGGTGAGTTGGTAAAACAATTGTTGGAAAACACTTGGGACATCAACGCACCTGAAGTTGTGCTTGTTTGGTTGGAAGGTTCGCCTAAAAAAGGTATAGGACCTCACGACGTAGCTATTTCTTTGGTTAAAGCTACATTTGAAAACGGTTTCGTTAAGAACAAAGTTTTGGAGTTCGCAGGTCCCGGTGTAAAGAATTTACCTATAGATTTCCGTAACGGAATTGAGGTTATGACAACCGAAACTACTTGTTTGTCTTCTATATGGGTTACTGACGAAGAAGTACACAACTACTATAAGATGCACAATCGTCCTGAGGACTATAAGGAATTGCGCCCGGGAAAGGTTGCTTACTATGACAGCATGATAAAGATAGACCTTTCTAAACAAGAATCAATGATTGCTCTTCCTTATCACCCTTCTAACGCTTACACTATTCATGAACTTCAAGCAAATCCTGAAAAGATACTTAGAGAAGTAGAAGAGGATTCAAAGAAACGTTTTGGCGACAAGATAGAAATAGACCTTGTAAGCAAGATAAAAGACGGCAAAGTTTGGGCAGACCAAGGTATCATAGCAGGTTGCGCAGGCGGTACTTATGACAACTTAGCTGCAGCAGCTGCTATTTTGAAAGATAAGTCTACGGGCAACGGTTACTTCACTGCAAGTGCATATCCTCAGAGCGTTCCTGTATATTTGGCAGCTACACGTTCACATATAGCAGAGGATTTGTTGGAAGCCGGAGTTGCTATTAAGCCTGCTTTCTGCGGTCCTTGCTTTGGTGCAGGTGATGTTCCTTCTAACAACGGTTTCTCTATCCGTCACACCACCAGAAACTTCCCTAACCGTGAGGGTTCAAAACCGGGACAGGGTCAAATCTCATTGGTGGCTTTGATGGACGCACGTTCTATCGCTGCTACTGCAGCTAACGGCGGTGTTATCACAGCTGCAACTGACATAGACTACACTGTAAACTATGAAGGTTACAAATATGACCCTAAGGTTTACGAAAAACGTGTTTACCAAGGATTTGGCAAGGCTGATGCTTCACAAGAGTTGCGTTATGGTCCGAACATCAAGGACTGGCCTAAGATGTACCCAATGCAAGACAATATGTTAGTTGAGCTTGCAGCAGTAATCCATGACCCTGTAACAACAACTGACGAGTTGATACCTTCAGGTGAGACATCTTCTTACCGTTCAAACCCATTGAAACTTTCTGAGTTTGCTTTGTCAAGAAGAGTTCCTGAGTACGTAGGTACTTCTAAGAGAATACAAAGCGAAGACCTTGAGAGAAGAGCAGGAAAGACTCCTCAGCATGTTGCTGATGCTTTGGCAAAAGTAGGTGCAAAGGCAGAAAACACTTCATTCGGTTCTTGCGTATTTGCAAACAAACCGGGTGATGGCTCTGCAAGAGAGCAGGCTGCTTCTTGTCAGAAAGTGCTTGGCGGAGATGCTAACATCTGTTATGAATACGCAACTAAGCGTTATCGTTCCAACTGTATAAACTGGGGTATAGTTCCTTTCACAATAGCAAAAGAAACTGCTTTTGACTATAATGTAGGCGACTTTGTTTATATTGAAGGCATACGCAAAGCAATCCTTGAGGGAAAAGAAGAAATAGATGCAAAGGTTATCACAAAAGACGGTGTTAAAGACATTCATTTGTTCTTCCAAAACCTAACAGCAGACGAAAGAGAAATCCTTGCTGACGGTTGCTTGATGAATTACTATGCTTCACATAAGAAATAATATAGATTAATTCATTGAAAAAGGGGGTCTGTTATAAAGTTTAGCAGACCTCTTTTTTTTATTTTATTCTTATGGAGTTTGTTAATTTATTTATGCTTTATAGTATTTCTTCTTTCCGAATTTAATAACAGAAAGACTTAAAAATGAAAATTTCTTTCAGACATAAAATAATTCTTCACTTAAAAAACTCTTCAAACTATTCAGACTAAGTATTGCCGCAGCGAAATCAAGTTTTAAATTTTTAAAATCAAGTTTCAGAAAATTAAAACGAAGTTTCACGGCGCTGAAATCAAGTTTTATTGGAGGTGATTATTGCTTAAGATACTTTGGTGTAGAAAAAAAGATTAGTATTATCAATACTCATACTGCAGGTTACAGATGTAGTCAGAGATAAACTTATATCGTACAATACTAAATACTTTGAAAGGAAGTGGAAACTGAGACAATAAATTAATATATCTATCTATTTAGTGACTGATAAACTTCTTGCGAGTTAATTTGTTTATTTTAAAACTTTTTTATCATTGAAAAGAAATTAAAAGAACCTTATGGAAAATAGACCAAAAATATATAATGCCGTACACATATTTTGGTTTTAACTAATCTCTTCGGAGATGAGACCAACCGAGATTTAGTTTTATTTGCTTATTATTTGAAAAGAGTTTTGCCAAACAAGAAATAGCAAAACTCTTTTTTTGTGTTTGTGTATCACAATGGGATTATTCCTAACTATAACTTAGAAAGAGCAACTGCTATTCTGCTTATAAAACTGCAAGGTGAAGTGTACAAAAACCTTGTCAATTTTTTGTGGACTTATGTTCTTTTAATAATAGCCGTATTGCCTGCAGAGATTTTACGTTTGCTCTTTTAGTTAAGTTGATTTTTACTTTTGTTGAAATTTAATCAACGTCTATTTATCTTTTGTTGTTTGTCAGACATTTACCTCTTGAGTTTGAGGAAAGTCTTGTCGTGATTGATATAGTCAAAAAGTTGTACCAATCCTTAGTTGTCCTGTTTCCCCTCATCTCACCGTTGGTATGGTATAGACCCTCATTGCCAAATAATTCATTAGTTCTGTCTGCTGCTGTCACTGCTTGTTCGCCTCCGTATGCCAAAAGTGTCTCACGGTCTACATAGGTCGTACTTATATCGTCGATGTAGTCAGTAAATGTTTTTCTAAATCCCCATTCCAATCCCAAGCAAGTATGAGTTGAGAGTGAGAATTTTAGACCTACTCCGAACGGAACGGAAAGATTGATGCGGCTATAGTTGTTTCGTTTGTCTATAAGCCCTTGTCCTTCAGTGTTTAAATCGTGTAGACTGACCGTAAGGGTCTCTTGCTCTATTGGGTCGTATATCTCTGTTTTGGGATTGAAGTGAAACAGAGCCACTCCGCCGAATATATAAGGTGTAAACCTGTGTTGGCGTGAGCCTGTGCGGTAATCCATGAAGTTAAACTCCATTGCAAGAGAGAGTTCCTGCAATGTTGAGCGGAAATTCAGATTTCTCTCGTTGTTGAAGTGTTTGTCGTCTCCTGAAAGTTTGGAGAATAGGAGAGAAGACCTTAAAACCCAACGTGGATTGAAGTTATAACGTGCTATAACTCCGCCTACGAAATGAGCATTGTAAAAATTGAAACTGCTTTCAAATTGATTCCACTCTTTGGAATCGTCTTTTCCGTTTTTGAACATGCTGTTTATATCACCTACATAGTTGGAGATACCGCCCATCAGACCTATTTCCCAATAAGAAGACTGCGCTTGGGACATTGCATATTGAAAAGAAACAACACCGATAAGCAGAAAGATTGCTTTCTTGCTTATCCGTGTTGAAAAAATATTGAAAAATCTGTCTGTTTTCATTGTTATTGTTCTTTGCCGTTCAAAAATACTCTTTCTATTTTGTTTTCTCCGTAGAAATAAGGTAAGTATTCTATTGTCGGTATTTTCTTTGTTATGAAGAAGTTAGCCTTTTTGCCTCTGCAAATTGAACCTAAATCTTTGACAACGTCCATTGCGTATGCTGTATTTATGGTTGTAGCATTCACGGCTTCTTGAGGAAGAAGTTTGTAATTAACACATGCAAAGGTTAATACAAGTTGCATATTTCCGCTTGGTGAAGAGCCGGGATTGAAATCAGAAGCCATAGCCACAGGAAGACCTGCCTCTATCATTTTTCTTGCAGGTGCATAAGGCATATTCAAAAAGAATGCAGCACCGGGAAGAATTGTCGGCATGGTGTGTGAATTGAGCAGGGCTTTTATTTCTTCTTCTCCCGTATATTCAAGATGATCAACGCTCAAAGCATCGTATTTTACTCCCACTTGTATACCTCCGGAGGCAGCAAGTTCGTTTGCATGGATTTTAGGTTTCAATCCGCGCTTTACTCCCTCACTCAACATTCTGTCCGTCTGCTCTACGGTGAAGAAACCTTTGTCGCAGAATACATCTATGAAGTCTGCCAAGCCCTCATCTGCAACCTTAGGAATCATTTCCTCTATTATCTTATCAACGAAAGCGTCAATTCTGCCCTTGTATTCCAAAGGTACTCCGTGAGCACCTAAAAAATTGGCTTTTATTGTCAGAGGAGAGTTTTCCCTTAGTTTTCTTATGACTCTCAATATCTTAAGTTCAGCCTCGGTGGTGAAGCCATAGCCCGATTTTATCTCAACTGCACCTGTACCTGTCTTGATTATGCTTTCCAATCTCTGCATGGCATCGTCGTACAACTCTTCTTCCGATGCTTTTTGCAAACGTAGAGCGGAATTTATTATACCTCCGCCTCTCTCGGCTATCTCTTCGTAGGACAGACCTTTGATTTTGTCTATATATTCTATCTCTCTGCTGCCTGCGTACACTAAATGAGTGTGAGAATCGCAGAACGAAGGAAGTACAAACCTGCCCTCGGCATCTATGATTTTATCTGCAGACTGCGGACACTTATCCATAGGTCCGAAATCCTTTATCTCTTCATTCTCAATAAGAAGAAACGCATTGTCAATACAAGGTAATTCAGCCATTTGTTTACCGCAAACAGCAATCTTAGCCTTGTCTTCAACTTGGACAAGACCTTTTATGTTCTTTATAAGTGTAAGCATGGGCTTAATTATTTTTCACTGCAAGTTATTCTACATGTATCAGAAATTATATGTCTCCATTCTGCAGGTATGTCTTTATCGCTGAAATCAGTACAAATCCCCTCATAATCAGTTAGAAGAAAATTTCTCGGATCCGGACTGTCGCTATATACGTATGTTTCAACTTCTTCGTAATCTCCTGTATCTTCGTTTAAGACCGTCGTTGTGGTAAGTGTGCCGTTAATATTCACCGCAGTACACTCACAATCTTTGCTGTCAGAACAAGAAAACAAAACCAAACCAAGAGCAATTGCTCCTATTGTAAACAGACCTTTTTTCATATCAGTTCTATATTTTGATTAAAATTTCTGCAAAGTTACAATTTTTTTTATAAAGCAAGTAAAAAAAAACCATAAATACAACTTATTATCAAAAAAACTAAGTAATGATTAATCAAGTGCTTGTATTACGGTGTCAAATTTTGACGTAATTTTAACAAAATCAAGGATTATCGGAACAAAATCAAGTCTCAAAAAATTAAAACGAAGTTTCACTGTGCTGAAATCAAGTTTTAGAAAATTAAAACGAAGTTTTGTCTCACTGAAATTAAGTTTTAGAAAATTAAAACGAAGTTTTATTGCAGTGAAATCAAGTTTATAATTTGTGGAAACGGGGATAATAAGAATTGTAATTAAGGATATTTTTCTTTCATCAGCAAAGCAGGGGAGAGGATTTCTGCTTGTATGAAAGTAAAAATAAGATGTTGTGCTGCCGACATTTTAGTTTGTAAATATGTTTATGAAGATTATCGGGGATTAAAAGAAAAAGCGATGCAAAATTTCATTGCATCGCTTTGTTTAAGATTATTCATTGACGTTTCTTCCGTGGCAGTTCTTATATTTTTTTCCCGAACCGCATGGGCAAGGGTCGTTTCTGCCTATCTTTTTCTCAACATGGACAGGCTGACGTTTTACTTCCTGTTCTCCGTTGGTGGAAAGTTGTCTGTTATTGTTCTCTTCCCTTGATGTTTTCAAGTTACGGGTATCCGTGGTAGGCTCTTCCGTCTCTCTTATGTTGTTAGTTGCTATAGGCAAAGCAGCACGGCAAAGGAATGAAGCAATATCTTTGTTGATTTCAATAAGCATTTCCTCAAACAAATTGAAACTTTCCAACTTGTAAATCACAAGAGGGTCTTTCTGCTCGTAGGAAGCATTTTGTACATTTTGGCGAAGGTCGTCCAAATTTCTCAAATGCTCTTTCCAAGCGTTGTCTATGATTTGCAGAGTTATTGATTTTTCAACCGCAAGGGCTATTTCTTTACCCTCGGATTCGTAACTCTTCTTTATAGGAGCAATAGCGTTGATGGTCTTTATTCCGTCCGTGATAGGGAAAGCAACGTTTTCGAAACGTGACTGTTGATTTTCAACAAGATTTTTAACGAACGGGAACGCCAAAAAGGCTATTCTTTCCATTCTTTCCTTATAGTATTTATATACTGCGTTGAATATGTCGTCTCTTATTTGATTTTTGCGGCTCTTGTTGAAAGTAGGTTCGTCCACAGGAAACTCAAAACCGAATGTAACAAGGAATTGATTTTGCAACTCTTGGTAATCGTACTCGTTTCTGTCAATCATGACAGCCACACAGTCGTATATCATATTGGAAATATCGATTGCAAGTTTGTCTCCGTAAAGAGCATTGTGACGTTTTGTATAGATAACGGTACGTTGGTTGTTCATGACGTCGTCGTACTCCAAAAGACGCTTACGTATTCCGAAGTTGTTTTCCTCAACTTTCTTTTGCGCTCTTTCTATACTTCGTGTCATCATCGGGTGTTGTATGACTTCACCTTCTTTTATTCCGAGTCTGTCCATTATCTTAACCATTCTTTCCGAACCAAATCTTCTCATAAGTTCGTCTTCCAAAGAAACAAAGAACTGACTGCTGCCCGGGTCACCCTGTCTTCCTGCACGGCCGCGCAACTGTCTGTCTACACGGCGTGAATTGTGTCTTTCAGTACCTATGATAGCCAAACCGCCTGCATCCTTAACGCCTTCACCGAGTTTGATGTCAGTTCCTCGGCCTGCCATATTGGTTGCTATGGTAACCGTTCCTGTTTTTCCTGCAAAGGCAACAATTTCAGCTTCTTTTTGGTGAAGTTTTGCATTAAGGACTTGATGAGGAATGCGCCTTAGTTTTAGCATCTTGCTCAGCAATTCCGAGGTTTCAACGTCCACGGTACCGATTAGGACAGGCCTTCCAGAGTTTCTCAGTTCTTCAACCTCAGTTATGACGGCAGCAAACTTTTCTCTCTTGGTTTTATATATAAGGTCTTCGTGGTCAATTCTGATTACAGGGCGGTTTGTCGGTATGGTGACAACGTCCAATTTGTAT
>JAFVAP010000090.1 GCA_017480455.1 Bacteroidales bacterium | reverse complement strand
GTTGAAGTCTATGCTCTCTTGAGGATTGAAAAGCATGGTCTTGGAAGGGTCTACCTTAAGAATAAAATACTTTAAGGCTCCGAGAGAAAGAGTATTGTAGAGTTTGTCTGCTTCTTCAGAACTAAGGTCTTGCTGTTTGCCTTTTTCCGAAGTTTGTTTCTTTGCCTGCTCATACATTTCCTGCATCAAATCATCTGCATCTACGACAGTACCTTCACGTGATTTCATCTTTCCGTTAGGCAATTCGACCATTCCGTATGAGAGATGATAAACGTTTTCAGCCCATTCGAAGCCCAACTTGGCAAGAACTTTCTTCAAAACTTGGAAATGATATATCTGTTCATTACCTACAACATATATAAGTCTGTCAGAGTCAAAGTCTTTGTGACGCAGGCAAGCCGTTCCCAAGTCTTGTGTCATATAAACACTCGTTCCGTCCTTTCTCAGCAGAAGTTTTTCGTCCAAACCTTCGTTTGTGAGGTCTATCCACACACTTCCGTCGTCTCTCTTGTAGAAAACACCTTTGTCCAATCCCTCTTTAACAAGGTCTTTTCCTAAAAGGTAAGTCTCACTTTCATAATATATTTTATCAAAATCAACTCCCAAACGGTTATATGTTTCATCGAAACCCTTATAAACCCAAGAGTTCATCTTCTTCCAAAGATTTATAACCTCTGCGTCTTTCTCTTCCCACTTCACAAGCATATTCTGAGCCTCCTGCATTATAGGAGCATTTTTCTTTGCTTCCTCTTCGCTCATTCCCTCTGCGACAAGAGAGGCTATCTCTTTCTTGTACTCTTTGTCAAAAACGACATAGTATTTTCCGACCAAATGGTCGCCCTTCATATTGCTGCTTTCGGGTGTTTCTCCTTGGGAAAATTTCAGCCAAGCCACCATACTCTTGCATATATGTACGCCGCGGTCGTTTACAAGATTGACTTTTTTCACCCTGTTGCCGTTTGCCTTAAGTATCTCGGCAACACTCCAACCCAAAAGATTGTTTCTGATGTGTCCGAGATGCAAAGGCTTGTTGGTATTAGGGGAAGAGTATTCTATTACTATAGGTTTTTCGTCTCTTTCTTTCTGAAAACCGAAAGAAGAATTGTTTTTGTTCTTGTCTAAAAAAGTATTCCAATAGGATTTATCAGCAGAAAAGTTCAGAAATCCTTTTATAACATTGTATCCGCTTACAATACCGCTTGTTTTCTTTACCTGCGCACCTATTTCCTCTGCAACAAGTTCGGGAGATTTTTTTGCAAGTTTGACATAAGGGAAAACCACCAAGGTATAATCGCCCTCAAATTCTTTTTTTGTCGGCTGCAAAGCAATGTCTTTTGCTTCAACGCCTGCGTTATAAAGATTGTTTAAAGCAGATGCAATATTTTCCTGTAATTTCTTTTGTATCATGACTTTTTATTGATGTTTTTATTTTTCAAATCCTTAATTTCCTTTTCTTTTTCTCCTTATTTATTTTCTCAGAGAGAAGCCTCCGTAATTTGTTTAACAAGTTGCAGATAGCGCGGAGAAAAAGCCGTGAAAGATTTCATATTAAGTCCTATCACCTTTCCTTGCACAACGGCAGGCATAGCATTATAAGGCGGTGTGTTTACAAAGGCTTGCTTCTGCAGCTCATCAATAAAGATGTATTCCGGGTTGATTTTAATAATATCTTCCCTGTCCATAACCATATTAAGCGCATCCTTGCCGATGTTATCGTAAGAAGCCATCTCCAAAAACTTACCCATAAGATGCTGATGCGAAGCTACCTCATCTTCACCTGCCTCATCATTGAAACGCAAAGAAAAATAAGCAGTGGCGTTGTTTGCTTTGCTGCTTGCAAGTATATTTTTCAATTCGGTCTTAAAATCTTTTATCGCTTTATCTGTAAGTTCCTTATCATTAAAAATTGCACCCAAAAGGTCCAAAGCCTTATACATATCTTCCAAATCAGTAGGATAGGTAAACAAAACAACGCTTATATTATTTTCCTCCAACCAAGATATATAGTGTTTAGGCAAAAAAGTACTTGCAAGTACAACATTGGGTTTCAATTCTTTAATCTGCAAAGTGTCTATATCGAAAAACGAACCCACAACAGGTAAATTGCCGACGAACTCTTCCCTGTACTCCTTGCCTACGCCGATAAGTTTGTCGTCTTGTTTGAGTTTATAAATCCATTCCGTAAGTCCTCCGACCAGACTTACCATTTTGATTTCCTTAGTATTAAGTTTAATTTCCCTATTTTGAAAATCAACTATTTTTTTGTCAGCACTTTTCTGACACGAAAAAAAAGACAGTGCCGAAAGAATAATCAAAGCTATAAGCAGTCTTCTCATTTTTAATATTTTTTTACACCTTTTGTTTTTATAACGTCAGAACAGTGCGGAAAATTATTTAAACAACGCACAATTTCGACCTTTTTACTCAAATATTCTTAATTCCGACACAACAAAGAGAAGCATTTTCTTTCAGAAAAAATAACAAAGCATCATTTTTATCAACCCTCAAAACCATAAAATCAAATCTCAAAAAATTAAAATCAAGTGTCAGAAAAATAAAACGAAGTTTCACGATTTTAAAACGAAGTTTCAGCCCGACGAAATCAAATCTCAGAAAATTAAAACGAAGTTTTATTTTAACGAAAATTTAGGGTATAAAAATAAAATAAGGTCCTGCCGCTATAAAGCGGAGGACCTTAGCAATTAAAATCAATTTATACTGTTAGGTTACCAAAGTTTCAAACGTTCTTCCTTAGGTATAAACATCTTGTCTCCTTTTTTCACATTGAAAGCATCGTACCACATATCAATATGAGGCAAAGCGCCGTTCACTCTCCAACGACCTAATGAATGAGGGTCTGATTTCGTTTGGCTGCGTATTGCCTGCTCGGTGATGTTGCTTGCCCATACTCCTGCGTAAGCAAGGAAAAATCTTTGGTCTGCCGTAAATCCGTCTTTCTTTTCAAGTTTCTTCCCTTTTGTTGCATTTTTGTAAGCATACCAAGCAACTTGCAATCCGCCGTGGTCAGCAAGGTTTTCTCCCAAAGTAAGTTGTCCGTTTGCGTTTAAGTCAGGCAATACTTTGATTTTTGAGAAGAACTCAGCGTATTGCTTACCCTTTGCCTTGAAGTTTTCAACGTCGGAAGCAACCCACCAATCCGTCATGTTTCCGTCTTTGTCATAGTGCGAGCCTTGGTCGTCAAATCCGTGTGTCATTTCGTGTCCGATTACCACTCCTATAGCTCCGTAATTGAAAGCATCGTCTGCAGTCGGGTCAAAGAAAGGATATTGCAATATTCCTGCAGGAAAACATATCTCGTTAGTAGTTGGGTTGTAGTAAGCATTGACTGTCTGCGGTGTCATTTGCCATTCGTCTATGTCCACAGGCTTTCCTGCTTTGGTATCCAACTCATGTTTGGTCCAAAAACGGTTGCACTCCATTATGTTTTCATAATAAGACTTGGAAGCGTCTATTCTCAATTCCGACATATCGGTCCACTTGTCAGGATAACCTATCTTGACGTAGAATGTAAGGAGTTTTTCCAATGCTGCTATCTTTGTCTCCGGTGTCATCCAATCTTGAGCCTTTATTCTCTCGGCCAATGCTATCTGAAGGTTCTTTACAAGTTTTTCCATTCTTTCTTTAGAAGACTGAGGGAAGTATTTCTCGGTATACATCTTGCCAAGAGCCTCGCCCATCTGTCTTTCAACTTGAGAAGTACAACGTCTCCAACGCGGTTGCATCTCTTTGCTGCCCGAAAGTGTTTTTCCGAAGAAATCAAAGTTAGCTTCAGCCACCTCATCACTAAGATATGATGCCGCAGAAGTAATGACGTCCCATTCCAAATAAGCTTTGTAGTCCTCAGGTTTTATAGTTGCAAGTATATCATTTATACCCTGAACGAAGGAAGGCTGACCTACTATCATTTGTTGAATATCCCTGCTCTTCACTCCCATTGCAGCCATTATCTTTTCCAACTGCACATTAGGATATTTTTGATTGAACTCGCTCAAAGACATTTTGTTGTAGTTGGCTTCAACATCTCTCAACTCAGTTCTTGAAAGGGAGACCTTAGCTATTGCAGTCTCTACTTTCATTACGCTTTCCATTTTCTTCTTAGCTACTTTGTCCTTGAAGCCAAAAAGTTTGAACATACGGGTTATATGTTTCTTATAAGCCTCTCTTATTTCCTTAGTCGGGGCATCATTATCCAGATAATATTCTTTTTGACCTAAGGTAAGACCGCTTTGATATATATTAAGGATATTATTCTTTGAGTCTTTCTCATCTGCATTGAAACCCATATACATAAATTCCTGAACTCCCATAGGAGCATACTTTGTCTGCCAAGCAAACAAGTCTGCATTGGTTTTGCAATTCTCCAACTCAGTAATAACAGGCATAACGGGTTTTACTCCTTCCGAGTTTCTCCTTACTGAATCCATTGCCATTTTATAAAGATCGGCAAGTTTTCTTTCCGTTGTACCTTGTTTGTAATTATTTTTCATCAAGTCGTTAAGAATACTGTTTATTCTCTCACTGTTATCCTTGGCAAGCTGGTCAAAAGAGCCGAAACGGGAATAAGCAGCAGGAAGAGGATTGTTTTTTATCCAACCGCCGCAAGCAAATTCATAGAAATCCTCTGAAGGTTTCACCGTCTTATCAAGGTTTTCCGACTTAATACCGGAAGACAACGAGCCTTGGCTCATTGCAGAAAATCCCATGCAGGCAAAAAGCATTACAGGGAAAAGTCGTTTCATTTTCATTGATTGATTATTTTAATTTTTTTTATTTAACAATAAGATTTTTTCAAAGCTGCAAAAGTAGAAAAATTTTAACAATTCAGCAAAATTTTCACTAATGTTAAGATGAATAATATCAAAATATAAACATCAGAATAAATACTTCTCTTTACTGAAAAGAAGAAAATAGTCAGCATACAAGCCAATGCAGGGGCAAAAATCAAAGACATCGTACACGAAGATATATCATAGACAAACGGAAGCAAGGAAAACACAAACAAAAGCAAAATCGTAGATATTCTCTTGCGGACCGAGAGTTTTTGTTCGTTTCTGTATGAGTATGTAACTGCAAATGCAGGCAGCGAAAGAGCAAACAAGTAAACCATATAGACTATTTGTATCGGCTGATTGAAGAAAGAAAACTCAGGAAGAACGGTAAAGCGCACCGTAAAGAAAGTTTGAATAGTCTGTATCTCGTTGTTAAGGTAATAATAAACCATAAGAACTACATAAGGAGTAAGAAAACCGAATATGCTTACAAAAAATGAACGCAGTTTGTAAATTTTGAAATTAAACAAACCTACCCATATCCAAAACACAAGCAGGATAACGGGAGAATAAAACAAACTTGCAACCGACAAAAGCACGGTTGAAAGATATATTTCGTCCAAACCCTCGTTTTTGTTGTAGCACTTAAGGAAAGCAAACAAAGAAAGAATGAGGAAAAGGTTGGCTATACAAACGGAAGTCAAAGTCATGGACCTATAATCACTGCTCATAAGAAGAATATAAACAAAAGCAGGAAAATAAGATGTTTTTTGTGAAAGTTGGTAACTTGTACATATATAATTAATAAGAAGTCCCTGTAAAATGATTGCAACAAAGGCAAACAGAACGGCGCAAAAGCTCTTCTCTGCAAAAAGAGATGAGAAAGCCTCATATAAAGGCATATCCAGAACTCCGCGTTCCGCAAGTGCAGGAGGATTAATAAAAGCAGGCAGCCAAAGAACTACGGGAACAACCAAAAGTAACACGAATTGCAAAAAATAATTCCTTCTGAAAATAGATACTATCATTGTATTAATATTTTAATTTCGATTGCCTATTGATACGGAAAAGTGTGAAAAAAGATACATTTATAAAAGAAAAACATCAAAAATAAGTTTCAATTTAAAGTTTCTCTCCCGTTTTTTTCAGAATAAAAATATTAACTTTGCACTTTGCAAACACAAAATTTGAAATGATAGACACCTTCGGACAAAATTTTGAGATAAGAGATATTCCTCTGAGTATAAAATCTTATAAAAAAAGAGTAGAATCTTTTTTGGCTGACAACGACCTTCGTTTGGAGGATGTGGATTATTATGCCGGCGTATTTATGCTCGGAGATGAAGACGTGTTGTTAGGTTGCGGCGGATTGAAACGCAACATCATAAAATGTATTGCCGTAAGTGAGGAATTGAGAGATACGGGTATGGGTGCCAAACTCATATCCCACCTTTATCTTAAAGCAGTTTCTAACGGAGAAAACAACGTAAGGGTATTTACAAAACCTAAGAACGAAGGCATCTTTTCTTCCCTTTCATTCCGTCTTTTAGCCTCCTGCGGCAACGCTGTCTTAATGGAGAGCGGCGAAGGCTTAAAAGACTACTGCAACTATTTGTCTTCACTAAGAAAAGACGGGTATAACGGCTGTATAATAATGAATGCCAACCCCTTTACCTTAGGTCACCGCTATTTAATTAAGCAAGCAGCAAAGCAAGTCGATAACTTATACATCATAGTAGTAAAAGAAGACCGAAGCGTTTTTTCTTACAGGGAAAGGGAACTAATGATAAGAAGAGGCGTTGAAGATTTGGACAACGTAACAGTTTGTAAGGGCAGCGACTATCAAATTTCCGACACAACCTTTCCTACTTACTTTCTCAAAGAACTAAGCGATGCAAGTACAAGTCAAATAACCATTGATTTAAATCTTTTTTCCAATCATATCGCCCCTGCGTTAAACATCAAACGACGCTTTGCAGGAAGCGAGCCTGAAGATAAATTAACCTGCCGTTACAATGAATTGATGTCTCAAATCTTACCTATGAACGGTATAGAATTTACTGAGATAAAACGTAAAGAAGACAATGGCATTGTAATTTCGGCTTCCAAACTGAGAAATCATCTTTACAATTTTGAATTTCAAAAAGCCCTTGCCCTGTCTTATCCTTTTACGGGAGTGAGTCTTCTTTCTTTTTTGGCAACACACAGTATCAGAACCGAATTAGACACAACGCCCAAGCCGGGTCTTGTAGACAAAAAAGACAACGGCGCCCATACCGATATGGATTATTCTCTTATGGCACGGAGTATAGAAAAAATGCAACCGTTTTTTTATAATCTCGCACTCTACGGCTATGACAATACCGTCTTATCGGAAAACGATATACGCTCCGTAGGTTTACAGGCGGAGAAAGCCATGTTTGATGCCACCAAGGGAGTAAACACCTACAAAGGTGCTTTGTTTTCCATGGGTATGGTTTTAACTTGCGCTGCCAATGTTTACAAACAATACGGTAAGATAGAGAAAGACACTCTCCGAACTAAGATAAAAGAAACTGCTGCCAAGTTCACACAACCTCAAAGCACACACGGGGCTAAGGTATTAGCGGAAAACAAGGTTAAAGGCGCACTTTCCTCGGCCATAGAAGGCTATCCTTTTTTGTTTAATGAATGTTTTGAGTTTATAGAACAAAGAAAGGAAGAAGAGTTTTTCTGTCAGAAACTGCTCTTGTTTATAATGACTGAACTGGAAGATACTAACATTTATTACAGAAAAGGAGAGCAAAGAGCGAAACAAGTAAAGCAGGAAGCCAAAGAACTTTTGGAAAATTTCTCTGTTGAAAAACTCGAAGCAATGAACAGAATGTTTATTGCGGAACACATTTCCCCGGGAGGCTCTGCAGATATGCTTTCCCTGTCTCTTTTCATCTATGCAGTAACTCAAAGATAAAACTATAATGAAACAAAGATTGTCCGAAATAGAACTTCTAAGAATAATATCAATGCTGATGATTTTGGCATTGCATGTTAATTTCTTTCTCTTGGGTTCTCCCTCTGCAGCAGAATTTCAAACAAACGGCACAGGGGCTCTTACACGCACTTTTCTGGAATTTGTTTGCATTGTTGCAGTCAATGTTTTCGTTCTTATTTCCGGCTGGTTCGGAATAAGGGTTAAAAGAAAAGGCTTTCTGAAATTTGTTTATCAAATACTGTTTTTTTATTTCGGAATATATTTTGCCGCCGTTCTGCTCGGCAAACCTTTCTCTTGGGACGGAATAACCGAGTGTCTGCTTTTTAAAAATACAGGGTGGTTTATCAAATCTTACCTTTGCCTCTATATTCTTGCACCTGTGCTTAACGGTTTCTTAGAAAACTCCGACAAAAAGAGGATTAAATCCGTTATTATACCGTTTTTCATTTTGCAAACTTTATATGCGTGGATTTATAAAGACGCTGCAAAGTTTTTTGTCGGAGGTTATTCTGCCGTTTCTTTCATCGGGCTTTACCTTTTGGCGGGATACATCAGGCTTTACGGCAAAGAACACCCTCTTTTCAATGTAAAAAAACATTGGGATTTGATTTGCTTTTTCTCTGTCTGCATTTTAGAAACCATTGCTTTTGCTCTACTGAGGACTGACAACAAAGAATTTGCCTCCAATCTTTGGATTTATTCTTCTCCTTTCGTCATCTTGTCGGCTCTTAACTTACTTATGTTCTTTTCCAAATGCAAATTACAATCACGGTTCATTAACACGGTAGCCTCATCTTCGTTTTCAGCCTATCTTTTCCACTCTTCGTTTTGCATACTTCCTTTTTACAGTCAGTGCGCACGAAAAATCTATTACGGATATTCGGGATTGGGTTGCTTGGGACTTATGTTCGGATTTATAATCCTTGTTTACACAATAGCAATACTTATAGACAGAATACGGATTTTTACTTGGAAATTAATAGAAAAAAGAATCTGAAACGATGAAAAAAGTCTTGATACTCACACAGCCGCTAAGAACAAACTACGGCGGAATTTTACAGGCCTATGCTTTGCAAAAAACCATAGCGGATATGGGTTTTGAAGTTGTGACGGACAATCCTGTCTTTCTGAGACGTGAAAATCTTTATGGGAAATTAAAAGATGTTTCTGCAAGATTTGTTTTCGGCATCTTGAAAGGAGATAAAAAATACCGCCCTCTTTTCAAGAAAAAACTCAAACGTAAAGACTATCTTTTTTCTGCGCAAAACACCGAACGCTTTATTAAAGAGAATATAGTTACTCTTGATTTTTTCAAAGGAAAAAAAAGAATTAAACCCACGGATATTGAAAAGTTTGATATTTTTATTTGCGGAAGTGATCAGATTTGGAGAAGAATATACGGCGATGTAAGGAGATATTTTTTCGATTTTTTAAAAAAAAGTGATAAAAAGCGCTTTTCATACGCAGCTTCTTTCGGTTTGGACAACATAAACGAATATTCTGTCAAAGAAAAGTCAGAATGTAAAGAACTAATAAAAAAATTCTCTGCCGTAAGTGTAAGGGAAGAAGATGCTGTTGATATTATCAAAAAAGAGTTTTCAGGCAATGCCGTACAGGTTTTAGACCCCACACTGCTCATAAGCAAAGAACAATGGAGAGCAATTTACGTTAAAGAGTGTCAAGACAAAGTCATAAAACAAGAAAATGAAGTCTCAGTTCAGCCTGACGGAGTTTCACTTAAGCAAAAGAAGAATATATTTACATATATCTTGGACAAAACACCTGCAAAAGAAGAAATCATTGACATACTTTCCCGTCGCTTAGATATGGATACAAGAGATATTATGCCTAAAAAAAATTGGAAACAATTTCCGTCTGACAAAGAGAGTGTGTTTGCCTCAGTTGAGACTTGGATAAAAAGTTTCGATGATGCGGATTTTGTAATCACGGACAGTTTTCACGGAACCGTGTTCTCCATAATCTTCAATAAACCCTTTGTTTGCATTGCTAACAAAGACCGTGGTTTGAGCAGATTTACCTCTTTGCTCAATTTATTCGGACTCAATGAAAGAATTGTCTTCTCAAAAAAAGATATTAACGGCATTTTTTTGCACAATCTACTGAAAACAAACTACGACTCAGTAAACGCAGACTTGGAAAAACACCGTTCTTTTTCTCTTTACTTTCTGAAAAAACAACTTTTCGATGAATAAATTAGTTTCTGTCATAGTTCCCGTATTTAACAATGAGGATTTTTTATCTGAGTGCATTTCTTCCATACTCAGACAGACTTATACGAATATTGAAATAATACTCTTCGATGACGGAAGTAAGGACAATTCTTTAAGGATTTGCAAAGATTTTTCTGAGAAAGACGGACGTATAAAAGTGTTTTCGAGAGAAAACAAAGGCGTAAGCCAAACACGTTTAGATGCTTTCCTAATGTCAAAAGGAGAATTGATTACTTTCGTTGATG
>JAFVAP010000089.1 GCA_017480455.1 Bacteroidales bacterium | reverse complement strand
GTGTTGTTTAATATTTTATAGGAGTTTACTATCATATAATATGCTCTTGGAAGTGCAAAGTTCGGATAATATTTTCAAATATCCAAACATCAGACTGAAAAATTTGTTTTCTTGCTTTTTGCCCTTGGAAAAAATAAAACCTAAATGCAGAAAAAATAAAACTTGATTTTAATTTTCTAAAACTTCGTTTTAAAAAACTGAGATTTGATTTCGCTGACGTGAAACTTCGTTTTAATTTTCTGAAACGAAGTTTTATTTTTGTGAGACTTTTAATTTTATGTTGTAAGATTTAAGACTTATTGGACGGAATAAAAGATGCTGAGTTAAAAAGTCGGTAATACTCATACCAACTTTTTAACTCAGTATAATTCTAAAACAAAGTTTCGTGGTGACAAAAATAAAGAAGTATAAAAAAGGTTGTGAAACAAACTTCACAACCTTTAAATGTAGAAATTATTTTTTAATCAATTTTTCTGTATGTATTACATTGCCCGTTTTTATTCTAATGTAATAAATACCGCTATCAAAGTTTGCCGTTTCTATATCTACACTTTCTACTCCTTTCGGTAGGTTCTGAGTTTTTATCTCCCTGCCTTGTTGGTCAGTAATAAATATAGTTGCCTCCGTTTGCAATCCTTTACACGTCAGAGTTACATTTGCCTCTGTCGGATTAGGATAAAGGAATATTGAAACCTTATTATCCACACACTCCAAGCCTGTAGGATTGTAATGATAATAAGTAGTAACTACACTATCGCAACCATTAACCGAAGAATGTCTTGTTATAGTAGTATCTGTCAAAGCATTTACTTCGTTAAAGTAGTCCGCCGTGTCGTGAATAAAGATTTCGTAAGTAGGATTTAATGTCAAAATCAAAGTAGAAACACTGTCACAACCGCTGATTGTTTGCAATTCTTGTGTGAATGTAAGTACTTGATTTGTATTGTCATAATCCGATGTATTTACATAAAAACCAAACTCATTATAAGTTTCTCCGTAACAGATGTTTGCTGAAATTGTTCCGCTGACATTTTGCTTTACGCTTAGGTTTATTGTAACCGTACTGTCGCAACCAAGATAGGTTTGCAAGTTTTCTGTTATCGTCTGACTTTCCGTGTAAGTTACACCGTTATAAACAAATTCACCGCAAACAGAAGTATCTATTACAGTAACGACAGGAGAATTTACGCTTAGGTTTATTGTAACCGTACTATCACAACCAAGATAGGTTAGCAAGTTTTCTGTTATTGTCTGACTTTCTGTGTAAGTTACATTGTTATAGACAAAATCACCGCAAACAGAAGTATCTATTACAGTAACGACAGGAGAATTTACGGTTAGGTTTATTGTAACCGTACTGTCGCAACCGAGATAGGTCTGTAAGTTTTCTGTTATTGTCTGACTTTCTGTGTAAGTTACATTGTTATAAACAAAATCACCGCAAACAGAAGTATCTATTACAGTAAAGACAGGAGAATTTACGGTTAAAGAAAGTTGATAATAGTCATAATAACCTTCATCATGCAATACAGAATCAAGGTATATTCCTGTTTGTGCTATATCTCTGCCATAGAAAGAATAAACTTCACCCTCGCAAATGTTAGTATAGGTGTATATAGTATCAAAAGGAAGGAACACTGCCGAAAAGACAGTATCACTTGTTAGAGTTATAGTACGTGGATTATCTGTATTACCATCATTCCATGTTGCAAAGCGGTAGCCATAGTTAGCAATTGCCTCTATAGTTACGGTAGTCAAGGAATCGTACACACCATATCCCATAACAGAACCTTTATCCGTATCCGTAGATACAGACAATGTAAAAGTAGGTTGTATATAGAAAAGATAACTTCTGAGTTCTGCTGCATTACCACTGCCTATCTGAATGTTCAGAGTATGTGAACCGCTTTCCAAAGCAGAAACATCTATTAGGAAATTGCCGTTACCAATAGTGCCTGTTTGTTGTGTGACAGTATCTTGGTCGAACCAACAAACATAGTTCATATTCTCCGTTTCAGCACCTTGCATAGTTACTCTATAGAAAAGATAGCTTCTAAGTTCAGCTGCATTGCCACTGCCTATCTGCATGTTCAGAGTATGCAAACCTTCTTCTAAGTCCGACACTTCAAGCAATAAGTGTCCCTCTCCTATATTTCCACTTAGACTATTCTCAAAATCATTATCAAACCAGTAGGTATAATTCATATTAAAGATGTCTGTTTCTTGCTGTGGTATCTTATAGAAAAGATAACTTCTTAACTCAGCTGAATTACCGCTGCCTATCTGAATGTTCAGGGTATGCAAACCGCTTTCCAAAGCAGAAACATCTATTAGGAAATTGCCGTTACCGATAGTGCCTGTTTGTTGTGTGACAGTATCTTGGTCGAACCAGCAAGCATAGTTCATATTCTCCGTTTCAGCACCTTGCATAGTTACTCTATAGAAAAGATAACTTCTGAGTTCTGCTGCATTGCCACTGCCTATCTGCATATTCAGAGTATGCAAACCTTCTTCTAAGTCCGACACTTCAAGCAATAAACTACCGTTTCCAATACTTGCACTATATTTGTTTGAATCTTCTTGATTAAACCAATAAGTGCAACTTACATCTTCTGCATTCGCTATATCTGTTACGGTGAAGAAACAGAATGATTGAGGTACAGAAT
Organism: Bacteroidales bacterium; assembly: GCA_017480455.1. GTDB lineage: Bacteria > Bacteroidota > Bacteroidia > Bacteroidales > P3 > Scybalousia_A. Next base: position 23,319 of record JAFVAP010000089.1, on the reverse strand, counting down.
ACAAGCCCGACGTATCTTGTATATGTAAAAACATAGTATGAAAACCGGGACCTAAGTTCTGCACGTCTATGGAATCGTGCCATACACCGTCAATATTGCTTTGCGAAGAGTGGATATCGTATCTGCCATCAAACCAATACTGTAAAGTATAAACCTGTTGAGCAGACAACACTCCGCAGAAAAGAATGAATGACAGCACTGATAAATAGCGTTTCATAATAACAAAATTTTTAACTCATTATTCTGAAACCACTTCTATATCTACACTCAATTTACCATCAGCAGTTGAACGGTTGGCTACATTTATTTTCCTTATAAGAGGATTACTTACTCTTGCGTCAAACGGCATATATCCCCCGTAAATTCCTACCTGTGTTCCGTCTTGCCCAAGCATAGTATTGGCTATACTGTCTTGTAATTCAAATGTTGTTTCTCCGTTTATATATGTTCCGTCAAAATCTTTAAATACAGCAGACAAAGAAGAATAATTTTTACATCCATTTAACAAAGGTGATAAAAAATAATTTCCATTAGTATAAGTAACGGTAAATATACCTATACAATTAAAAGCGTTATATGTACTGTAACCGGTGCTATTACAATACAATATACTATTAAAGAAACTATGATTAGTCGTAGAGCATATTCTTACTACACAATTAGAGAATATAGTAGAATACTCAGCGTTTGAAGAACCAAATGATAAAATAACACTATTCAAAACTTGTGTGTTAACCATCTTGTCGGTAGATAGACTCTCTATAATACAGTTGATAATAGTAGTATTGTCGCCATGAACATTATAAACAGTAACATTAGAAGTTCTTTCGTATTTATTTATCATACACTTTATTATATTAGTTTTATATGAGTTTATTGCATAAATAGTATGAGGAATATATAAACCTTCTAAAGTTAGGTGATAAATAGAATCATTAGGAATACTAATGGAAAAGTTACCATTGATATGTGTAGGATTTGTACCTGCAACAGTGTCTATAAACATGCCTGCTCCGCGGATAGTTACTGCTTTAGTTATGTTTACAGCATTAAATGAACCGGGAGACAGAGTAATAATATCTCCGTTCACGGCTGAATTGTGTGCATTTTTCAATGCATCTACTCCGTAAAAAGCAGAGATGTTGTCATTGTGTTTAAGTGTTGCCAATTGCATTTGCGCAAAACTAATAATGGTAACAATCATTGTAACTGAAAAAACTATAATCTTTTTCATTTTTCTTTTTGCTTGGTTATATACACATTAAGCCCTTCGGTTTTAAAATTTGTTTTTATTATACTTTCGGCTATTCTTGTCAATATAAAAAAAAGCCTGTGAACTTTCGTTTGTTCGCTGTCTGAGGTCTCAACTACCTATCACCAAAACAAGTAAAGCTCACAGATTTACTGCTGCGAGCATTTACAACTTTACTTGAAGGTGATTTTGTCGAAGTGTTGAGTTTCAGACAGCCTAAATAAAGCGTAATGCTTTTAAAATATCAACAAAAATAACACTATTGTTATCGTTCGCAAAATTACAACTATTTATCAGAATGGCAAAAGTATATGATAAAATTCTTTTTCTGAATAATAAGTTTGCCCGTTTGTAAAAATAAAGATTGATAAAATAAAGTTCCCGAAAAATAAAACTTCGTTTCAGAAAACTGAGATTTGATTTCGCTGACGTGAAACTTCGTTTTAATTTTCTGAAACGAAGTTTCAATGATTTAAGGTTTAAAAATGAGAAAATAAGGCGAAATCAAAGTTGCTTTCTTGTATGGAAAAATTTATTTAAATTGAAAAAAACTATAAAAAATTTGCTTTCTTTGAAAAATGTTTATAACTTTGCAAGTCCCCCTAATATAGAATTACTGTTATAAAAGAATGACTAATAAACTTAATAATATGAAAAGATTTGTCACATTATCGCTCGCCGCGTTGCTCTGCTCTGTAAGCAAAGCAAGTGAGGCTGATTTGATAATCCCCGATGAAGTACACTCTTGGAGTTTCTTGCATTGGGGATTTTTGATTACTGTCTTAGGATTTCTATTCGGGCTTTACCAATTTATGAAAGTAAAAAAACTTCCTGTGCATAAAAGTATGCTTGAGATAGGTGAAGTAATCTTTAAAACCTGTTCAACATATCTTAAGCAGCAAGGAAGATTTCTTGCAATATTGTTTGTCTTCATAGGCATTGTGGTTGCATGTTATTTCGGCTTTATGACGGAAAAAAGTGCAGGCATAGGAGGCGTGTTGCTTATATTGTTGTCTACCGTCATCGGAATGTTGGGTTCTTACGGTGTGGCTGCGTACGGCATACGTATGAATACCCTTGCCAATGCCAGAATGGCCTTTGCTTCCTTGCGCAAGCAACCGCTGAAACTCTTGAACATACCTCTGAATGCAGGAATGAGCATAGGTGTAATGTTAGTCTGCGTGGAGTTGTTTCTTATGTTGGTTATTTTGCTTTTAGTTCCTAATGACTTGGCAGGAAGTTGCTTCATAGGTTTTGCAATAGGGGAGAGTTTGGGTGCAAGTGCGCTGCGTATAGCAGGAGGTATCTTTACCAAGATAGCTGATATAGGTTCTGATTTGATGAAAGTAGTATTTAAGATTGGCGAAGACGACCCGAGAAACCCCGGAGTTATAGCCGACTGCACGGGAGACAATGCGGGTGACTCGGTAGGGCCTACGGCCGACGGTTTTGAAACTTACGGAGTGACGGGTGTGGCTTTGGTATCATTTATTCTTTTAGCCGTAGAGGATTCTCTTTTGCAAACCAAACTCCTTGTGTGGATTTTTTCCATGCGAATACTTATGGTGATAACTTCAATATTGGCTTACTACATCAATAATGCTTTCTCAAAGGCAAAGTATTCAAATGCGGAGGATTTGGATTTTGAAAAACCATTGACTTCATTAATTTGGATTGCATCGGCATTGAGTATAGGGGTTACATTGCTTGTTTCCTACTTACAACTCAGCGGTTTGGAATACAACGGAATGAGTTACGGAGACCTTTGGTGGCAACTTTCTCTAATTATTTCCTGCGGAACGCTCGGTGCAGCCGTTATTCCCGAGATTACAAAGGTGTTTACATCGCCTAAGAGCGGACATGTGCTTGAGGTTGTCAAATCATCTTACCAAGGAGGTGCTTCTCTGAATATCTTATCGGGCTTTGTCACAGGTAATTTTTCTGCTTTCTGGACAGGTATTGTTTTCGTTGTTTTGATGTTTTTTGCTTATATATTCAGCGGAACTTTTGACACTATAATGATTTATCCGTCTATCTTTGCCTTTGGCTTAGTTGCTTTCGGAATGTTGGGCATGGGACCTGTAACCATTGCCGTTGATTCCTACGGCCCTGTGACGGACAATGCCCAAAGCGTATATGAACTTTCTCTTTTTGAAGAGATACCTAATATAGACACGGAGATAGAGAGGGATTTCGGTTTCAGACCCGACATGGAAAAAAGTAAATATTATTTGGAACAAAACGACGGGGCGGGCAATACCTTTAAGGCTACGGCCAAACCTGTTCTTATAGGTACGGCTGTTGTAGGCGCAACGACGATGATATTTTCTATTATCCTTGTCATTAAAAACACTCTCGGCATAGACCCGTCTTCAGTTCTTAATATTCTTAATCCTTACACCATTCTTGGATTTATTCTCGGAGGTTGCGTTATCTATTGGTTTACAGGCGCAAGTACGCAAGCCGTTACCGTAGGCGCAAACAGGGCCGTTGAATATATAAAAAGGAATATAAAACTCGACACTAAGGCTCCTAAAAAAGCAGACACCGAAAGCAGTGTGGAGGTTGTGAAGATTTGTACCCAATATGCACAAAAAGGAATGTTTAACATTTTCATTGCAGTATTTTTCTTTGCACTTGGTTTTGCCTGTCTGTCTTCTCCTGAGGGCTTCGGAGGAGAGGAAGCCGTGAGTTTGTTTGTTTCTTATCTGATTTCTATTGCTCTTTTCGGACTGTTCCAAGCCGTGTTTATGGCCAATGCAGGCGGTAGTTGGGATAATGCAAAGAAAGTTGTGGAGGTTGATTTGAAGTTGAAAGCCACTGAAATTCACGATGCTTCTGTTGTGGGCGACACTGTGGGCGACCCATTCAAAGATACTTCTTCCGTTTCCCTTAATCCTATAATTAAATTTACCACTCTCTTTGGTTTACTTGCTATGGAAATGGCTATAAGTGAAACTTTCCGTAAGGCAGCACCTTATTTCGGACTTGCATTTGTTGTTATTGCACTTGTTTTTGTTTGGCGTTCGTTCTATAAGATGAGGATAGATATGGATATTGACGAAATAACGAAGAAATAAGACCTAAAGAAACAAACTTCTTTGTTAGAATATTATCTGAGGGATAGATAATTTTGTTATATTAATTAGGACTTTTATTGATTTGAATTGAAATTTAGATTAATGAAAGTTCTTTTTGTAATATATTATAATTAATTGTTAATCAAATTAATATAAATAAATTTATTAAAAATATTAAAAAAAAGTTTGATTTTATTTTATTATTTAAATTTAAAGTACTACTTTTGCAATCTCAAATGGGAGTTTAAGTTCTTATATTTTATAGTTAAACTAATTATAAAGTCGTCTTTGTAGCTCAGTTGGTAGAGCAATTGACTCTTAATCAATGGGTCCAGGGTTCGAGTCCCTGCAAGGACACTTTTTTTTTGCCACTTTAGCTCAGTTGGTAGAGCAACGCATTCGTAATGCGTAGGTCTGCGGTTCAAGTCCGCAAAGTGGCTCTCAGCAAAGAAAATTTTTACTACTTCCGATTATGGACGAAAGACTTTTAATAAACGAATTAGTTGAACAGGAATTCGATTATGTCGTTGGTATTAGGAGGCGCTTGCATCAAAATCCAGAATTGTCCAAACAAGAAAAAGAAACCTCCGAACTTATTTGCAAAGAATTAGACCTTATCGGCGTTGAATACAATAACAGTCTTTATGGTTACGGTATATTCGGCTATATTGACGGACGCAATCCCGACTCCGAATGTATAGGTCTGAGAGCCGACATGGACGCTCTGCCTATAGAGGAGAAGACTTCTCTGCCTTTTGCCTCAAAGAACAGAGGCGTTATGCACGCTTGCGGTCATGATGTTCACATGGCAACTTTGCTCGGAACAATACGTGTACTCAACAGATTGAGAGACAAGTTTACAGGCAGGGTTCTTTTTGTCTTTCAACCGTCGGAAGAAGAATATCCCGGGGGAGCAATATCCATGATACGGGCAGGAATTTTTGACAAGATAAAACCGTCGGCTATGCTGGCCTTTCATTGTACTCCCGAATTGGAGTGCGGAACTCTTGCCTTGAAACCCGGAAAACTTATGGCTTCTACTGATGAGATATACATAACAATAAAAGGTAAGGGAGGACACGGAGCAACCCCTCATTTGGATATAGACCCTGTGGTGGCGGCGTGCCATGTTGTTACGGCTTTGCAGACTATAGTGTCACGTTCAGCCAATCCTACTATGCCGACAACTTTTTCCGTCGGCAGGTTTATAGCAGAGGGCAGAACCAATATTATACCTTCGGAAGTGAAAATGGAATGTATTATCCGAACTTTTGACGAAGATTGGCGCAAAGAATGTCACAGGTTGATAAAGCAGATAAGCGAAAATACTGCAAAGGCATTCGGAGCAGAGGCTGATGTTTTCATAGACCCGGGTTATCCTTTTGTTTACAACAATCCCGAACTTACGGCTAAGGTTACAAAGTGGGCGGAAGATTATTTGCCGAAAGGCACTGTCATTGATGCAGGAATGAGAATGACAGCCGAAGATTTCTCCTATTTTGCCCAACAAGTGCCGTCCTGTTATTTCAGAATAGGAACACACAAACAGGGAACACCTATAGCCAATCTTCATACTGCATATTTTGATGCTGATGAAAATGTTATGAAAACTTCAATAGGTTTGGAAGTTTTTCTTACTTTGCAATATTTGAAAGAAAGTTAGTTCTCTGTAAATTCCGAATACACTATGGCAAGTCTTTATCTTTTTCCCACATTGTTGGCAGACGTTGATTGGAAAGAGTCTATTCCTGCATTCAATGTTGAAAAAATTTTGCAGTGTGAGTGCTTTATTGTCGAAGAACTGAGAACGGCAAGACGCTTTCTGAGAAAGATAGGTTACGCTAAAGATTTTGATGCCGTGGAGTTTCAACTCCTCAACGAGCATACAAAAGAAGTTGATATTTCTGATTTATTGGATAAGATAGAAAAAGAAAATAAAGATATTTTTCTTCTTTCCGAGGCAGGTTTGCCTTGTGTTGCCGATCCGGGTGCTTCGGCGGTGGCTTTGGCTCAAAGAAAAAACATAAAAGTTGTTCCCCTTGTCGGGCCTTCTTCTATTTATATGTCCCTTATGGCTTCGGGTTTCAACGGACAAAACTTTGCTTTTAACGGATATCTCCCGATAAAAGAAGATGAAAAACATAAGAAACTGCGTCTGTTGGAAGAAAGGGCTTACAGAGAAAACCAAACACAGATTTTTATTGAGGCTCCGTACAGAAACGATAAACTTTTATCCTCTCTGTTGAAAATTTTACGCTCGGAAACCATGCTTTGCGTAGCCACTGATATAACATCAGAATCGCAAAGCATAAAGACAAAGACTATTTCTCAGTGGAAAAAGGAACGTGACTTTGTTATCGGTAAACGAAACACCGTTTTCTTAATCTATCATAGTTGATAGATTTCCTTGATTTTGCAATGCTGCTTTTTTATTGTATATAATGTTGTAGTTTTTCCCTTTAACGGGAATTGTTTTTATTAATTTGGTAAAGCTAATTTGATTTATCAATATTTGTTTTCTTACTTTTGTTTTATTCAAATTCAGAGAGGATTACTGTTTTTATTTTTTTGTTGAACTCAGACAATCTTTTGTAGTTACGTTTTTGTGCAAGATAAACTGCTTGCTTCTGTTGTCCGAGATAAGTTGCGGAAAGGATACCTGCCCCTCCTATCCATGCGGTGACGAAATCTTTATGCCATAGTTCATAAACTCCGAATGAGAGTATGGCAGCATTCAATCCGAAAGCAAATATCCCTTCCGTGTAATATCCTGCGTAGATTTGTCCCAACCCGGGGAATAAAGACAGATTTTTTGCTTTGGTTTCGCTTTTTAATTTGGGAATGTGTGAGTACAAAGAGTCTAAACACTTTTTGGATTCAGCAGAAAAATTTCCTGTTTTCTCTTCGTATGCAATCAATTTTTCGTAAGCCGACGTGTATTCTTTGAGTTCGTTTAGCAAAAGTATCTCTATGAGTAACAGTTGGGAGGAAGGATTTTCGGATACATTTAAATCTAGGGTCTTAATGTATTTTTCAGCCTCTGAAAAATTGTCCTCAAGATAATAATACAATAAGACTTGATAGGCAAGTGTGTCTTTTTCTCCCTGAGACAAGGAGTAGGGAGGAATTCTTCTGAGAGTGAAAGCCGCTTTCCCGTATTCTTTTCTGCACTTGAAAACCTCTGCCTTTTTTTTCAAGGCTTCAACATCAGAGCATAGAAAATAAATTCGTTCATACTCCAAAAGAGCATTGGCATAGTCTTTTTTCTCAAAGCAGGAATCTGCTTTTCTGAAGTCAATTTGACTATAAACCGAAAACGTTTCTGAGAGGCAAATGAATAGTATAAAGAATGCTGAGATTTTGTTTTTCAGTAAATTCATCGTAATCAATTTTTACTCTGACAATACTTCCGTAGATGTTACCGATATAAAAAACAGTCCCTATGGAAGTAAATAATATTGTTCTCCAATCAACAAATCCGTGCTTAATCCAATTTTCCGTTGCAATGGCAGCAAAAGAGCCTACGGTAACAAAAGAACTTAGGCCCTCTCCGAGACTTCCTGCATAGATTTTTCCTAATCCCGGGGCAATGGCAGAAAGACATGCCGAGAGAAAGGGTGATTTTGCTTTGTAGTTTTTTAGATTTAAGTAAATGGAATCCAATGCTTGTTCATTATCTTTTAAGAGATAAGAAGAATAAAAAAAGTTTTTCCTGTAGTCCTCATAAAGATGAAAATCCCTTTTTAGAAGACTCAGCCCCGCTTGTTCAAAAAAACGGAGTTCGGAAAATTTTGTCAAGAGGTCTTTGTTTGAAACTAAGTTGTCTAAGGCCGTAGTGTATTCACCTAAGTAGGCTTGTGAGAGCGAAGAAAAAAAGACGGAGGCAGGCTTAAAAAGAGATGAGTCTCCTACTTTCTCAAAATGTTCTTTTGCTTTGGTCAAAGATTTTGATGAATAAAAAGTCCAAGCCCGCAAAAAATTGATTGTGTCTTCGGTATCTTTACCGTAATGCCTCAAAGAGAAATTTCCGTTTGCCCAAATCAGAGCTTCCTCTTTCATATCATTGCCTATGAGGTATTTTATAAATTCAAAATCTTCCCTTGCATTGTTTTTATTTTGGGCATACAAGAATGGTGTGTATAGTGCAAAGAAACATAAAATCAATATCTTTAACCGATTAAGCATCATTGTTTTTTGCTGCTTTTAAGTGAGTAGATATTTACACCTTCTTTGTGTTTGCCTGTTTTTACATCAAAAAAAGATATATCTTTTCCCGCTAATGCTATTCTGTTGCAACGCATCAAACGGTCGGAAGTGAAAACAATGCCTCTCAATGTTCCGTATCTTTTTATCAAAGCTTTGCTATAGGCAGAACAAGTCGGGGAATAAGCGCATGAGCGCAAAATCATAGGGGAAACAAATTTTTGATATACATACATGGAAGAAGAAAGTATGTGGGTGACAGGATTTTTTGTTGCAGCGTTGTCAAATCCGTACTTGACGTTGCGGTCATTAAATTTTTTGTTCTCAAAATCGTGACTCTTCAGCAGAAGAATATCATCTTTGCTTTGCCCTTTCAGTTCGGTATGACTTGATATTGCGGCTATAAAAAACAGAATGAGAACAGGAATTAATGATTTATTCAATTTTTATTCCCTCCATCATTTTAGCAGAATCGGGAATTCGGAACTCGAAATATTCACTCACTGCCTCTTTGTCACATTTCACGGAAGAAAATATTTGTCTTCTGATGATAGTGTCATTGCTTGGCATAACACTTATTTCGGTTATGTTTGTCGGCATCGAAAATTTGGGCAGGTGAATGTAATCTTGATAGTATATTTTTTTGTTTTCTTTATTCTCTTTGTTGAAATAGCCGCAGTAAATAGGTAAATCATTGTCATATACCATTATTATACGGGAAATTTCTTTGTTTTCTGTGGTAGGAATATAGGTTTTGACTATTCTTGTTGAGTCCCGCTCCTGTTGTTTCATCTCAAAACCCAAGGAAGACAAACCTAAATCATTCCTTTCATTAGAAGAGAATACGGCGAAAACTTCATTCTTACTGCTTTGTGACGGACTTACGCTTGAGAAAGCTTCATCGGTCGCAGGGAAATAAGAAGAAATCTCCCCCAAAGAATTACTTATGATTATGATTTCTTGAGGCTGAGTGATGTGTGTAACTAAGTGTCCGTTGGATTGATAAAAGATTTCTTTTTTTATTGTAAGTACTTTGTTTCTGATAAGTTGCTGAATGGTGACTTCAGCCTGCATTTTGTTCTGTGCTTGAACGGACTGAAAAAAAACAAGAAATAAAACTGCAATATAAAGAATTTTCAGTTTCATTTCTTGCTTTGTTGTTTTATGTTTTGATTATGCAGAAATTTTTCTTACATCCACATAAAGTAAGAGGAGTTTCCGCAATATTTTCCTATGTTATTCTGCACTCCGTCTACGATTAAGACTATGAAGTCTATCAACGGAACTATTCCGAAGATACCGCAGCATGTTACTCCGTAGTATAACCACATCAAAGGTGAAGAACCTAAATACATTCTGTGAATTCCTATTTCGCCTAAGAAGAAACAGATAGCTGCAGCGGCAACCCAACTCTTGCCGGCGCCTCTTGACATCATTGCCATTGCGTCTGAATTTGTTCCGATATTCAAATCAAGCAAGTTTGCTGAGGATAAGTCCATGTTATTGAAGCTTAACTCCGTCGCTTTACTGAATGCGTTGTCAATTGCATTGTTATCCAACTCGTATTTATCAGCATAGGTTAATGAAACTAAACCGAAAAGAGCCAGCACGCAGAAAAAGAATTTTTTCATAATGTTGTTTTTTTTATTATGTAGGGATTTGAATTGTTCAATCAAGGCAACGAATCCCTTTTACGTTGAGTTGATTATTTTTTGCAAAAGTATAAAAAGACTTTATAATCACAAAGTTTTTTATTGCTTTTTTTGACTTCCCTTCTTTTGTGGTATAGATAATTTATCTCCTGCAGTTATGAGTATGACTGAAAGAAGAACCAATAAAATTCCTAAACTCAGTCTTGGCGTAAGCCGTCCGTCAAAGACACAAATACTTATTACTACAGCAGTAACAGGTTCCAGTGCTCCCATAATAGCAGTCGGTGTGGAGCCTATAAAAGATATTCCGATATTCAAAAGTGTCATTGCAATGATTGTAGGAACTGCGGCAAGGAAAATTAGCCACATAAAGGCAGTAGGAGAACTTATTGCCATTATATGATTATTCCTGCTCAAGAGAGAATATATCAGAACGGTGATTGCTGCAAAGAGCATTATATAGAAAGTCATCTTGAACGGAGGAAGAGAAATTCTTGAACGGTTTACAATAACTATGTAGACAGCATAAGTAAGTGAGGACACCAAAACTAATATAACCCCTATTGCAGAAAGACTTACTCCGCCCTCTCCGCGATAGAGAAGAGCAATTCCGAATATGCTCAGTGCAATGGCAACAATGCTCAGAACGGATGCCCGTTCCTTGAAAAACAAAGCCATAATCACTGCTACCATTACAGGATAGGCAAACAGGATAGTAGATGCTATACCCGAATCCATAAAATTGAAAGAAGAGTAAAGGCTTAAGGCTGAAGAGGCAAAAATAAACCCCAAAGCGGAAAGAACTTTCAGCTCAGTATGTGTAAGTTTCAGAGAGACTTTTTGAAATTTGAGTATGATGAAAAGCAGAGTTACTGCGAAAACAAACCGATAAAAAATAACGCTTGGAGTATTCAGACCCTCTTGATAGAGAAACAATGCTCCGAGAGGATTTGTTCCGTAAGCAACAGCAGCTATTATTCCTGCCAAACATCCTTTTATTTTTTTGTTCATTGTGTTTGAGTATTTTCTGAGAGAAAAAGAAACTTAATCTTCAAGTAATTCGGGTCTTCTTTCTTTGGTTCGCAAAATAGATTGTTCCATTCGCCATTCTTCAATCTTTGCTTCATGCCCTGAAAGTAAGACTTCGGGAACTTTCCATCCTTTATAATCAGCAGGACGTGAATAAACAGGAGGGGCAATTAAGTTGTTCTGAAAAGAATCGCTTAAAGCACTCTGCTCATCGTTTAACACACCGGGAAGAAGCCTTGCTACACTGTCGGTAATCACTGCCGCAGCCAACTCTCCTCCGCTAAGAACGTAATTACCTATGGATATTTCCCTTGTGATAAGGTGTTGCCTTATTCTCTCATCAACACCCTTGTAATGGCCGCAAAGAATACAAATCCTCTTTTTAAGGGAGAGTTCGTTGGCTAATCCTTGTGTGAGCATATCTCCGTCAGGTGCAGTGTAGATTATTTCATCAAAAGGTTCTTTTTCTTGCAAAGAACTTAGGCAATTGTCTACAGGTTCTATCTGCATAACCATTCCAGCTCCTCCTCCGAAGGCGTAGTCATCTACACTTTTGTGTTTGTTCAGCGAATAGTCTCTTAGATTATGTATGTTTATGTTCATATGTCCTTTTTCTTGAGCCCGTTTCAGTATGGATTCGGAAAAAAAGCCTGAAAACATATTTGGGAACAACGTGATTATATCTATTTGCATCTGCATTTTGTTTCAATGTTTTTATTTTAGGTGTTGATTTCTTGTTTTTTTCAAAAAAAAGACTGTATTACTACTTAGTTGTCTAAAAATTTTATATTTTTGCAAAGATAAAAAAAACTTAAAATATGAAAAAAACATATATCAAAATAATATTTTCATTCGTCCTGTCATTGTTTGTTTTTACGTCTTTTTCTCAAGTAAAGAATTATGCTAATTTGCCTGATTTTGACAACAATGACTACAAAGACCATATCGGATTTATGACTACTCCTTTGACAATGAAAGGACAGACTTTGTATTTGGAGAATGTGAATGACGAATTGCTGAATTATTTCTATGTCGGCGCAATAGGCAAACACGAAAAGAAGGATAAGAGCAAAGTAACCTTCTACAAACTTTCCAGAATGAGTAAGGAAAAATTGGAATCATTGAAAGGGAAGTGGTTTATAGTGATTGACTATGTTGCAGACCAATTTGCATACAATAGAATTTATCAAGCCGTTCCTGATATGCGCGATTTTTCCAAGATGAGACGTCCTTTCATGAAACTCTTAATAGGAAATACTTCTGACACTGTTTTCTATGAGTATCAGAATTTTTACAATCAATATCATTTTCCTTTTACTCCTATGTCCTATTACAATTCTGCCAAGAACGAATATCCGCATGAAACTTATGCTTTTGAGGATTTAAATCTAATAAACTACGATACGAATGCCAATTATGCCATTGTGCCCGATCAACTTATAGGACAGAAACTCTCTTTGCCTGTTGTAACCGATGCAACTTATGAAAGACTGTTCAACGGCAAAAGATTGTACAATTATTCCGATGATTCTCGCAAATATTCTTTTACTGAATATCCTTTATCCAAAGCACGCTCACTTGCAGGTAAAACTTTTGTTGTCAAGGATATTGCTTTTGATGCGGAGAGTCTTACAAACGTTTATCTGAAACTTGTTCAACCTAACTCAAGAGATACAATCTACTATAAATATCCTACAAAGAAACAGAGGGATTTGTTTCCTTTTGTTATAGAGAGTTACTTCAAAAGGATAAAATCTGAATACAAAGACAGGGAATTTACAGTGAGGGGTGATAAATTTCCTCTTACGGTTATGGATATAAGGAGAAAGCGACCTCTTACTTTGCATCAAGGCGATAAATTTCATTGTTTGGATGTCGTAGTCAAGGACGGAAAGTTCCAACTCTTGATGAGGACGGAAAAAGGCCGCAAATTCTATATGTCTGAAGACTACAACATAGGTGATATGCTTTCGTTTAACAAATATCTTTCTACGGAAAAAATAGAGAAATACAGCGATACATATCCTACATATTACAAGGCAATACTTCAAAAAGAACTTATAAAGGGCATGACAATGGATATGGCGGAGCAAAGTTGGGGAAAACCTGAACGGGCCGTCAAAACAAACTTCGATGGAAGCGATCAACAATGGTTCTATATGGGAAATATTTACGTTATATTTAAAAACAATGTTTTGCATCGCGTAGCTATGATACCCAAAGAGATGAGATAGAGAACTGAATTTCTACTTTAAAATTTCTAAAAAAACGAAAAACCGACTATGAGTGAAGAAGAGAGACGGGATATGGAACAAGAGGAGAGGGAAGTTTTGGAACTTGTGGAGCGATATGAACGGATGCTTTCTCAGAATGAAACATCGTGGTTCGATTCCATGGAATTTTTGGATATCATAGACTATTATGAAGAGGCGGAAAAAGAAGAGCAGATGAAGGAAGCCCTTTTCCGTGCTTATAAACTATTTCCCGATGACGAAGAAATTATTATCAGAGTTACAAGTTATTATATTTCCACAGGTGAATATCAAAAGGCTGAAAGAATACTGAAAAAGGCTCTTTTGAAAAACGAAAGTGATGAATTGAAGGGAATGCTTGCTTCTTGTTATGTTGAATCCGACACTCACATGAGGCTTGCTGAGAAAATTTTAACCGAATTGGTGGCAAAGAATTCGGATTTTCCGTATTTTAATTACTTGTTAGGTATAGTTAATCTTAAAAAAAAGAAGTATAAGAAGGCAGAAGAATTGTTCAGAAAAGTGCTGAATGAATTTTCTGACGATGAATCAGTGTTGTCTAACTATGTAAAGTGCATAGCAGACAAGACATTAGTGGATACAATCATCTCAACGTTGAGCGGAATTACAGACCAAGACCCCTACAATGATGAAGCATGGTTGGCATTGGCTATTTCCTACTTTGAGATTAGGGAAGAAGAGAAATCTTTGGAGTGTGTTAATTATGCAATAGCAATAGACACTGAGGAGGAAACCCGTCATGCGCTCAAGGCTAATATTATGATTGCACGGAGAGAAGATGATGAGTATATAAAAGAATCTCTTGTGGCTTCAGATTATTCAGATGAGAAATTCACTTATTATCAAGCAATAGGCAAAGTTTATCTGCATCAAGAATCTTATTATTCCGCAATAAAATATTTTAAAAAGGCTATTGAGTTTGAACAATTCGGTATTTCTCTTCCCGAATCTAATTTCGGCTTATTGGAATGCTGTCTCATGCTTGGCTTAGAGGCTGAAGCGACGGCTTTATTGGATAAGGTAAATGCTCTTGATTATCAAGCGCATTATTATATTGCTTTTGCCGATCGCTTACACTCGTTGGGCTTTCTTGCTTTAAGCAAGGAGATATTTGAAAACTATCTTGACAGTGAAGATGATTACCTTGCAATGACTGCAACTATTTCCGTTGCTTACATAGAAGCCGAGAGGGATAATTTGATTGACGGAATTAAATTGTTGAAAGATTATATCAACAAAAACGAAATGGGCGACAATGTTTATCTTGCCATGTTGGATTTGTCCTGCCGTGACAGCCGTTATATAAATTATTCCCGTTTCGCTTTGAGATATATTATTAAAAAGAAGGAATTTCATAAGGAGATAGAAAATAATTTTCCTGATTTGCTGAAAAACAATAATTATATTAAATGTTTAAAAGAGTTGATGAATGAATAAGACTGTTTTTTTTATTCTCTTGATGTTTTCCTCATTATTTTTACCGAATTTGAAAGCAGAGGAAACTCTTGTGCAAAAAGAAGAAAGTATCAGTACTGTAGGAAAGGTCGTTTCGTGGTATAATGATAATTTGAATTACGGAACAATTACCCTTCTGATGGCAGTAGAGAGTTCGTTTATTCCTTTTCCTTCCGAAGTTATTATACCGCCTGCTGCTTATAAGTCTTTGGAAAAAGACAGCGGATTGAATATTGTCTTAGTCGTTGTCTTCGGAACGCTCGGTGCATTGTTGGGAGCGTTAATCAATTATTTGCTTGCAATGTTTTTAGGCCGCCCTATAATTTATAAGTTCGCAGATTCGCACATAGGACGTATGTGTTTGCTGAGCGGAGAGAAAGTAAAAAAAGCAGAAGATTATTTTGTACGTCATGGAAAATCATCAACCTTTATCGGAAGACTTGTTCCTGCGGTTAGACAACTTATTTCCATTCCCGCAGGTTTGGCTAAGATGCCTTTGGGTACTTTTTTGCTCTACACTTTCTTCGGTGCAGGAGTTTGGAATATGGTCTTGGCTTTCTTGGGCTATATTGCAAAGGGACAACAGGACGTAATATCAAAATACAGTTCGGAACTGTCTTATTTACTCTTAATCTTAGGTGTTCTTTTTGTGGCTTACCTTATTTACAACGGTTTCAAAAAGAAGAAAGACTAAGTATCTGTTAAGATGATATTGAAAAAAACTTTCGGACTCATAGGTTTTCCTTTGGGGCATTCGTTTTCACGGCGCTATTTTACTCAAAAATTTCTTTCTTTGGGCTTAAGAGGATATGAGTATCAACTTTTTGAACTTAGAAACGAAGAAGAAATACTTTCTTTGTTAAAGGATTGCCCTTCAATTTGCGGTCTGAACGTCACCAGTCCTTACAAGCAGAGTATAATACCTTATTTAGATGATATTGATGATGTTGCAGCAGAGATTAATGCAGTTAATACAATAAAAGTTTCTGCAAATGGGTTGATAGGGTTTAACACTGATTATCTCGGATTTGAATATGCTCTTTTGCAAGCAGCGGATATAAGCCGTATTGATTTTGCATTGATTTTCGGAAGTGGCGGAGCGGCAAGAAGCGTCGCTTATGTAATGAAGAGACTAAAAATTCCCTTCCTCTTTGTTTCGGGAAAAGAGCATTCGGGAGACGATACCATAACTTATCATCAAATACAAAATTTTGATTTAAAAAAGAACCTGCTCTTTGTCAATGCAACGCCATGCGGAATGCAGGGAAAAGCATCGATGGTGCCTATAGATACTGCTTGCATAAGAGAACATCATATTCTTTTTGATTTAATCTACAATCCCTCACCGACTTTGCTTATGACAGAGTTTCAAAAAAAAGGAGCAAAGACTGTGGACGGACTCTCTATGCTCTATGCTCAAGCAGAGGAATCTTGGAAAATTTGGACAAAATAAACTTTCATTTTCTTTAACCGTAGACTTAATCCGGTAAAACGAAGAGTTAGAAAACTGAGATTTGATTTCGTCGGCGTGAAACTTGATTTCAGAAAAATAAAATCAAGTTTTATTTTTTTTCCTGTAAGTTTCTCTTCTTTCTTTACTTCTCTTTGTTGAACACTGCTAAACCTTAGAGCTTTTTTATTGCAGCCGTGGGTAAAAATTTAATTAAAGTACTGTACTTGTGCCTGCATTTGTGAAATTTTAATATATTTGCAAATCAATAAAAGTTAATTATGATTATGAGGATATTGTTTTTACGTTTTGTGCTTATTGTTTTTCTTGCTTTGAATTATATTTCTGAGGCTCAGATTATAGCAACTTTACCTTATACCACAAACTTTTCCAATCCCGTAGACAATGCTCAGTGGCGTTTCAGAAATGTTAATGAAAGTCAAACCGCAAGTTGGAAAATTCAATATTCATCTCTTATTTGCGGAGTTGAGCAAGATGATTATATTGTTGAAAATCACCCTGTCACTGTCTTGGCAGAGAGAATTATAAGGGTTGGTGCATGCGATAAAATTCAAATAGACTTCAATGTAAGCGTGGGAGGTGAACAGGATAATGAGGGATATTTCAGGGATTTTTTGTCAGTCTTTTTTGTTCCTATGGATACTGTTTTTGAACCTTCTTTTGGGGATAATCTTCCTTATTATCTCGGAGACTATGTTTTGCCTTGCAATGTCGGAATATTGGATTGCGGAGGTTATTACAAGAGGTTGGCTAATGTGGAAGATTGTCATATTTTGGCGATTGCCGACAGTGTGATACCGCATTCTGACTATAAACTTATTTTTGTATGGCACAACGACAGCAAGGGAGGAGATGCAAGAGCGGTGATGATAGACAATCTTTCCGTTGTGGAAGTGAACAACGATGTTGTAAACTTGCCTTATTTTACTTCTTTTTCAAATGATTATGACAATGCGCAGTGGACTTTCAGAAACGGTTTTAACTTTTGCTCAAAGTCAGAATGGTATATAGAAAACAGCCAAGAAAAACTTGTTCTTTCCGAACAGGGCAGCAGTTTTTATGACAACACTAATGAGGTTTCTATTTTTGCGGAGCGGAGAATAAGGACGGATGCAGGGGATTATATTAATATTGATTTTGATTTGGATGTTGAGGGGGATTATTCTTCAGATGCTTTCCTCAGAATTTTTGTTTTGCCCGATGAATATGCTTCAATTCCCTCTCAGTTTGTGTCCTCTGCCTGTGTTATAAGTGAAGCGGAAGAAAAGACTGAGTTTTTTGAGGCTGAGGGAGTGAGAGAGTTTTACGATACAGTGGGATACATAAGCGCAAAGGCTCGTAATACAAATCCTAACTCTGTTTCACGTTTGGTTTTTCAATGGAAAAATGCTCAAAGTTCTAATATAAGGCAGGGCGTTTTTATTGACAATCTGCGTGTTTACGGTTTGAACGGAACTTCTGTAGGTTATGACGGAGCAATGCAGAAAAGCTCGGTGTCCTTTTACCCAAATCCTGCAAGGGATTATGTATTTACAACGGCAGAAGGTAAAATATCCGTCTATAATTCCTTAGGGCAGAAACTCAAAGAAACGGAAAACAAAAACGAAATTAAGGAAATAGATTTGAGGGATTTGGAGGCAGGGTTATATATTATAAAGCACCCGCAAGGAATATATAAATTGATTATAGAGAAGTGAGATATGTGTAAATCAAAAAGCAGAGAGAAATTTTCCCTCTGCTTTTCGCTTTATGTATATTTGAAATTACCGTTACAAAAGACTTATTTGTAAAATTCTTTCTTGTAAGCCTTAAGCGTATTCGTCAAAAGCGAAACTATAGTCATAGGTCCCACTCCGCCGGGAACAGGTGTTATGTAAGAACACTTAGGTGCTACGCTTTCATAATCAACATCTCCTGTGACATAGTAGCCTTTTTCACTGTCATCTTTTATTCTGTGGATGCCGACATCTATAACCACCGCACCCTCTTTAACCATTGACCCTTTGACAAAAGCAGGCTTGCCTATGGCTGCAATAAGTATATCTGCCTGTGCGCATATCCGTTCAAGATTTTCTGTTTTTGAATGGCAAAGTGTTACTGTGCAGTCCTTACCTTTTCTTGACATAAGAACGGACATAGGAGTTCCGACAATATCACTTCTTCCCAAAACTACGCAGTTTTTTCCTGCTGTTTCTATTCCCATTCTGTCAATCAATGTAACTATACCATACGGAGTTGCAGGCAGATAACAAGGCAGTGATAACAACATGCGTCCTGCGTTTACAGGATGAAAACCGTCTACATCCTTTTTCGGGTCTATGTGGTCGGTGACTTTGCGTGCGTCTATGTGCTTTGGTAACGGCATCTGAACAATGTAGCCGTCCACTTCCTCGTCTTTGTTCAAAAAATCTATAGTTTGCAAAAGTTCTTCCTCGGAAATGTTTTCTGGAAATCTGTAAACGGAAGATGTAAAGCCCACTTCCTGACTTTGTTTCTCTTTGCTTTTTACATAAGATAAACTTGCACCGTCTTCACCTACTAAGACAGCCACAAGATGAGGAGGACGCTGACCTCTGTCTAATATATCGGCGACCTCTTTTTTTATTTCTTCTTTGATAGTAGAGGCAATCAGTTTCCCGTCTATAAGAACCGGAGTTTTTTTGTCTTGCTGCATGGTAAAATTATGTTTTTTTATATTGATTTATCTTCTTCTTAGGTTTCTCATTGCTGAGAGTTTGTTTATCTTTCCGCCGCTTATACTTTGCATCATCTTCTTTGTTTGGTCAAATTGTTTCAAAAGGCGGTTCACTTCTTCTAATTTCTTTCCGCAACCTTTGGCTATTCTCTGTTTACGTGAAGGGTCGATGATGTTAGGCGACTGTCTCTCCTGCGGAGTCATACTTCCGATGATTGCTTCTATGGATTTGAAAGCATCATCGTTTATTTCCACGTCTTTCATCATCTTTCCCACGCCCGGAATCATGCCCATAAGGTCTTTAAGATTACCCATCTTTTTTATTTGTTGTATTTGGGAAAGAAAATCGTTGAAATCAAAAGAATTGTTGTGTATTTTCTTGGACAATTTCCTTGCTTCCTGCTCGTCATATTGTTCTTGGGCTTTCTCAACCAAAGATACTATATCGCCCATTCCCAATATACGGTTGGCCATACGGTCAGGGTGGAAAATATCCAAAGCATCTAATTTCTCACCTATTGAAATGAACTTTATAGGTTTTGAAACCACGTGTCTTATTGTCAAGGCTGCACCTCCTCTTGTGTCGCCGTCAAGTTTTGTAAGTACAACTCCGTCGTAATCTAAGCGGTCATAGAATGCTTTAGCCGTGTTTACGGCATCTTGACCCGTCATGGAATCAACCACAAAGAGGGTTTCAGTAGGATTTACTGCTTGTTTTATGTCGGCTATTTCGTTCATCATCTGCTCATCTACAGCCAAACGTCCGGCAGTATCTATGATAACGACGTTTATTCCCTCTTGCTTTGCTCTCTGTATTCCTTTCAGAGACAAATCAACAGGATTATTGTTGCCCTCTTCAGTAAAAACGGGAACATTTATTTGTCCGCATAAAACCTGTAATTGATTTATTGCGGCAGGACGGTAAACGTCTCCTGCTACAAGTAAGACTTTCTTGTTCTTTTTATTCTTTAAGTAGTTTGCTAACTTTGCTGAAAAAGTTGTTTTACCGCTTCCCTGCAATCCTGCTATGAGAATGACGGCAGGTTGTCCTTTTATGTTGATTTCTTCCGTAGTTTCACCCATCAGAGATACGAGTTCATCGTGAACCATCTTTACCATCATCTGTCCGGGTTCAACACTGGTAAGAACGTTTTGCCCCAAGGCTTTTTGTTTTACCCTGTTGCAAAAATCTTTGGCTATGCTGTAACTGACGTCGGCATCAATTAAGGCCTTGCGGACTTCTTTTATACTTTCCGAAACATTTATTTCGGTAATCTTACCCTTACCTTTAATTATCTTAAAGGCCCTGTCAAGTTTCTCAGATAAATTTTCAAACATTTTATTCTATTCTTTTGATTTCGGATTTCAAAATGCAAAGTTACAAATTTTTACTTAAAATAAAATAAAATTTTAAACACTTATATCTTATTTTCTTTTTTCAGCCTTTCTATTTCATCTCTGTAGACTGCTGCTTGCATAAAATCGAGTGTTTTTACACAATCTTTCATCTTTCTTTCCAATATGCGTATCAAAGTTCTGACATCCGTGCTTTCTTTTTCGATATTTTTTACTCTTTCTTCGGCTGACTTCTTTGCTCTTTGGTTGTTTTCCGCCTCTTTTTGTTTTTCGCTTGTCGGAAGAATGTTTTCTATCTTTTTTACTATGGCTTGCGGAGTTATACCGTGTTCTTCGTTGTAGGCTATTTGCTTTTGTCTGTGTCTTAGGTTTTCATCAATTGCCCTTTTCATACTTTTGGTTATCACATCGCCGTAAAGTATCGCCCTTGAATTGACATTGCGGGCTGCACGCCCGATTGTCTGTATCAAAGCTTTGTCTGAACGTAGGAAACCTTCTTTATCGGCATCCAAAATTGCAACAAGGCTGACTTCAGGTAAATCCAGACCTTCTCTCAAAAGATTAACCCCGACAAGGACGTCAAAACAACCTGCTCTGAGGTCATTCATTATTTCAACCCTTTCCAATGTGTCAATATCAGAATGAATATATTTTGTCCTTATATCCAGTTTCAGTAAGTAGGAAGTAAGTTCCTCTGCCATTCTTTTTGTTAAAGTGGTAACCAAAACACGTTCGTGTTTATCCACAGTAAGACTTATCTGCTCCAAAAGGTCATCTACTTGATTTTTTGCAGGACGTACCTCTATGGGAGGGTCTAATAATCCTGTAGGTCTTATAACCTGTTCCACAACAACACCCTCCGCTTCATTGATTTCAAAAGGAGCAGGCGTTGCTGACAGGTAAAGCGTCTGCGGTTGCAAAGCGTGGAACTCTTCCCAGCGGAGAGGACGGTTGTCAAATGCAGCAGGAAGGCGGAAACCGTATTGAACAAGATTTTGTTTCCTGCTTCTGTCACCTCCGAACATTGCTCTTATTTGCGGTACACTTTCATGACTTTCGTCTATAATCATAAGAAAATCATCGGGAAAATAGTCTAAAAGGCAGAAAGGCCTGTCTCCGGGTTTCCTTCCGTCGAAATAGCGCGAGTAGTTTTCGATTCCCGAACAGTATCCCAACTCTTGGAGCATCTCCATGTCGTTATTGACTCTTTCTTCCAAGCGTTTGGCCTCCAAAACTTGACCGTTTTCCCTAAATTCTTCGCAGCAGAGAAACATATCTTTTTGTATTTGGCGCAAAACTCCGGCAAGAGTGTTTTTGTTAGTTAAAAAATTTCCCGCAGGGTAGATGACAATGCTTTCACTCTTCTCTATGCAGCGTGAACTTACAGGGTCGATGCGTGAAAGTCTTTCTATCTCATCGTCAAAAAACTCTATACGGTAGGCATAGTCCGCATAGGCAGGCCAAATATAGACAGTGTCACCATTAACTCTGAACTTGCCTCTCGCAAACTCTATTTCGTTTCTGCTGTAAAGACTGTCTACGAGGGTTAAAAGAAAATTGTTCATATCCAATCTGTCTCCCCTGTGAAGATATATTGTTCCCGAGGCGAAGTCTGTAGGATTGCCTATACCGTATATGCAAGATACCGAAGCAACGACAATAACGTCTTTTCTGCCACTTAACAAAGACGAGCAGGCAGAAAGACGCAGTTTGTCCAAATCCTCATTGATAGAAAGGTCTTTTTCAATGTAGGTGTTGGTTTGCGGAATGTAGGCTTCGGGTTGATAATAATCGTAGTAGGAAACATAATATTCCACTGCGTTGTTCGGAAAAAAACGTTTGAATTCACCGTATAGTTGTGCTGCAAGAGTTTTGTTGTGAGACAGCATAAGAGTCGGTTTGCCTATGTTTTGGATTACGTTGGCTACGGTGAAAGTTTTGCCCGAGCCTGTTACACCTAAAAGAACTTGGGCTTTGTCTCCGCGCTTTATTCCTTCGGTAAGAGCCGCTATTGCCGCAGGTTGGTCTCCTGTAGGTTGAAAATCAGACTGCAAGTCAAAAGTCATACGCTTTGTTTCTTTATAGAAATTATTTTCTGTTTTTTCCTATGATAACCTCTGTTGCTCCCACTCCGTATTTTTGCATTGAAGCAGGGAAGTAATGAATGAAAGAATATTTGTTGAGTTCCTCTTCGATATTCTTTTTCAAAACTCCTTGACCTACGCCGTGGATAAAGACTATTTTGTCTAAATTTCGCTTTATTGCTTCATCTAAACATTTGTTGAAGTGTTCCATTTGGAGCGTCAATTTCTCAAAAGGTTGCATCTTAGAGTCGTCTTCGGTTAATTCTTCTATGTGTAGGTCTACCTCAGCCTCTAATCTATTGACCATATATTTGTCAAAAAAAGACACAGGCTTCTTTTCAGCAATAGGTTTTGCCTCTTGATTTTCTTCTTTTATCGGTTTTGTTACTTTCTCTTCTCCTTTAACTGCAAAGAGTTGCAAGTCTTTTATCATGGCAACAGGTAAGACCATAGCCTTGCAGCCTGTTAAATCATTGTATTCAAAACAGCCTTCCTTGTAAAACTTAGCCGTGCGGAGTTTTAGCTGATAGGATACGGGCATAAATACTTTGTCGTCATTGTCTTTGTGAAACAAAAGTTGCAATGCTCCGTTTGCCCAGTTGTCTGCCTGTGATGGTTGAATGCTTGCAAGATGCACTCTCTCCTTAGCTTCAAGTGAGCCGAAATCTTGCCCTTTAAACTCTCCGTTTTCCTGTTTCAGAATTACGGAATAAAGAGTATAGTAATCGGAATTATTTTTTGCCTTAGATTTACAATCTAAGTGCAACAG
>JAFVAP010000088.1 GCA_017480455.1 Bacteroidales bacterium | reverse complement strand
CGGAGATACATGTAATAGGTTTGATAATTAACAAAGAACATCAGATTTTGCTTAAACGAAGGTTTTTCCCGTTCCAGTCCGTCTATCATTACAGTTTTTTCTGCTTGACCTGTCCACGATATATAGCCGTCTTCCAGCGACGGAGCCGTGTAATTCCACATTCTTGGGAAGAATGTACAGAGTTCTTTATCAAAAACAGGCGACAAATGTTTGTTTTTTATCTCAAAATCTTTAGGTGGCAAAGCCGTATAATAAGGTCCGTAAACCAAAGGCGCATCTATGTAGGCAGAACGTGAAACATATAATCTTAATTCCTTTGCATCTTTCACCCCGTATTCATTAAGCGGCAACGATGCTTTGCCTCTTATCAATGTAACGCCGTAAGGGGAAAGTCCTATAACAAAAAACAACAGGCAAAAAGCAAGTGTATTCAGCAAAGGTCTATTTTTCAGATACGAAACAAAAAACAACACCGACAAAAGCAACAAAAAGAGCAACAAAGTCAAGAAAGAGGAAAATGAGAGTAATAAAAGCAGTATAGAAAGAAAATTTGTAAAAACAAAAAGAGCAAGACAAGAAATCAAAAAAACAAAAAACAATCTTTTAAAAGAAATACGCTTATAATGAAAGTAAATAATGACAATAACGGCAGGAAGAATAAGAAGTGTCAAAGGGTGAACGCAAAATGAAAGACCGAGAAGAAAACAAAGCAAAACAATGTATTTTTCCTTAGGATTTTCGTCCCACTGCAAAATTATTCTGATGCACAGTACGGTAAAAAGAAAAGAGAGTGTATAGACCTCGGATTCTGTCGATGAAGTCCAAAAAGAGTCCGTCAAAGCGAAAATACAAGAGGCTATAAAAGCGGCTGCTATGTTTCCGACGTACCTTTCCGAGTACTTGTTAAAAAGATAAAGAAATATGTGAAACAAAAGCATTATGCTAAATGCAGAAGCAAGCGCCGAGACCGAATTTATAAGCGGTGCAACCAACTTTTCATTTCCGAAACTGAGATGAGAGATAAGCAAGGCTATAAGTTGATAGAGCGGAGCTCCGGGTTGATGTCCTGTCTGCAAAGAACGTGAGGTAAAAATAAACTCTCCGCTGTCCCAAAACGAAAGAGTAGGATAAAGTGTCAGCAAATACAACAGAGCAGATGCAAAAAAAAGAACCCAGCCGATGATATTAACCGTCCGTCTGTATCTTTTGTTATTGGTAAGCATACGTCTGTATCTTCCCATCAAAAGATGCTTACCCTGTCTACCAATTAACAAATGCTTTAGTGAAAATATCATCAACCAATTCTTCGTTTATCTCTCTTATCAACTCTTCTTCAACGTTTGAAAGCGAAAGAGAGGAGTCATATTCTTTGTAACGTGAAAAGGAAGTATCAAAATTTGCTTTCCTGTCTTGCTTATTGCGGTAAGAAACCTTTACCGTTATTGTCAGTCTGTTCTTTGCAGCTTGGTCATTGGAAGATATAGCAACAGGAGTTACGTGATAACCCGTTATAGTTCCCGAAAAAACCGCATCAGCATCATATTGTGTCTCCTGCAAATTAGTACCGCTGCGTATCTTATTTATCATGGAGTAAGTAAGTTCTGAAGCCAAGACAGGCTGTACAATACTTGCTCTGTTAAGAAAATTTTCTACGTGAAAGGTTTTTGTTTCCGGGTTGATACTTGCTCCTGTAAAGGAGTAACCTCCTGCACAGGAAACGGCTATAAAAAGAGAAAGCAAAGCAACAACGAAGAGATTTTTCATCTTGTTTTATTTTACTATAAGTTTCATTTGCCCTTTCCCTACCCTAACAAAAAATAGGCCCTTATCATTCAAGGAAATATTTTGGTCTGAGGAATAATTATCAATCCTTTTTACAACTCTGCCGACAGGGTCACAAATCTCTATACTTTTATGCTCAACTCCATTTATCCTAAACGGAGTTCCGTCAGTCGGATTCGGATAAAGGAATATTTTTTCTTCAGTCCTGTCTGCAGGACTTATGCTTAACTCAGCAGAATAGTTTATATTAATGTCGTCTATTTTAACATTGCCGAGTTCCGTTGCCGAATTGTCAGCATTAAGCATTAAGGCAACAAAATAAAGTTCATTAGCATCATTGTCAGAAAAATAATTCATCGGCACAGAAAAGTGAACGAAACCGCCGGTAGGCTGTCTGTCGTAGAAAATTCCCGCTCCCACAATAACGGAAGTATCTTCCGTTGTGGCTGTACTATAAGCCAAGACAACAAAAACATCTCCTGCCGATTCTGTTGTGAGATTGTAGTACCCCTCTATGCTTTCAGGTTTTCCGTCAATAAGCAATCCGTCAGACAAAAGTCCTCTGAAGGTTTCCAACATCTGCATCCAGTCCGACAAGTCATTATCGGCAAAATTTGCCAACGAAGAAGCAGAAGATACCAAAGTATTTACATCTATTCTTGCATTGGTCAGTACCGCCGGAACATTGAACTGCTGTATGTTAAGATAAGATGCTATTGTCGAAGACAAAGGTTTTGGTTTCATCTGCAAGGAATAATTTCCTTGTTCACGGTCCGTGCTTTTGGAAATATCGCAAAGATTATATTCTATAAAACCTAAAGACAACTGAATGCTGTTCCAACCGATAGCT
>JAFVAP010000087.1 GCA_017480455.1 Bacteroidales bacterium | reverse complement strand
TGATGTTATTGAAATTAAATATATGTATTCCCAAACTGCGGAAACACTCTTTGATGTTCATCATTATTTGGGTAATACCTCCGTTCAAGTCAGCGGAAAACTCACCCAAAGTCCTCAAAGCAAAATTGTTCTTATCGACTAAAGCAAAAGAAAATCCACTTGCCCTCAAGCAAATGGATAAATTTGTTTCGCTTGCAATGATATTAGCCTCTGTCTTATGAAGGTCTAACAATTGAAATGTATTCATAGAAGCTGTGTATTTTTATTCCCAGTTACCGTCGGTTACAGTATTCTCCAAAGAGCCGACTTTATAACCTGCGAAACCGTTAACTTTTTGTTCTAACTCAACTTTTCGATTCAAAACGGTTTGTTGGTCCATTCCCTTTGTGTAAGACTCTATCGGAGCTTTTGCCTCAAAGACAGGAACAGGTACACCGCCTTTATCTATAACGTCTGACGCCATCGTAAATTCTTCTCCGTCAGAGAAAGGAATGTATTTCAAATCCTTAATCTTGTCTTTCGGCGTTATCAACTTATCCTCTGCATACAATTTTTCCAAAGGATTTACTGTAGAAGTATCCCTTTTAAGAATACCCTTAGCCAAAGCTTCAGCCTCCGTCATATTGTCAGGAACGTAACCTGTCTTTTTAACTAACAATGCCTTACCTTCTTGAGCGAAGTCTATCAAAGAGTCAATGGAAGAACAATATCTTCCGTTTGTATTCTTAAACTGCTCTTGCAAAGCACGGATATCTTTTAACTTGGTAATAACTTGTTCAGAACGTAAGTTGTATTCATTTTCGAACTTAACAGGTTTTAGTATACAACGATACAAAACAAATGCAAGAACTACTATACCGACAAACAATACGATAGTTAATACTAATCTTGTGGTTTTATTCATAATTCAACAAATTTTATTTTGTTATTATTCTGTAGAAACTTAATCTTTTAGGTTTGCAAATTTACTCTATTTAACTGAAAAGACAATAAATTATTTTGAAAAAAATTAAAGATTTTGTTCAACGTGATTTATAATAATTTTTAAATCAATACATTGCATCAATTCATTAGCTAAACTTTCTGCAAGAAAAACACTGCGGTGTCTTCCCCCTGTACAGCCAAAAGCAACGAAGAGATGAGTAAATCCCCTCTGAAGATAGTTATCTATACTCTGCTTTACTATCTTTGTTACATTATCGAGAAAGTATTTAACCTCGGCCTTGCTTTCCAAAAACTCTATCACCTCACTATCTTTCCCCGTAAGAGCTTTATATTTTTCATATCTGCCGGGATTAGGCAAAGCCCTGCAATCAAAAATAAAACCTCCGCCGTTTCCTGATACATCCATAGGATAGCCTTTCTTGTAAGAAAAACTTTTTATAGTAACCGTGAGCGGAGCATTCTTAGACAAAGACTGCAATTTCTTTGAATTGACAATCTGAGTAAAGACAGAGTGTAATTCTTTTAATTCAATGGGGAAGACGGTCTTTTGCATCAAATATTTAAGGTTTTCTATTGCTTGGGGAATACTTTGCAAAAACGATTCCTTTCTTTCAAAATAGCCTCTGTAACCGTATGCCCCCATAGCCTGCATTATTCTCACGCAGGCATAAGCATAGAACATTGATTTGAATTTAACTTTATCCGAACCAAGTCTTAAGGACATCTTTTCGGAATAATAATCAAGAAGTTCATCTCTGAGTTTGTGAGGCATTTTAACTTTACCGTCGAAAAGCAAAGATGCTAAATCGTAATGCAATGCACCTTTACGACCCCCTTGAAAGTCTATAAAATAAACCTCATCACCTTTTATCATTATATTCCTTGACTGAAAGTCCCTGTAGAGAAAATAATTTCTTTCAGCCGAAAGAAGATAAGAAGTAAGATTTTGAAAATCCTCTTCAAGTTTTTGTTCATCAAACTTAATTTCAGCAAGTTTAACAAAGTAGTATTTAAAATAATTTAAATCCCACTGAATACTTTGTCTGTCAAATTCCTTGCGCGGATAAGCTGCAGTGTAATCAAAATTCTCCATCATCTGTATTTCCGCCAAGCAATCCAATACCTTTATATATATAGGGAAATTTTCTTCCCACGAATGTTCTTTTACAAAAGAGAAAAGGGTCTCATCGCCAAGGTCTTCCTGAATATAAACATTGTTTTCCAAGTCTTCTGCATAGATTTTAGGCACCTTAATACCTCTTTCTCTCATTTGGTCTGCATAAGACAAAAAAGCCTCATTTTCTTTCCTGTCCTCATTGTACACAGCTATGAAAGAAGCATTCTTTGTTTTTATTCTAAAATACTTTCTGTTACTTCCGTGTGCGGCTAACTCATTGATGCTCTCCGCTTTTTCGGAACAAACACGCTGAAACAAACTCAAGATTTTTTCTTTCATAACAAACATTCCGCTAATTTCAAATCAAAAGGAGTGGTTATTTTAATATTCTCCCTTGAACCTTCACATAAATATATTTTTCTGCCTAAATTTTCAACCAAAGAAGCATCATCGGTAAATTTCTTATCATAATGCTGGGAGTAAGCCTTTTTTAGCAAAGACAATTTAAAGCACTGCGGCGTTTGGATTAATTTTACTCTGTCTCTGTCCACTGACTCATTATTGCCACCTACTGACATCAGCCTCACGGAATCAACACTCCCCACACAGGTTACTGCATTGGAACGCACCTCGGCAAGAGAAAAACATTTCTCAAAAACTTCGGCTGATACAAGAGGGCGCACCCCATCGTGGACTGCAACCAAACATTCTTTTTCATCAATTGACATAAGGGCGTTTCTTACAGAGAAAAACCTCTCACCGCCTCCGAAGACAATTCTGTGAGGAATATCCACTTTGTATTCTTGTATTACCGCCTCCCAAAAATGAAGATGTTCCTTGTTTAAGACCAAAAGGATAATGTATTCCTTACTAAAAGAATAAACTCTCTCCAAAGTATGCAGGAGAATAGGCTTTTCCTTAAGTTTTAAAAACTGCTTAGGAATTTCTCCGCCCATTCTCTTGCCCGAACCCGAAGCAACAATGACAACATATTTTTTCATAGCATCAGTTGTCTTGCTTTCCTTTGTTTTATAATTAGGTTTCAGTCCTTTTTCTCTAAACTATAAGCATGGCATCTCCGTAAGTAAGGAACTTATAGCCCTCTTTAACGGCCTCTTCGTAAGCTTTCATAATCAAATCGTAGCCGCCGAAACTGCAAGCCATAATAAGC
>JAFVAP010000086.1 GCA_017480455.1 Bacteroidales bacterium | reverse complement strand
ATGAAAGCACCACCCTCAATAAACACCATTCCGGGAGGGGTTTGCTGCTCTACATTCTTAGCCGACTCAAAACCGCCCCACTTCGGATCATCATAGTTCCAACCCGTAGTAGCCGATTTCTTTTTTCCCGAACAACCGAAAAGCAATATTGCAACTGCAACAGCCAAAACTAACTTACCAAAAATTGATTTATTCATATCGTGATCTGTTTTTATTCTTATTTTATACGAAAGATATTCTATTTTGTTTCATTTTATTGATTAAAAAGAAGGACATTTTATTGTTCTTATCTTCTTTCCTTTCTCAGGACAAGGCAATTTTGCACTCAAAGTAACCTCATGCGCTCCGCCCGAAACGTTAGAAAGAGATGAAACTGTTATATCATAACTATAACCTATCTTATAGTCACCCCATTGCAAACCGAAGAGTAACACAATAGCATCTGCATTATCAAAAGACATTGATTGTCTGAACCAACCTCCGAAAACAAAAGGAGACCAATCTAAATACATACCATAATTCAACTCATTGAATTCTCCTTGATGCTGATAAATTATATTAGGTGAGATAACAGGCTGACCGAAGAAAGCATTAGTCCTACGGGTATCTCTTCTAAGATTAAATCTCATTCCTGCATTAGCGGTAAGTTTTATAGGTAAACGGTTATATGAAATAAAACCGTCTTTAGGTCTTGTAAGATTTACAGCAGAAAAGCCTGCATACCAAGTTTCTCCATAAAGCAAAGCAGCTGCACCGAAATCAACATAAGTCTTTGAAGTTTTATCGGGACGGGTCGCCATTGTAGAAGTCATAATAACTCCTTGGCGGGGGTCTATCATATCTCCGAAGACTAATTTATCCCAATCCAAACTATTGTTAGTAACATTTGCTTGAGCAGCAAGATTTAATGATATATTCTGAGTAAGTTGCAAATGCAGGGAATATATCAAAGCAGCCATATTTACCCTATAAAATTCACTCTGTTTATCACTCATAAAGTATAAACCCACACCTCCTGAAAGGAAGTCAAAATACTGGTCATAACTTACAGAAAAAGTTTTAAACGCATCCAAAGACGGCCACTGGTCTCTGTAGGTCAAAGATAAACGCGGACAAATCTCAGAACCTGCAAATGCAGGATTGGTATAGAGAGGATTTGCAAAAAACTGAGAAAAATGAGGATCCTGTGCTTTCAATCCTGAGATGCAAACAAGACACGTTATCATCAAATATAGTATTCGCTTTTTCATATAGTTTATCGTAAAATTAACTTAAAATAAAAATAAATTTCAAACCGCAATATTACAAAAAAAAATACACATACAAAGATAAAAAAATATTTTTTTTATAATCCCCTTTCCTAAAGCATTGTTTTTAATATGTTTATTTATGAAAAGAGTATCCTTTTATACTGAAATTAATACTAAAAAGTTACATTATTTTTAATATTTATAAGTTTTTTTACTTAGAAATCAAACAAACTGCGTATGCAGAAACACCTTCTTGTCTTCCTTCAAAGCCTAAATGCTCTGTCGTAGTAGCTTTTATTGTCACATCCTCCGTCGGAAGATTAAGAAGTCCTGCAAGATTTTCCTGCATTTTAGGTATATAAGCAGAAATCTTAGGAGACTGCAAACATATTGTAGAATCAATATTCTCTATAGAATAACCCTTATCCGAAATTTTTTTAAGAGTATCCTCTAAAAGCAGAGTGCTTTTTATCCCTTTATATCTCATATCATTGTCAGGATATTGAAAACCTATGTCTCTCAGATTTGCAGCACCCAACAGAGAGTCTATAACAGCGTGGATTAAAACATCTGCATCGGAATGTCCTACCGTCCCAAGAGGAGAATTTTCTATTTCCACACCTGCTAAAATAAGACTCTCTCCTTCCTTTAAACGATGGACATCATAACCGAATCCGACTTTTATTTTCATCTTTCTAACAAAGTTTATATATCAAAAGAAAGAGAGACTCTAAGAGTATTTTTTAGAGGATTGTTTGTCTGCGAAGTAGGTATAAGATACGAAATATCTATACCCAACGAATTATACTTTAATCCAAATCCCAATGTAAGATATTGCCTATCTCCTTTTTTCTTATTTTCATAAAAATAACCGGCACGTGCAGCTATCATATTATTGTACCAATACTCAACTCCGGCAGAAACATTTATTTCCTGTAATTCTTCTTTAAATCCGTTAGGTGCATCGTAAAATTATTGAAAAACACCCGTCAATACACCTACATTATCTTCATAACCTTTATAGACCTCGTTTGCAGTATCACGTACAGGAGGAGTAGGCACAAGAAGTTTATTTAAATCCATCATAAAGGAAACTTTATTGAACTGATCCATGGTATAGGTATACCTTCCTCCTAAACGCAAATTTGCAGGAAGAAAACTTGATTCAAGATTATCGGAATAAGATATTTTGTTTCCTAAATTAGAGATTTGCAAACCAAGTGCATATTGTACAGGTTTATCAGATAAAACATCCTTTTGATAATACAATCCTATATCTGCCGAAACGGCACTTGCAGCATGAGTACTGTTATTATTGACAACTTGTCCTTGAGTAAGGTCTGAGCGAATGTACCTTCCTGTTACAGAAGCTGCAAAGTTATCCGAAAGTTTCAATGAGTAGGAAACATCAAATGAAAACTCATTCGGATTGTATGTTCCTGTAGAAAGACCTTCCGTATTGAAGAAATCAATAGAGCCTAAAGAGAAATAGGTCAAAGATGCCCCTATAGCACTAAGTTCATTCAATTTATAATAACCTGCAAGGTATGTTAAGTTTATATCGCTGGCTATTTCCCTCAACCAAGGAGAGTAAGTCAAAGCAACGGAAAATTGCTTTTCGGCAAAAGGAAGTTTAGCTGCATTCCAATGATTGGAATAAGCATCAGGTGTAGAAGCAACTCCTATATCACCCATAGCACCCGAACGGGAATCCGGTGCTATCAAAAGCAAAGGAACTCCTGTTGAAATCAAACGTGCCTCATCTTCAACTTTTCCTTGGAGCAAAAGAATATTGTCGTGAAAATTATCCAATCCTGCCTGAGCAAAAAGAGTATCAGAAAACAATAATCCTGCCATCAATACTATCAAACAAAGTTTTTTCATAGTCATTATATGTTATTTATGTTTGTTATCTATATATAAATATGGTATCAAAAATCTCACTATTTAACTATAAGCATTTTACCTGTACGCTTTATCTTGTTACCGTCATAATCTGTCATTTCTACAGTATAATAATATATTCCGTTACCTACTCTTCCGCCTCCGTCCAATCTTCCGTCCCACTGTAGCGGACCTATATTGTAAGTACTGATATATTCATCTGCATCTATAATCTTAACTATGCGTCCTTGAGGATTGAATATAGTAATTTTAGCAGACTTAATACTGTTAGGCCTATTGAATTTAATCAACAAACTTGTCTGTTCTTTAAAAGGATTAGGGTAATTGTACAAAAGATATTCTTCTTTATCAGAGGAAACCACGGTAAACCTCAATTCAGCCTCGGAAGAATAATTATAAATATTCCAAACCTTAACAGATAGTGTATGTTCCCCGTCTGAAAGTTTATTAAACGGATAGTGTATATAGCCTCTGTTAAGATTATCTTCATCAAAAGTATAATAATCATTCAGAACAAAAGTATTGGCTGCATTATCCAATCTTGCAATGATGTCATGTCCCAAGCCTGCTCCTGCAATGTTAATAGGAATACTGTCTTCTATGACCGCAAATAAATTAGGATTTTCATCAGTCAAACCTCCGTTAACAAAATTACTGTCATTGAGAAAAAGACTGACAGAAGGTCTTGACTCAAGAACTGCAACCGATGAATCAATGCCCCCAAGTACAAAATCAACAGTATATCCCGAAGCGTCTCTTATTCCGTCTTGAGCATAATAACTCAATTTCGCCCTTCCGTAATTGTAAGCTATGTCTTTAGGAATAATAAATTCGTATTCAAATTCCCCGTTTTCCACTTTTGCAAATCCTTTGTGCAACATATTGTTCTGCTGTTCAAAGACAAGGAAAGTATCAATCTTCGCATTATCAAGCGTATGGTAGTTCGCCTTTTTATCAAAAAGGTAAATCTTTATCTTACCGTTGAAATCCTCTATCTTGTTTCCTCCGAAATCTTCTATAATTCCTTTTATGTACATACGGGACAACGCATGCGAGGTATCTATGGTTACAAATCCCTGCATATTGTCATCATACAATGAGTTATTTATTTGTAAGGTCTTGATATTATACTTAGGCAATGAAATCTTTAAGGCAGGGTCACCAAGCAAAGTTATACTCCTTTCGGAATTCTGAAGAGATGTATTATTCTTTGCTTTCATTTTCACTTCACCGAATGTAAACGGATCTCCGTTTTCATCTCTTAACAAAGCAAATCTATGCAAATTAGTATTTATTCCGTCATTCGAAGCTATTTTTCTTGCAGCTGCTATAAGTGCAATAGCTGCTCCTTTTTCCGAAAGTACCGTTTGCTCACCTGCAGACTGTCTGTCAGCCAAATCAAATCTGGCAAACTCACAGGTAGAGGTAATCATCAAAGGCAGTTTATTATAATTAGTCCACGAAGATATATCCGTAGTGGTTATAAGCCTTTCACCGGAAAGGTGATCCGTAGACCCATGACCCAAATAATTGAAAAGCAAACAACCTTTGTTCATTCTGTCGTTTATTGCCTTTGAAGCATCAGGATAAGTCGCTCCGGAGGAAGAGGTATATTCTTTATAAGCATCCTCATACACTTTTTGAACATTTATATACGGCTGAGTATTATCTATTTGTCTGTAGATATTTTCTGCATTTCTGATAAAATACAACTCTGATCTGTCATCAGCATCATCAGACGAAAGCATAACGAAATTTCTCCAATCTCCGTCTTCTTCTTCCAACAAATCATTGCGTTTCATATACCTTTCACTCTTATCCACCAATACTTGGGCATCAGCAAGATTCGTCACTGCAAAGCGGCCTACACCTATGAGCGGACTGTCTCTTACATAATTAGTCGCATCTGCAGAAAGACAGGCTAAAACATCATCACTCGTAAACACCGAACCATTATTTATAAATTCACTGTTTGATTGATATGTCGGTATATAATTATTTCCGTAGCCTAAAATATTCTTATTATCAAATGTTCCGTCTCCGAACAATAAGACATTCTTAGGATTTTTACCCAAAGGCTGATATTTGTTATACAACATTCTCAAAAACTCTCTTATAGCAAGAAAATCCTTATTACCCGACGAAAATTCATTGTATATTTGTTCAACATCAACTATAAGAACACTTATATTGTCATACTCAGTGTGCAATTCAGCTAAACGTTGTGCTGCATCAGTGAAATTTTTATGAGTAACAATTATGAAATCCGCAGGCTCAGAGGCATGAAGATTTTGATTTTCTACAAAAGAAACAAAACCCGGGGTCGGAAAATTATTTCCTGCAAAAACTACAACACTTCTCACTGTATCGGATTTCAAATTAAAGGACAATACATTATTTTCCAATACCGCTCCGCCTATTATGTAGGGTTCGCAATTGTCAGTTACATCCAAGGCAAGCACAGAACTGTTATTTACATTGCTTATCTCATATCTCAAACCTTCGGTAGCAGAGGAAATATCAGAAGAATAGAAACTCAAATAGTTGTTGTTAAAAACGAGATTTTGAACATAATTAACGTCTATATAATTAACGTAAGCCTTATCGGAAGCATCTGAAGAACTATAGTTTATTTCAATATTATGATTTTGTAAAGAAGTCTTTCTATAATATTTTTTCTTCGCTTCCAAAGCAACTATATCACTTCCTGCTCTGTTTACAGGAGTCATAGTTTGAGCGTCCGTTCCGTCAATGGATACAGAAAAAGAGACATTCGCTGAGGACTGGGTAACCAAAGCAATATTAATCTCAGCATTGTAAAGAGAAGAAATATTTTGAGTTACAACAGGAACAGATACTTTTGAAGAAGCAGGCGTCATTCTTTCTCCTATCCACAACTTACCTGCATTCAAAAGATTAGTCAATTCCCTCTTATGGAAACTATAAGCTCTTGCTGTTGTCAAAGTTTTGGAAAAAGTCTGTGGACTTTCTTTTTGCTGCATTCTTTTTTTCTCTCCTATTGAGGGGTCAAAAGTCACGAAATATGTTGCTATGTCCGAGTACGGGTGCATTCTAAAAGAAAATGTAGAGTCGGCATAATCAAAAACTGTTTCTACAGGTCCTTTGGCATAAAATAAGGCATACCTGCCTTGCTTGTTCACATACAGAGCATTTTCCCTTAAATCAGAAAATTTATACTCGCTGTTTATCTCACTTATTGCTGTTCCTCCGTTTCCGAAAACCGAGAGATTATCCAAATCTATCTCCTCAGCCGAGAAGCCCATTGAAATGAAATCATTGTATGTCAATTTGTATAAACCGTCCGAAGAAACTGTTATCTTATACCATTTTCCCTCGGCCAAAACTGAATTTTCAGGATAGTACGGCGTTTGCGCAAACACGCTTTGGGCAAAAAGCAGAATACCAAAAAAAAATAAATATAAGTATGTATCTTTTAAACGCTTTGTCATAACATCAATTTCATTTTTTCAATCTTATTAAAAACTTAAAAAAAATAAAATTATTGTCTTTTAAGTTCTTTTAAACATTAATTATATGCAAAAAAAAGACCAAAACAGAAAAAATATGCAGCAATAAAAGAAAAAAAGAGAAACGGCAAAAGCAAAAAACTTAGCAGTTATTTCGGAAAAAAAGCACTGAAACTCATAGAACAAAGCACTGTACAAGTGCAGTACACTTATTTTTTCTGAGGTAAAACCTTGTTAAATTCTTTGTCCAAGAACTCTTGAAGAAAATGTGCCGTGACACCGTGTGTTATACTGCCGTCTTGAGCAATAGATATTTTTCCCGTTTGCTCTGATACAACCACCGCAATAGCATCGCTGCTTTCAGTTACACCGAGAGCCGACCTGTGCCTCAAGCCCATGGAAAGCGGAATATTATGAGAGTGGGATACAGGTAAAATACAACGCGCTGCCTGTATTTTGCCTCCGTCTATAATTACCGCTCCGTCATGCAAAGGAGTATTTTTAAAAAATATTGTTTCCAAAAGCTGTGAAGACAAATCACTTTGAAATATCTCTCCAGTCTGAATAATGCTCTCCAATTTATTCTCCCTGCAAAAAATCATCAATGCA
The DNA here is from genome assembly GCA_017480455.1 of Bacteroidales bacterium. Classification (GTDB taxonomy): domain Bacteria; phylum Bacteroidota; class Bacteroidia; order Bacteroidales; family P3; genus Scybalousia_A. The sequence continues at coordinate 5,194 of JAFVAP010000086.1, read as the reverse complement.
CCTGTATAAGTCGAAGACATGTGGGAACAGGCTTGAACTACAGCATTGGTATTTAGCCTTTTTTCTTTTTCATCTGAATATTTAAAAAAGAAACCTCTTAGTATTCTGTTTGAAAAACTCCGTGAGCCTATCAAAATAAGAAATCTCCTTATCTCGGGTTGAAACAATATTATCAGAGCAAGAACTCCCAATGAAATAAACTGCCCGAATATTTCACTCAAAATAGTCATTCCCAAAAGGCTTACCACTTTCCATATTATGTAAAGAACAAGAAAGCCTACAACAATGCTGATTGCATTCGTTCCTTTTAAAAGTTTAAACAGAAAGAACAACAACAAAGCCACAAACAACACGTCTATAAAATCTATAAACGTAAATGACGGAAGATTTTTCAGAACTTCAAGCAGCAACATAGCATCTCAGTTTTTTTTATTTACCGCTAAGGGAATATAATTCGTATAGTTTAAGACAGTCTTTTGCAGTTTTGACATCGTGAACCCTGAGAATATCCGCACCTTTTTCCAAAGCCAAGGCATGTAAAAAAGTTGTACCTTCAAGGCTTTCTTGCGGAGTGGAATTCAAAGGACGGTATATCATACTTTTTCTTGATATTCCTGTAAGGATAGGGAGATTAAACACTTTAAATTCATCTTGTCTTCTAAGAAGTTCGTAATTATGTTCAATAGTTTTTCCGAAGCCAAATCCCAAATCAAGAATAATATCTTTAACTCCTTTTTCGTAAAGAATATTTATACGTTGTGAAAAATATCTGCAAATATCCAAAAAAATATTATCGTAATGTATTTCTTTTTGCATTTTATCCGGAGTCGTATTGGTGTGCATCAATATATAAGGTATTCCCAAACGGGCAACGGTATCAAACAAGGAGTCATCAAATTGTCCTCCAGAAATATCATTAAGAATATCTGCACCTTTATCAACACACTGCTCCATAACCTCTCCCCACACCGTATCAACGGAAATTATCACTTCAGGAAATTTCTTTTTTATCCTGTCTATCACAGGCAAGAGACGTCTCAACTCTTCTTGCTTTTCCACCAATAAAGCACCGGGACGTGTAGAGCAAGCGCCTATATCCACTATTGCAGCGCCCTCTTCTATTATGCTCTCTGCTCTCTGCATTGCCTTGTCCAAAGTGTTGTATTTCCCTCCGTCGAAAAAAGAATCGTCAGTTAAGTTTAATATTCCCATTATCAAAGGTTTTTCCAACGAAATCAAATTTCCTTTGACATTTATTGTCTTATGTGAATAAAATACACTATTTTTGAACTCTGAATTCATATAACAAAATTTTATTGCATTGCAAAAATAATAAAAAAAATGAATAATACAAGTTTAGAATTTGATAATGTTATAAAAAAAGCGAGAAATCTCTTTACGGCAAAGATGAAAGACTACGGAACATCTTGGAGAATAATGCGTTTAAGTTCACTTACAGACCAAATTTTCATAAAAGCAAACCGTATACGCAGCATTCAGGAAAGCGGTGTCAATCTTGTCGGTGAGGATATAAAAGGAGAGTTCATCGGTATACTGAATTACGGTATTATAGCATTAATTCAAATTGAGTTAGGCTCAAATACAACAGACGAAATCCCTCATGCTCAAGCCGAAAAACTTTACGACAAATATGTTTCCTTGACTAAAGACCTTATGATGAAGAAAAACCACGACTACGGCGAGGCTTGGAGACAAATGAGGGTGAGTTCCATGACAGATGTTATACTTATGAAACTGAAACGTCTGAAACAAATAGAAGATAACCAAGGAGTAACTGAAGTTTCCGAAGGAATAGACGCCAACTACAGCGATATAATAAACTACTCCGTTTTTTGCCTTATCCAACTCGGCGAAGGCAATGAATAATTCACTAAAACAAATCACAGAAACAAGAAAATAAAAAATAAGGAGAAAAATTTATGAACAGTCGTATTTCAACTGCAGCGGATTATATTCTCAGATTTGTATTCGGAACCGTATTCATGTTTTCCGGATTTGTTAAAGCAGTAGACCCTATGGGAACTGCGTATAAAATAGAGGAATATCTGAATGTATTCGGCCTTGATTTTCTGCTCAACGACAAGCTTACGCTTCCGCTAATTCTTTCCGTAAGTCTTTGCGTTTTGGAATTTACACTCGGAGTTCTCATTTTTCTTCATCTTTACAAAAAACCGACAAAAATACTTGCAGCCTTGTTTATGATTTTCTTTACCGTAACTACCCTCATCGATGCTTTGACAGACAATGTAAAGGACTGCGGTTGCTTTGGCGATGCAATAAAACTTTCAAATTGGGAAACGTTCTGGAAAAACATTGTTTTGGACGTTGTCCTTATCGGAATATTTATATTTGACAAAAAAACAAAAGAAGATTATAGAAAAAAACTGCCTTGCATCGTTACATCAATAATATTATTAGCAGGAATAAGTTTTGCCGTTAGAAACACCGTCTTTGAGCCTATTATAGATTTCCGTCCGTGGAAAGTAGGCAACAAAATGGCTCCGACTATTGACGAACAGACACCTCCATTGGCTTTCGCCACTTATAAAAACAACTCAACAGGAGAAGAAAAAGAATTTTCAATGAGCAATGATGGAGAAAATTCTCTTATGAAAGCCTATGAGAATGACCCCGATTTTGCCTCAAATTGGTCTTATGTCGAGGGAAAAGAAAGAATTATAAACACCAATACCGTTGCCGCAGACGGATTTTCTTTAGTTGAAATAGACGACACAAAAGATGTCAGTTTGGATATTCTCGGCGATACGGAAAAAGACTTGTACATAGTTGCGGTTTGGAACTTAAAAACTGCAAATCCAAAAGGTATGAAACGGATAAAAGATTATATTGACAAACTTCCGTCAGAAAAGAACAACATCATAGTAATGACAGCAAGCACCCCTAAAGATTGGTATCAGTTCATTGAGAAATACTCTATGCAAGATTATAATTTCTATTCTTGCGACGACAAAGCAATAAAAGCAATGATACGTTCCAACCCCGGACTTCTGCATTTGGACAAAGGAGTTGTAAAAGAAAAAATGTCTTGGCGTAATTTATAAGATGTTCTATTTCATTTTAAAAAAATTGTTTTACGGACTGCTGGTTGTTTTCGGGGTTGTGTCCTTGGTCTTCCTGCTGTTCAATATATTGCCTGCAGACCCTGCCCGTATGATGCTCGGACAGAGAGCAGACAAAGAAAGTATTGAACTCATACATAAAGACCTCGGTTTAGACAAACCTAAAACGGTGCAATATTTCAACTACCTCAATGATATATCTCCCCTATCCTTTCACTCAGACAAAAGAGAAAGCAATTTCTTTTTTGATAAAACAAAGTACAGTTCATCTCTCACCATTCTGAAAATTAAAAATTCCAGAATAGTTCTGAAAAAACCATACTTAAGACGTTCATATCAAAGCAAGAGAGAAGTTTCTTCCGTTCTGTACGAGGCTTTTATCAACACTTTCATTCTTGCTCTGGCAAGTATTCTTTTTGCCTTTGTTGTCGGAGTTATATTGGGTTGCATATCTTCTTTGTATGCTGACACTTGGTTAGACAGGCTAATTCAGTTTCTTACCTCTGCAGGAATGAGCATTCCTTCTTTTTTTGCTGCCATAATAATTGCATGGTTCTTTGCTTTTATTTTAGCCGACTGGACTCATCTCTCCATGTTCGGTTCATTAAAAGAGGTTGACGATTTGGGAAACGGCGAACACATTGCCTTGAAAAACCTCATTTTACCTGCACTCACATTGGGAATAAGGCCCTTAGCGGTCATCACCGAACTAACAAAAAGCACCATGCTTGAAGTTTTCCGCCAAGATTATATAAAAACCGCCAAAGCCAAAGGACTTTCTACATTTAACATTATTTATCATCATGCTTTGAAAAATGCACTCAATCCTGTAATAACGGCAATAAGCGGATGGTTTGCCTCTCTTATGGCAGGTGCGGTCTTTGTTGAATATATTTTTGACTGGAAGGGCATGGGCGTTGTTATTGTTAATTCATTGGAGACATACGATTTTCCTGTCATAATGGCAAGTCTGCTTTTGATTTCAGTCTTTTTAGTCTTAATAAACATAGTTACGGATATAATCTACGGCTTTTTAGACCCTTCAGTCAGAAAAAAGATGCAGTAAAAATAATAAAAGGATAAGTCTTTATATCATTTACAACAATAGTTTTTGGTATTATCTCAAAGAAATTCGGTATCATACAAAACAATCCGCCGTTGCTGAGTTCAGCAACGGCGGATTAATAGTTTGTGGATTGTGTTTATTCAACAATTAATTTCTTAGTTACATCTCCTGTTTTGATGTAGTAAATTCCGCTTTGTAAATCTGAGATGTCTATTTCTTTAGTTCCTTTAATGTTTTTAATAACTTTAACTATTTGTCCTTTATTGTTAAAAATGCTTATTTCGTTTTCTGCTTTTATTGTTAGTTTTTCTTTTGCAGGGTTAGGATAAACTTCAATGCTGTTTTCAGTAACAATACCTTCAATTCCTGTATTTCCGCAATCTTCTACTATATTACTGAAGTTACGCCAACCGTAAGTAGACTCATAAGCAGTTTTTGTTTCGCAAGGTACTATAAGGACTGTATTTTCTCCATAATCAAAAACACTTTCTTCTAACGTTGGAGGGACATCTCCTTTGCAAATTACAGTATCCAAAGAGCAATAATAGAAAGCATTGTAACCAATAGAAGTAACGCTATTGCCAATGGTTACATTTGTTAAACTTGTACATTCTTCGAAAGCATAGTTACCAATCGACGTAACACTACTGCCAATAGTTACATTTGTTAAACTTGTGCAACCATAGAAGGCGAACCGATCAATAGAAGTTACGCTGTTAGGAATAGTTACATTTGTTAAACTTGTACACTCACGGAAAGCATAATTACCAATAGCAGTAACACTGTTAGGTATTGTTATACTTGGTAAACTTGTGCAAGAAGAGAAAGCAGAGTTACCAATGGAAGTAACGCTGTTAGGAATAGTTACACTTGTTAAATTTGTACAACCAGCGAAAGCTATAGCACTAATAGAAGTTACGCTGTTAGGAATGCTTACACTTGTTAAACTTTCGCAAATTCTGAAAGCACTTTCACCGATAGACGTAACGCTGTTAGGAATGGTTACATTTGTTAAACTTGTACAATT
>JAFVAP010000085.1 GCA_017480455.1 Bacteroidales bacterium | reverse complement strand
ATTATAATCAAGCATACTATTAACAGGTTGTAAGGATTGAAGATAGTGGAACTTATACTTATGGGAGCGGTTATTATACCTTTTGTCGCAGAAGAAAGAGCCTCTCCCTCGGTTGCCATTGTCAGCGGAATGGAACCTGAAAGCCCGGAGTGCCAAACAACAAAGCCACTGTAGGAAGAAGCAATCAGAAGACGGTAATCAACATTTGTCACTTTCTTTGCTATTTCCTTGGCGAAGATAACGCCTACTATCAGACCGAAACCCCAATTTATCCAGCAGGCAAGAGAAGATATAAGGCTGACATAAGTTATGGCTCCTGCAGGACTTTTAGGCAGAGAAGCCAAAGTAGATATGAGTTTTCTGACACTCGGACTCTCGGCAAGGACAGCGCCGCATATCAAGACCAAAGCCATTTGCATGGAAAAGGCTAAAAGACTCCATACTCCGTTTCCCCAATTCTCAACAACCTCTAAAGGAGTTTGTCTGCACAAAGGAACAGCTACCGCAAAGGCAACAAAAGTCAGCAGCACGGCAAAAATAAAGGGTTCGGGCAAATAGCGTTGTACCAAACGGACACTTAGATTTATAAGTTTTTTAAACATGATTTGTTGTTGTGATTATTTGTTTTGCAAAAATATATTTTTTTTGTGATATGGGTAAAAAAAAGTCTTACTCTTTGGAGTCTTGCTTTCATATTAATAAAAAAAAGTATGTGCGCTTCACAGCGCACATATAAACCCAAAAAAATGAATTAAATATTATGTTTGTTAAGAACATAATTTCTTGTGATTGCAAAAAAAATGTATAAATCCGTAAAACAAGGTGTCAAAGTAAACTAAGAGTTACTCAGAATTAAACGTCAATACATTATTTTTTTGTATTGCTGCACCGAAAAGACAAATAATGGAATTAAAAAAAGACGTGAAATCACCGATATTTGCTTTACCTTGCTTAAAGGTGTGTGGAAAAAAGACCTGAATTAGATAGATATAGCAATAAACCGACCTCACGCCTAAGCAAATAGGCAAAATGAAACCGTGATGCTAAACTTGTCTAATTCCTATAAAAGTTTCCACACTTTTTAAGCACAAGTTACGGAAGCATAAGTTTTCTTGAGAATATTTTCAAAAAGCAACGTCAAACCGTTACACTCACCCGACGGCAAGCATTTGCAAAATTATAAAAAAAACTCTAAACAACAATAAAAGAAAGGTAAATTTGTATTCTTTTATTCTTTTTGTCTCTGCGGGTATTTCTGACTTTGATGTCAGTTTAGCGTCTTTGCTTAATTATATTCTTGAAATCCAACTTATAAGCCAAAGCAATATAAAGCAAAATTAATACACTGTTAATGCTTATTCTCACAAGAGAATTTTCTGTTTTATTTACAAAAAGACACATCAAAACATAGATTCCCACAGACAGGAATATGTAGAAACAAATCTTTTTTATATTGTAACGGACGGGGTAATACTTTTGACCTAATAAATAACAAAGAAGCGTAATGAAACAATAGCAAATCAGAGTCGTCCACGCAGCACCTTTGTAACCGAGTATAGGAACGAGGAAATAATTTCCTAAGATCGTGAGAGCAGCACCCGAGAGCGCAATATATGCACCGTAAACCGTCTTGTCTGAAACCTTGTACCAGATAGAAAGATTGTAGTAAATACCAAGAAAAATGTTTGCCATCAAAAGAATAGGTACTACAATGATACCTACTCTGTAGTCTTTACCCATAAAATAGCGGAAAATATCTATGTAACCCATGACAACGAGAAAAACAAAGCAAAGAAAGATAACAAAAGCCGTCATCACTTCAGAGTAACTCCGTTTGGCGTCTTCTTTTTTCATTTTGGCGAAGAAAAAAGGCTCTGCGGCGAATTTAAAAGCCTGAATGAAAAGAGAAATAACTATGGAAAGTTTGTAGCAAGCCCCGTAGATACCTATTTGACTCATCTTGTAGGAAGCTTGAGCCGTGGGGTCGCAAATATCTTGCGGAATGCGGACAAGATGTTTTAAGGCAATGCGGTCAAAAGTCTCATTGACCATACCTGCCAATCCGCCTATCATAACGGGAAAACCGTAGGCTAACATCTTTTTCAGCAGTTTAAAATCGAAGTCGCAGCGGAATTGTTTGTACTCGGGTAAGAGTAAAACCATAGATATGATACATGCCAAGAGGTTTGACAAGAATATATAGAAGACCAAATCTCCCGAATCGAACCAAGAAGAGATGAAAACACTGCCTGTCCTGTTCAGAATATAAGGACAGAGTGCTATGAAGAAGAGATTGAAGAATATGTTTGAGAAAATATCAATGCTTTTTATCAATGCAAAGCGTTTAGGTTTGTTTTCCCTTCTCAGAAGTGCATAAGGTATGGCTTTCAGAGCATCAACGGCGAGAATGAGAAGAAACAATACAATATAGGAACTGTGTCCTTGGTATTCCAAAGCAGAAGTTATGGGTCTGAGGCAAACAAAGGTGATGATGAGGAAAAGAAGCGTGGAACTGAAAAGCGAAAGCATTGCAGTATTGAATACTTTGGATTTGTCATAGTCTTGGGAAAATCTGAAAAAAGCCGTTTCCATTCCATAGGTAAGAATAATCATGAGGAATGCAACATAAGCATAGAGTTCCGAAACCATACCATAGTCTTGTGTTGCTATGTTATAGGTGTACAGAGGTACAAGAAAGTAGTTCAGAAACCTGCCTATGATAGTCGGAATGCCGTAAACGGCAGTCTGACCTGCTAAGCGCTTAATATCACTCATTGTAAACTTTTTTCTTTCTTTGATTTTATTTTTAAGATAAGCAAGGAACAAAGTTTATAGGAAACAAATCCTAAAAATGCTCCCAACAAAGAGCCGCATATAACGTCTGAAGGATAGTGGTAACCGCAGTAAACACGTGAGTAAATGCCGAAAAGCCCGAATAAGAGTAAGCCCGTGAGAATGGGTTTGAAATATTTGTCCTTTGGAAGTGAAAGAGAAGCGAATGTTATAATGGAAAACAAGTTAGAAGCGTGGGAAGAAACAAATCCATACAAACCTCCTCGGTAAGAATAGTCTAAAGCGAAGGACTGAAGTTTTACCGTAATACTGTCAGGTAAAGTGTGCGAAGGTCTTAACCGGCAAAAAACATCTTTAAAGCAGACAACGCTCAAACGGTCTGCCAAAGAAACACTCAGAATAAAGAAAATTGCGTATAGATACCAATATTTAAAGTTATTTTTCCACATTATAAGCAGAGCCAAAGCAAATCCTGCCGCATAGATAAACACATACCACGAAAGGAAACTCATAATCCAATCCATTGCAGTGCAGCGGCAGTGGTTTATAAGGTTGAAAAGCGAGGTGTCAAACTCAAGAATCTTCTCAAGCATGGCTTTACATATCAAGTTTTTTGTAAATCATATCTTTCAGTTCCTCAATACCGAAGCCTGCAACCGAAGAAATCATAATAGTATCTACGTCCTTAGGCAACTGTTTCTTGATTTTGGATTGAGTTTCTTTGTCTATGATGTCACATTTTGTTACAGCGAGAATTTTGTCTTTTTGCATTAGGAAAGGATTGTATTTTTCTAACTCTCCTAAGAGTATGTTGTATTCTTTCATGATGTCTTCCGACTCGGCCGAAACCATAAAAAGAAGTATGGAATTTCGCTCTATGTGGCGGAGAAATCTAAGACCCAATCCCTTGCCGTCAGCAGCCCCCTCGATAATTCCCGGAATGTCTGCCATGACAAAACTTTTCTCATCTCTGTATTTTACTATTCCCAAATTGGGAACAAGAGTGGTGAAAGGATAATCCGCTATCTGAGGCTTGGCAGCAGAAACCACCGAAAGCAAAGTGCTTTTGCCTGCATTAGGAAAGCCAACCAAACCCACGTCAGCAAGAATTTTCAACTCCATTATTACCCAACTCTCTATGCCTTCTTCTCCCGGTTGGGCAAAACGCGGAGTGCGGAAAGTGGAAGATTTGAAGAAATCATTGCCTTTGCCGCCACGTCCTCCTTTAAAGAGAATTATCTCCTGTTTGTCGTCAGTTACCTCGCAGATTACTTCTCCTGTCTCGGCGTCTTTGCAAACCGTACCCAAAGGTACTTCTATTATTCTGTCCTTACCGTCTCTGCCGTGCATCAGTTTTTGCCCTCCGTTTTCTCCGTCTTCGGCAAAAACGTGCTTGGTGTACTTTAGATGCAACAATGTCCAGAGTTGGGCATTGCCTTTTAGGATAACGTGACCGCCTCTTCCTCCGTCGCCGCCGTCAGGACCTCCTTTGAAGTTCTTGGCTTCGTGAAGCAGGTGCATACAACCTGCACCTCCTTTTCCCGAACGGCAATATATTTTTACGTAATCAACAAAATTACTTGTCATTTTCCGTTTTTTGAAGTTTTGCTTTTTTGAATGCTTAACCTATAAATTGTCTATTATCTTACAAATCTCAAGAGATATTTTCTCAATGTCGGGATTTGAACCGTCTATGCAAAAATATCCTTCTTTTCTGCTTTTATAAAAATCCGTCAAAGGCTTAGTCTTTTCTTCGTATTGGGCAAAACGTCCCTTGATAGTTTCTTCGTTGTCGTCGGCTCTTCCTTCCAATTCTGCACGTTTAAGAAGTCTTTTTATCAAGTTTTCTTTTTCCACTTCCAACTCTATGACAGAAACATGCCCTCTGTTTAACTCACCGAGCATTTTGTCCAATTCCTCAGCCTGTTTCACCGTGCGCGGAAAACCGTCGAGCAAAATATCCTTACCGTTGTGCTTTGTTATGAAGTCCTTTATCATTCCTACGATGATATCATCGGAAACCAACATACCTTTGTTTATTATCCTTTCGGCCTCTTGTCCGAGCGCTGTTTTGTTTCTTATTTCCTCACGGAGAATTTCTCCTGTTGAAATGTATGCAAAACCGTATTTCTCTCTCAGAATTTTGCTTTGAGTTCCTTTTCCTGCACCGGGAGCTCCTAAAAGAATTATGTTCTTCATTGTTTTTTTCTTTTCATTGTTTGTTATTGCCGTGTTGCCGCACGGTTATAAAGAACCCTCGGCTACACATTGCAAAATTATAAAATATTATTTACACAAGGCAAAAATAACGGATAAATTTCTTTTACCCATACTGCATATTGTCCTTTGAACACTCTGTCTTATTCTGATAAAGGAGGGGTGAAAAACAAGTTTGTCTTCCTTTCCTTTTAGTGAAGTGAAGACTTGTTGAAATAAAACGAAGATTTGTAAAACTGAGATTTGATTTCAGCGGCGTGAAACTTCGTTTTAATTTTCTGAAATCAAGTTTTATTTTTATGCTTTTTTATCTCAGTGTATTGCTTTGGTAATTAGGGGTTTGTAAGAGACTATCAAGATTTGACAATTTTTGAATTCGAGATGTTTTTCTTTTTGTAATAAATCAAGTATATGATAATGGAGAGCAACCAAGCCAAAGGTGCTCCGAGCCAAATGCCTTTTACTCCCATTAGAGATGAGAGATACCACGATATAGGGAAACGTGCCAACCACAGAGTTATGAAACTGATTACCAAGGTAACAAAAGCATAACCTGCTCCGCGGAAATAGGCCGTGAAAGTCATCATCACTCCGAACAAAAACCAAAATAATCCGTCCACTACAAGATATTGGCTTCCTATTTCTATGACTGCCTGTTCCGTTGTGAATAGTCCTATAAGCCAACGGCTGCCGAAACAGAATATAATCAAAGTTACCAAGGCAACAATGCCCATTAGTTTTATTGAAGTCTTAAGTCCCTGCTTGCTTCTCTCAGACAGACCCGCTCCGAGGTTGGTTCCTGTGAAAGAGGTTAGGGCTTGGGCAATGTTGAGAACAAATATCAGGGCTATGCTTTCCACTCTCACCGCCGCCGAATAGCCTGCTATGGCGTCAGTTCCGAAAGAGGTGACAAGGAAAAGAATAAGTATTTGGGTGAGTGAAACTATGCTCTGTTGCAAACCTGTAGGTACGCCTATGGAAACAATTTGCCTAAGATACACTCTGCTGAAAAAAAGATTTTTTATTGAAGGCAGTTTAACGAATTCGTGTTTTCTTCCGAGGAAGATAAACAATGCTGCAAAGGCACAAAATTGCGAGATGAGAGATGCAAAAGCCGAAGCCTCTATACCTAAGTTCATCACTCCGAGGAAAAGATATGAGAGAACAATGTTAAGTATGTTTGCAGGGATAAGAAACCACAGCTGGGTAACAGAATCACCCAAGCCTCTGAGTATGCTTACCGCACTGTGGAATATTACGGAGAAAAACATACCTGCCATATATATTCTGAAATATTCAACAGCCATTGTTCTGACTTGTTGATTTAATCCCAGCATGGCAAAGATACAATCTGCCGAGACTATGCCGAAAATACAGATAACCAAGCCTAAGAGAATGAAAAAGATGTAAAACGTACTTATAATCTTGTGTATGCTTTCATAATCCTTTGCTCCGTAGTAGTGTGAGACTGCAACACTGCCGCCGCTTCCTATTCCGAGAACCATACTCGTAATAAAAAAAACCACAGGGTAAGTACTGCCGACGGCAGCCAGCTCTTCAACGCCCAGATACTTGCCTACAAAGATACTATTCACCAAAGAGTATAACTGCTGAAAAAGATTTCCTAAAATAATAGGAACAGAAAAAACAAAGATACTTCTTCCTATGTTTCCCTTGGTGAAATCCATGGCAGGCAGACAGGGATTATAAACCTTTATTCAAAGAAAAGCACATATCGGTAAAAGAAAGCAGACGGTGTTTTATCACTTGCTCTTCCTCAATGAAAGACATGTGACCGCAATTCAATAAAAGAACTTCGGCAAATTCAGGTAAGGACGCTTGGGCTAAAACACTCAGCAAATCGGCTCTTATATCCTGTTTGCCGATAATGAAAAGTACGGGAACTTTACTGTGTTCCAAAATATCCTGACGGTCTCTTCTTTCTATCATTCCCATTTGTGCCGCAATGATTCCTTCTTTGCAAGTAGAGGCTGAAAGAGTTTTTAATTCCTCTATTTCTTTTGCGAATTTCTCTTCATTTTCCGGAGCGAAAAGGTTAGGAATAAAATCAACGATATACTTAATCCTGTTTTCGTTTACAAGTTTGCAGGCTCTTATTCTGTTTTCCTTTCCTTTAGGATTGTCTCCCATGGCTTGGGAATGAAGAAGGCAGAAACCCTTTAGGTATTGCGGATATCTCTCGGCAAAACACAGGGTAATCATTCCTCCCATGGAGTGACCTACCATGACGCATTCAAAGATTGATTCTGCGTTCAAAACTGCCCTTATCATATCTGATTGCAATTCCATTGAAGAAACCGCTTCCACAACTTCGCTTTCACCGTGTCCGATTAAGTCAATGGCAAGCACTCTTATCTTATCCTTGTAGGCATCGAAAAACTTATCCCATACAGATAAAGAATTCATGTATCCGTGTAAAAGAACAAGGGTTTGTTGCGCCGTTCCCTCCAAACGGTAGTTGATTTTCTTTCCTTTAAATTCTATTGTCTTATATTGCATTGTAGTTATGTTTGTTTTGTTTCAAAAATTTCAATGTATTTTTTTTAGCAAACGGAGTGAGTTTTTCTTTTATCTGACTTCCAATATTTCTATTTCGTAGACCAAACTTGCGTGAGCCTGTATTTTTTCTCCGTTTTCATCGGTGTAAAATGCTAAATTGTCGGGTACAATCACTCTTGCCTTGGATTTATTCTTCAAATGCTTGACGGCAATCAGCAATCCGAAAACCACATCCGTGTCTCCGTTTACGTTAAAGTTCTTTATGTTGTTTTCTTTCTTTAAATCTTTGTTGTTAAAGTTGTTGTTGTCAGATTGGTTCTTGCTTTTGCTCTCGTTGAACTCTGAAGCAGAGTTGCCGTTCAGATAAAAAGAAGTGTATTTCAAAGTTACGCTGTTTTTTTCCGAAATCAAAGCACCCACGCCTTCTTGAGTCTGCTCAAGGAAAATACCTCCCGTTTCCTTTAAATTCCATTTCCGCCTCTGAATGTAGTTTTTTATTCTTTCCTTTTCTTTTTCGGAGATGATTTTATTGGCATTGGTCATTGTATTTTTTATTCTTGCCTGATTGTTTTCAAACTCCGCTTGTGCAGGATTTTTTCCTGCGGCATAGTCTTCGTTAATGCTTTTCTTACAAGCAGACAACGTCAAAGCCAATGCTGAAATAAGCACTCCGAGATAAAGAATGCTTAAAATATTTCTTCGGTTAATCATTGTTAAGGAAAGATTTGTTCTTTATTTGTGCAGTAAGTTTTCTCTCAACCTCAGAAAGTTTTTCATAACTCTTGCCTCCGGACGCCATAACGTGGCCTCCGCCGTTCCAAAACTTTCTTGCAAAGAGATTGACATCAATAGACGGGTCTTTAGAACGGAAAGACATTCTTATCTTGTCGTCTCTTTCGCTCAGCAAAGCGCAGAAATCCACCCCTGCAAGTTTCAAAGAGTAGTTCACAACTCCCTCTAAATCTCCTGTTTGATAGTTATAGCGTTTCAATTCTTCCTTTGAGAGCGATATAAAGGCGGCACGCTCTTTGGAAAAGACTTTCATTTTGTGGCTTATCGCATATCCGAGCAAACGAAGTCTGCTTACAGAGTAAGTATCGAAGATTTTCTGGTGGAGTTTCGAAGCCTTAAGCCCGCTTTTTAACAAATTGGAGATGATAGAGTAGATTTCGGGATTGTCATTTGAATAACTCAAAGAGCCTGTGTCGGTAATAAGACCGAGATACAAAGCTTTGGAAATTTTTTCCGAAAAGACCTTGCGCTTAGTCAATCTTTTAAGAATATTATACAAGACTTCACAGGTAGCACTGCTTTCCGGATAAGAGAAATTCAAAGCAAAAGCATCGGGTTTTAAGTGATGGTCAATCAAAATCTTCGTACAAGAGAGTTCATTGAGAACTTTCTCAAGATTATCTCCGCAACGTGAGTTGTTATTCATATCAACCAGAAAAAGCAAATCTGTTTGTAAAAGACGTTGTTTTGCATTTTTGAATGACTTTTCAGCAATAATAAAGTCCGTATCCTCCAAAACGAATTCCAAATTGGAAGGATAGGGATTGGGAATTAAGCAAAGGCAATCCTTATTGAGCGTTTTGAGATAGTGATAAAGTGCAACGGAACTGCCCAAAGCATCTCCGTCGGGATTATAATGGGTTATCACCGTTATTTTATTTGCCTTTGTGATGTGTTCTTCTAATTTAAGTATATCTTTTTTTGTAAATCTCATGATGAATGACTGTGAGGTTTCAGTGTGCAAAGATAATAATTTTTCTTCTTATGGAATTATTTTTGTGAATTTGGGAAAGGTCAGTCTATTTGCAAGAGAAAATATCTTTTTTCAAAATAATGGAAAATTTTTCCGCACCCTTGTCGGACAGATGGTCGCCGTCGTAAAAATCTTCCTCAGAAAAGCGGCTGTCCAGTCTGTAATCGTAATACCTTATATTGTGTTTCCTGCAAAGTTTATCAATCAAGGCATAAGTCTTTTGCATTTGCGCAGGATTTATGTTTTCATTGTAGGTCTTATAACAAGGAGTTGTAATCAGTACTGCTTCAATCCCTCTTTGCTTACAAAATTTTAAAATCTTTTCAATGTTGTTATAGTTTTCCTCAACATGGGAAGAGTTTTTTGCAGTGTGGAATTTGAGAGCCTCAAAGACTTTTTCATTGTCCCATCTCAAAGAATCCTTATCCTGTAACGAATGCATGGTACCCCAACCCTGTAAATCATATTCTTTTCTCTTGTTACGGGAAAAATATTTTTTGATTTTCTCTCTGAAAACAGGCATATTCATAAATTCAAAATCATATTTCAATCCCCTAGGAAAAGGACAGTCCATATACATTTTATAAAAGGAAGCACGGAAAGGGCTTACCTCCGAAGTGGGAGCATCAAAGAAAGTGAAATAAGAAACAGGCATGATTACGGTTTTAAGATTTCGGTAATCCTTTTTGTAATTCTCCAAAAGGAAAAGGTCATAGCGTGTGTCCTGTGAAGCAATCGCAAGGGAGAATGCTTTAGGTGAGAGAATATGTGGCTGAATGCCGTAAAAAGTATGGGAACTGCCGAGAATAAGTATATCAACCGAGCCTGCGTTTTTTGACATAAATGCGTGCTTGTAGCGGTAAACATTGTCGGATTGCCGTGCGAAATACTCTCCTGCTGAGATTAAAATCAACAGAGGCAGGAAAAATATTGCTATGTATTTCAAAAAGAGTTTCATTTCTTTGTTTTAAAATTGGAAATAGATGAAAGCCTGTTGTGAATTTTGCATAAAAAGTATTATGATTATGACAGCGTAATACAAAATCCATCGGCAGGCTCTGTATTTGAAAAGGTATTTTTCCTTTATTTGCAAAGCGTGGCGGCTTTCCCTGTTAAACCATTCCGCAATCAGCATAAACAATATTAAGGCAATGAGTTTGAGGTGTTTCATACTGATTAAATCCGACGGACGCAGTTCTGAAGAGAACATTTCTTTGATATAAAGGAAAGCATCTTGTATATTCTCTGCTCTGAAAATAATCCAACCCAATGCAACCAAGCAAAAAGTAATCAGAATGCTGCCTGCATTGTGTAAATTCTCGGTTTGGGTATATTTTTTTCTGAGATTTAAGACGGTGAGAATGTTTATCAAGACTGCATGGTAAAATCCCCAGCAAACGAAAGTCCAATTCGCTCCGTGCCAAAGGCCGCTCACGGCAAAGACAACAAAAGTGTTAAGCACCGTTCTTGCAATGGTTTTTCTGCTTCCTCCGAGCGGAAAATAGATATAGTCCCTCAGCCAAGTCATAAGAGAAATGTGCCATCTCTGCCAAAATTCCCTTATGTTGCGTGCAAAATACGGGAAACGGAAGTTTTCATTGAGCCTTATGCCGAAAAGTTTTGCCGTTCCTATTGCAATACCCGAATAGCCCGAAAAGTCACAATAGATTTGGAAAGTAAAGAAAACTGCTCCCAAAATCAACATTGACGAGGAATAATCGCCGTGAGAGGCGAAAATATCATCAACTACGGGTGCTAAATTATCGGCTAATGCAGTTTTTTTGAAAAATCCCCAAAGCATTTGCCTTGCTCCGTCCACTGCAAATGGATAAGAGAAGACTGCTTTCTCTCTTGAGAACTGCGGCAAAAGGTCTTTGGCTCTTTCTATAGGACCTGCGACGAGTTGGGGAAAGAAAGAGAGAAAGGAAAGGAAGTCTAATAGGTTGTGAGTTGCCTTTATATTTTTGCGGTATATGTCTATGGTGTAACTTAATGCTTGAAAGGTGTAGAAACTTATGCCTACGGGAAGCACAATCTTGAGAGTAAAACTGTTTTTCAAAGAAAAGCCGAAGCGGTTCATCAAGAGGATAAAGTTTTCCGAAAAGAAATTGAAATATTTGAAAACTATGAGAATGAGAATGTTGATGATGATGTTAGCAGCGCTCAATATCTTTCTCTTTTGCGGGTTTTCCGTTCTGTCAATGCACAATCCCAAGTAGTAAGAGCAAAGGGAAGTGAAAACCATTAAGGTTAGAAAACGCCAATCCCACCAAGCATAGAAGACATAACTTGACAACACTATGATAAAGTTCCGCAAATTCTTTCTGTTAGCAGAAATCCAAAAAAGCGAATAAACAATTAGCAGAAAGATTAAAAATTCTAATGAATTGAAAAGCATTTTAACTGTTTTGTGTTGTGCTGTTATATCAGTGCAAAATTACAAATAAAAATCCTTTCCCCTGATATAATAATATTGTTTTTTTATTTTTCCGAAAATAAAACTTGATTTCAGAAAACTGAGATTTGATTTCGCCGGCGTGAATCCTCGTTTTAATTTTCTGAATCTTCGTTTTATTTTGGCTAAAAACAATCTTTGTTCAGAAATT
>JAFVAP010000084.1 GCA_017480455.1 Bacteroidales bacterium | reverse complement strand
TTACAAACAGAGATTTAAGATTTGAAAAAGATGTCCGCCGTCCTTTGAGGGAGATTATGACTAAGGATGTCATAACTACAAACGAGGGAACGACGTTTGAGCAAGCTGCGGAGATTCTTCAGCAACACAGAATAGAAAAATTACCTGTTGTAGACAAGAACATGCGTCTTGTAGGTTTGATTACATATCGGGATATAATAAAGGTAAAACAAAGACCTATGGCATGCAAGGATTCTATGGGCCGCCTTAGAGTCGCAGCAGGCGTAGGAATAACTGCCGATATGTATGACAGGATAGAGGCTGTTATTTCGGCAGGAGTGGATGCCGTTGTCATAGATACTGCACACGGTCATTCTAAAAACGTGATTAATGCACTTAAAGAGGTTAAAAGAAGATTTAAAGATGTTGATGTTGTCGTAGGTAATATTGCTACGCCGGAGGCAGCTCTTCTTTTGGCTGATGCAGGGGCAGATGCCGTAAAGGTGGGCATAGGACCCGGAAGTATATGTACAACAAGGGTCGTTGCAGGAATAGGAATGCCTCAGCTTACTGCAGTCTTGAGAGTTTGTGAAGTTCTGAAAGACAGAAATGTCCCTGTTATTGCAGACGGCGGAATAAGATATTCCGGGGATATTGTTAAAGCATTGGCAGCAGGAGCCTCAACAATAATGGCAGGTTCTCTTTTGGCAGGAACGGAGGAAAGTCCCGGGGACACTATAATACTTGAGGGTAGAAAGTATAAGGCTTACCGTGGTATGGGTTCTTTGGATGCAATGCAAAACGGAAGTAAGGACAGATACTTCCAATCCGATGAAAAGGATCTTAGGAAACTTGTTCCTGAGGGTATAGTCGGAAGAGTTCCTTACAAGGGCAGTGCAACTGAGGTTATTTATCAACTTGTCGGAGGTTTGAAAGCAGGAATGGGATATACAGGTTCAAAAAATCTTGAGATGTTACGGCAGGCTAAGTTTATAAAAATAACTAATGCAGGATTTATTGAAGGTCATCCTCACGATATAACGATAACAAAAGAAGCTCCTAATTATTCACGATGAAAAGACTATTTGTATTGTTCGTTTTAATCTTTCTGTCCGCACTCGCTTTTGCGCAGAAAGAAGATGATGTTGTCTTGGAAATCCAAGGAGAAAAGATTTCTGCGACAGAGTTTATGAAAATGTATAACAGAAATAATGCTTTCCGTTCCTCTGTTCTTGATAAGGAGGATTTGAAAAATTATTTGGACTTGTACATTAATTACAAGTTGAAGTTGTTACAAGCTAAAGAAGAAGGTTTGGATACGACTAAGGCATTCAAAGAAGAGGTTGAGACGTACAGAAAGCAAATGACACAGCCATACATTAACGATGTGTCTATAACGGATTCTTTAGTGGAGGAAGCCTTTGACAGGGAAAAGGACTTTTTGCGCGCATCACATATTTTAATATCAATACCTGCCAATGCAACTCCTGCGGATACTCTTGCTGCTTATAAAAAAGCCATGATGATAAGGGAAAAGGCTCTGAGAGGAGAAGATTTCTCTTCTTTGGCTGTTGAGTATTCAGATGACTTGTCAGCAAAAGACAGAGAGGCGACAGAAGAACAGAAAGAGATGAGAGGAAATAGCGGGGATTTGGGCTATTTTACTTCCATGACTATGGTGTATCCGTTTGAGAGTGCTTGCTATTCATTGAAGAAAGGTGAAATTTCAATGCCGGTAAGAACTAATTTCGGATATCATATCATCAAATTAACAGACAGAATACCTGCATTGTTCTTTACTTGTCACATAAAGCATGTTTGGATTAATTCACAAAATCATTCTGAGCAGGAAGGTCAGAGATTGATAGAAGAAGCATATTCTCTTGTTGATGATTGGAAGATAGATTCTGTTGCAAGAAAGTACTCTGAAGATACATACTCTTCAAAGAACAACGGCTGGTTGATGAATCAAAAGCCTAATACGATGCCTGCAGAGTATATTGAATATATGAAAACAATGAAAGAGGGTGATTTAAGTCCTATTATCAAGACGAGATTCGGTTGGCATTTTTTCAAACTTATGAATATAAATCCTCTTCAAAATTTAGAGCAGAGAAAGCCGCAAATATTACAGAGAATCAGCAGGGACACACGCGGATATAAGACTGTGGAATCCTTTATTGAAAATAGCAAGAATTACTATGCATATAAGGAAAATAAGAAGAATTTAGAGGACTTATATCCTTTGATAACAGATAGTATTTTCTCTGCAAATTGGCAAATTCCTTCCGAATTTACAGGTGATAAGATTTTGTTTTCTTTGGGAGATACGACATTTACACAAATGGATTTTTTAGAGGAACTCTATGTTGTTCAAAAGAGACAAACGCCCGAGTATATACCGACATTTGTTGATAAGATGTATAAAAATATTTCTGACTCCAAGGTTTTGCAGTATGCAGACTCTAAGTTGGAAGAACGTTACCCCGAGTTAAAGGAAACAATGGATGCTTTCAGAGAAGGTATACTTATTTATACTATAACGGATAAGGAAGTGTGGAATAGAAGTCTTATTGATACAGTGGGTATTGCTGAATTTTATGAATTGCATAAATCGGAATATAATTGGCAGGAAAGAGCAGAGGCTACGATGTGGAGTATTGATAAGGGAATAGATTTAAAGAAGGCAAATAAACTAATACTTAAGAACGCTAAGAAGAATAAAACCGACGATGAAACAAGAACTGCTTTGTTACAGAAATTTTCAGTGACTGATAAGCCTGACAAATATTTCTCTTATTCAGCAGGTAGGTATGAAAAAGGTGCAAATAGAAATGTTGATGATTTGATTTGGAACACATCTGTTTCAGCAAACCTTGGAGTAAAGAATGTTTCTGTTATAGACACTTCAATAACCACGAACAGGAATAATATATTAGTTCTTAAGAAATTCTTACCTCCTCAGTCTAAGACTTTGGAAGAATGTAGGGGTATTGTAACTTCGCAGTATCAAGATGTTTTAGAAAAAAATTGGATAGAGCGTTTGCGTTCGAAATATGATTATAAGGTAAATTACAATGTTTTTAATTCTATAGCTAAATGAGGAAACTAAAAGGTATATTTTTCTTTTCGCTTTTTTCTGTTCTGACTTCTGCTCTGTCTTTTTCGCAGACGG
Source organism: Bacteroidales bacterium (assembly GCA_017480455.1). Lineage (GTDB taxonomy): Bacteria > Bacteroidota > Bacteroidia > Bacteroidales > P3 > Scybalousia_A. The sequence continues at coordinate 6,300 of JAFVAP010000084.1, read as the reverse complement.
TAGTTGATGAGGTTATTGCAATTGTAGGGCAGAATATGATAAAGTATTCTGAGTTGGAAACAGGATATATTCAAGCACGTTCCAATGCTGCAACAAGAAATACTACCCGCTGCGATATTTTAGATGACATGCTGTTGAATAAATTGCTTCTACATCAAGCGGATATAGACTCTTTAGAGGTTACGGACGCTGAGGTGGAACAAGAGATTGACAGCCGTTTAAGGTATATGATACAAGCCTATGGCTCTCAGGAAAAGATGGAAAAGCAGATGCAAAAATCAGTTTCTGAGATAAAAGCACAATATCATGATATTATAAAAGAGAATATCCTTATTCAGCAGGAACAGAGTAAACTTGTAGGTGATGTTTCTGTAACTCCGCAGGAGGTCGCTGATTTTTATGCTAATATTCCTAAGGATTCTCTTCCTACAATAGAGGAAGAGTATGAGCTTACGCAGATTGTCAGAGTCCCTGTCGTTTCACAGGAAGAAAAAGATTTGATAAAAGAGAAACTTAATTCTTACAGAAACAGAATACTTCAAGGAGATAAGTTTTCGACAATGGCGACTCTTTATTCTGATGATGAGGCTTCAGCAAGAAATGGCGGAGATTTGGGCTTTTTTACCAGAGGTACAATGGTCGGAGAGTTTGAAGGTGTCGCTTTTTCGTTACAACCCGGAGAGGTATCTCCTGTTTTCGAAACCAAATACGGCTTTCATATTGTTCAGATGATAGAACGAAGGGGGGAGCAAATACATTGCCGTCACATTCTTCTTCAGCCTAAAGTTTCTCCGACTTCACTCTACAATGCCAAGATGTTTTTGGACAGTGTTAGGAACCTTATAGAGAGCGGAACATTAAGTTTTGAGGATGCTGTCGTCAAGTTTTCTGATGACGAAAGCAAGATAAGCGGAGGTTTGGTTATAAATAAAAATACTGCATCTTCACGTTTTACCAAGGATGCAATAAATGAAACTATCGGCAATATAGATAAAATTGATTTTAATTCTATGAAGCAGGGTGAAATTTCCAAACCTGTTGAGTTTAAGTCAGAACTTTCCGATGCTTACCGTTTAATAAAAATCAAGAAGAAGGTGGAAAAACATACTGTAAATTTGGAGAACGATTTTGACCGTTTGCAGCAGTTAGCTCTTTCCGAGAAAAAAATGGATATAATGAAGAAATGGGCCGAGACTTTGGTAAGCAAAACCTATATAAGGATAGATGATAAATATTTAGATTGCAATTTTTCCGTTAATTGGTTGAATAGTGCCAACAAAAACAAATAATATTTTGTAATCACTATGACAGAGGTAGAACAATTGAATGTATTAACCGAGCGTTGTACTAAACTAAAGCAAGAGATTGCTAAGGTGATTGTAGGACAGGAAGATATAGTGAACAAATTACTCATCTCTATGTTTTCTTCCGGGCATTGCCTTTTGGTAGGTGTTCCGGGACTGGCCAAGACGTTGCTTATCAGTACTATTTCTAAAACTTTAGGACTTACTTATAACAGAATACAGTTTACTCCGGATTTGATGCCGTCAGATATAACAGGGTCTGAAATTCTTGATTCTGACAGAGAGTTCCGTTTTATTAAAGGTCCTATCTTTTCTAACATAGTTTTAGCTGATGAAATCAACAGAACTTCACCTAAGACTCAAGCGGCTCTTTTGGAAGCTATGCAGGAACGTTGTGTGACCGTGTCGGGCAAGACTTATAATTTGCCTCAACCTTTGTTTGTCCTTGCAACACAAAATCCTATTGAACAGGAGGGAACTTACCCTTTGCCCGAAGCACAGTTAGACAGGTTTATGTTTATGCTTTGTTTGGATTATCCTACGTTTGACCAAGAGATACAGATATTGAAATCCACTACTACAGGTCAGAATAAAGAGGTTTCCGAAGTTCTTTCTTCTGCGGATATTATTTCTTTGCAAGAAATAATAAAGAAAATACCTGTCAGTGACAATGTTTATAGATATGTTGTTTCACTTACAGGAAAGACCCGTCTGAAAAAAGGAGAAACTTCGTTAGCAAATAGATACCTTTCTTGGGGAGCAGGTCCGAGAGCGTCTCAGTATCTTGTCATCGGTGCAAAGTGTGCTGCTGCTCTCAACGGAAAATATTCTCCGGATATTGAAGACGTAAATTATATAGCGGCTGAAGTACTTCGTCACAGGATAGTCTTGAACTATTCCGCTCAAGCAGAGGGTTTGACTGCTGAGGATGTAATAAAAATGATAATAGATGAAATAAACTAAGATTATGAACAAGATATGTATTTTTTCAATATTGATTTTGAGCTTTGTTTGTATTCATGCTCAAAATAAAAATACGGCTTCTGTAAGCAATGCTAAGAATCAAGGTTTGGTTTTAGTGCCTTCCTATATTGATGACAACAATGTTATATTTTCTCCTCAAACACAGAAGAAGAGAAGAAGTTCTTCTTCTGCTGCAAAGGTTACAGAGGAAAATCCTTTTCCTGAGAGGGTGGAGGCATATATAAGTTTTGATAAGGGAAATGCTTATTATACAAAAGGAGGCCTTAATGCCTTAGACTCTTTGTATATGATGACTTTTTCAACTAAGAACAATCGTTTCTATAAGATGACAATCATAGGATACGATGATGCTGAAGAACTCTCGGAAGAAAATTCTTCTTTAGCAAGAGACCGTGCTGTTGTTATTTTTAAGTACTTCGCATCAAGAGAAGAGACAGAATACATAATAAAAAGAACGCCCAGCTCATACAATCAAATGTGTATCGGAGAGGTTCCTTATTATATAAAGTATAAAATGCCTTTTGATTTCAAGTGGGTTAATCTCTATTCGGTTTCAGAGCAAGAGAGAATGGAGAATGATATTTCTCTTGTCGGCAAAGCCCATATCATCATAGAAGATGACCCTGAGGATTGTTTGGGAGAGTATTACAACTATGATTGGCCAAGCAGAGACACAACCTTACAAGGAAACTATGCCATAGTTTCAATACCTAAGGGAACGCTTGATTACATTCATCATACCAAAGACACTATTGTTTACAAGTGTCCTATTGCATACAAAGAGGTTATGTCTTTTGAACAACTGACTTCAAACTATTCACTTATTCCTCATAAGAAGCAGTATATCATAAATGCAGGTTACATTGTGGTTTCTCCTGAAAGAAAGCCTGATTATTCTTCTTGTCCTGACAGGGATAATTTTCCTGCAAATATTTTGGTTCAAGTGCCTATAGAAAGCCAGCAACAAGCGGCTGGGTTAAAATTTTACGGAAAGACATATAAGCCTAATGGAGAGATTGTCTACAAAGCAATTGCCACAAGGAAGATAAAAGACAAAGACACTAAGTCTCAAACTTTGGAGTGTTCTATTACACCGTTTCAGTTTGATACCATATTTTTAGGTAAAAAGATAGAGGAAAAGGAAATGAGCAATTATTTTTATCCTGCTAAGGAGGGAGAACCCGGTTCTTTTGAGGCTATGGGCGGATGGTTGAAACCGTTTAAGTTAGACAAAAGAGGCGAATATGTAATCAAAGACCCAATGAAAGCTATTTTGAGAAAGCCTAATACACCTTATTACAAGGGAGAATAAAGTTTCTTTTTTTAGAGTAGCAACGCAAGTATCGGGAGGAGTTTTATTTGAATAAAACTCCTCCCGATACTTGCGTTATGATACTTCCCCGCATATTAAATAGGTATCGCTAAGCATGATATTGGATAATTACTATAACATCAAAGTCAAATTGATACTATCCAAAAAAGTGTGTAAAATTCATAGTGTTTTTATTTTTTTTATTTGACATTTATTTTTTTGCAAAATTAAAATACTCTTGAATTTTACACACTTTTTTGGATAGTATCTAGAAGTATGATTTACACAACAAATTATATTGAGCGTTTAAACAGAGATTTTAAACGAACAATAAAAATTAGAACAAGTATGCCTAATGAAGATAGTGTTTTGTTGCTAATGTGTTCTGTGGCAATGAGAAAACAAGAACTTTTCAATAAAATTTTGCCAAGAATGAAATACGATAATATTCTTTTTTCTCAAAATATTTAAACATTATAATTTTTATGTATATCTTTGCAAAGAATATTTATCACTCTTACACACTTTTTAATATAGTACCCCTACTAATGGACAATGAAATAAAAGATATTGTATCAGAATAGAATTTTAGAATCTAACCAGATAAGCATATGAGAAGGATTTATTTACTATTTTTGATGGCAGTTATGACGACAACTTCCTTTGCGCAATACACGAAAGTTTCTTGCGCACGATTTCCAAAAGCTATGGACATTGTACAAATAGACTATCGGGAATCAAGTACTATTGTCTTCTTGAAATACATCTGTCAAGAAGGCATAGCATGGAGTAATATCGGTGAAAAAACAATTGCGAAAATCGAAGGCGACTATAAACAGTATCATCTAATCAACAGCATCAATATGCCAATAAACACAGAGGCTGAAAACCGATACATGATTTTTGACAACGTTGGTCAGATGCATTATTTCGCTTTAGAGTTCGAGAGAATGCCAGAAGGCAAGGCTTTCAATATCATAGAGGATGAATCAAACCCTAATGCGTACAATTTCTATAGTGTATTAGCAGACACTATTGCCAAAGACAACTTCATGAACATCGATGATTTTGTTTCTTCAACTCCTGTAAAGGAGATGGGGCGATTTATTAAAAATGGAACTGTTATCACCTACGTAAAATACAACAATATCATCGTTACGACTTACGCCTATGCCATTAAGGAATACGGGAAGTACTATCAAATAAACATGGATATACAGAACCTCAGTGGTAAAAGTATTTTATTCGATTTGGAAAATGTTACAGCAGAAGGTTTTGTCGTGAAAGAAGGGCAACCTGTTAAAACTTTTCCCCTGGAGATACTAAGTGCCTATGAATATGACAAAAAGGTTAAAAGAAAGCAATCTTGGAACAATTTCTGGGTGGCTTTGGGTGAAGGAATGGCGGCCTCTAATGCTGGTTATAGTTCTTCAAGCACAATATATTCTGGAAATAGTTATTCATCGGTATATGGTCATGCTTCTAGCTATGTTGGCAACACCAATGTATATGCTAATGCATATACAACCACTTATGGAAGAGCAAACACAACTACTTACAATGGAGCGACTGCTTATGCAGCTCAGCAACAAGCCAATGCTAACTATCAGGCTTATGCAAACAGCCAGTATCAAGTTCGCCAGCAACTAAACGAAGGATATGTGAAAAACAACACCATTAGAAACGAAGTCGAATATTCTGGTTTCTTCAACATCAAATACAAGAAGTTGGATCATTTACAAGTCGTTTTCACTATAGTCGGTGTCAAGTTCCCCTTCTTCTATTGAGATATATTTCCTACAGGCTGCCTAAATATTGAATTTCATTTAGATTTACAACGGCACAATATAACCCACTGATATTTAGTAGTAATGTCAAAAGTCAGTGGGTATATTGTTCTTGAATTGGCACCATGAAGTCATGTTGGGAACAACAGTTGATTAAAACGACTCGCAATAAATGGCTATCACTACTGCATTGACAGAAGGGAAAAGTAGAATCTTGAAATTATTTCCGCTTGCTGTCTTTCGCTTTAATCTCTTTCTTGCGCTCCTTCATATACTCCCAATACTCTTTGACAGGCATAGGCATGACTTTCTGGTCAGAGAACATGATGTCGATACCTTCAAGCTCCATCGTGACCTCGGCATTGTCGCTGAAGTACGCGTGAACATAGCGGTTGATGTTCTGCTGCTTCTGAAGAATGGCATTGTCCCGGGTAATGAAGAATAGAAGTCCGAGACTAATCAGCCAGATTGATCAAGCAACAGTCTTGAAGAACTCTTGTACTGGCTTACTGGAATATAAGCACTTGAAACAATACCAAGGGTACAGATATAGCGAGTTCAGCAATATATGTCCGCTCTCATCCTTGGACTTGGGTTTTTCATGAGGACAGAGATTCGCCCTGCCAAGGAGTTCACACAAACGGTCAGAGATATTCTTGTACTGCTTCTTGATGACATGGCTATTATGGTTGAACTTATTGATGGTTTCCGTATTGCGCTGGGTAGCCATCTGATAGGCTTCCAAGACAGTGCCAGGCTTACATTCAGAATGAAGTTTCACCCCCCCCCCTTTCTCCAGCTGCGCCTTGTCACTTTCTGTCAGATGTTCCTCGACAGCATCTTTGATGGCTTGATAGATAACCTCTCGATGTGAATCATACTTGACATCAAGCTGAAAGTTATCCAGTGTGTT
>JAFVAP010000083.1 GCA_017480455.1 Bacteroidales bacterium | reverse complement strand
TTTGTTGCAAAAGAGAAAGGCAATCTTTTAATGTTTTGCTTTGAAAGGAGGAAAACAAATAAACATTTAATACAATGAAGAAACATTTTTTGACACTTACAATTCTTTTCTGCTTCTTGGCAGGAGCAAATGCACAAAACAAGTTTGATATTGAACATTTGATGGACGGAACCTACAGAGCGAGAGCGGAAAAGTTCGGTTTCAATTTTGAAAACGATGATGAATACTTCTATTTCGACCGTTCGGGAGAAAAACACATAGTAAACAAAAAAGGAACTGAACGTATAGGGGAGCGCAAAGACAAAACACCGAGAACAAATGAGGAAAGACTGTTCTTGGAGTTTAATGAAAGAAGCAAAAACGAAGCCTTTGTAAGAGACTGCCAAGTTTGGGTTTACAATGCACAAACAAACAAAGAGCGTTATTTGACAGTGGACGGAGACTCTTTGAATATAATATACGGACAAAGCGTTCACAGAAATGAATTCGGAATAGAAAAAGGATTATTTCTTTCTGATGACGGCAAGCATCTTGCTTTCTACCGCATGGACCAAAGTATGGTGGGAGACTATCCTTTGGTTAATACACAGGAAAGAGAGGCAAAACTTGAGACTATTAAATATCCTATGGCAGGAATGAAGTCTCACGAGGTATTAGTCTATGTTTACAACTTCGAAACAGACAAAACCGTAATTCTAAAAACAAGAAAAGACAACTCTTTGGAAGAAAGGGAAATGTACCTTACCAACATAGCATTCTCACCCGACGGAAACACAGTCTATATTCAAAAATTAAACAGACTGCAGAATCATTTATGGCTCGAAGCCTATGACGCAAACAACGGAATTAAAAAACGCACGCTGTTAGAAGAAAGTTCAAAAAAATATGTTGAGCCAGAACACCCTATAGTTTTCATTCCAAACAATCCTGCTCAATTTTTATTCTTCTCAGAAAAAGACGGATGGCAACATCTTTATCTTTACGACACCTTAGGCAAAGAAATAAAACAATTAACCAAAGGAGAATGGATGGTGGAAGAAGTTGCAGGCTTCAACAACAAGGCAACGGAGTGCTATTTCTACGGAACAAAAGATTCACCTTTGGAAAGGAACTTCTATTCCCTTAACCTAAAGAACGGAAAAATAACACGCATAAGCACCGAACACGGAACGCACTATGTATCTTTTAACAAAACAGGTACAATGTTTATAGACACCTACACATCTACTGATGAGGCCTACAGGGTTCTTCTTAAAGACAACAAGGGAAAAACAATCAAAGAGTTGGTTCGCTGCGACAATCCGATGAAACAACTTTCGGACAATCCGGAAATAATCATTGACACCTTGCATGCAGAAGACGGAACCGTATTATACACCCGTATGATAAGACCTAAAAATTTCAATCCTAAGAAAAAATATCCTGTTATAGTGTATGTTTACAACGGCCCTCACGCTCAGCTTATCACCGATTCATATACGGCAGGCGCAGGTTTCTTTCTTCCTTTCCTTGCTGCACAAGATTATATTGTCTGGACATTAGACGGAAGAGGTTCGGCAAACAGAGGTTATGAGTTTGAGAGTGCTATATGGCACAACTGCGGAAAAAAAGAAATGGAAGACCAAATGAGGGGTATAAACTATCTTCGCTCGCTTCCTTATGTAGACAGCGAAAGAATAGGCATTGACGGTTGGTCTTACGGAGGATTTATGACACTTTCATTGGCACTTAACAACCCCGACGTTGTCAAGGTTGCGACTGCAGGAGGCCCTGTCATCGATTGGAAATGGTATGAGATTATGTACGGAGAACGTTATATGGGAACACCCGAAAACAATAAAGAGGGATATGAATCTTCCTCAGTTTTGAACCTCATAGACAACATGAACGAAAATCAACACATACTTGTAATGCAAGGATATTTGGACAACACGGTAGTACCTCAACACTCATTGGAATTTATACGTGAATGCGTTGTAAGGAAAAAACCTGTTGATTATTTCATGTACACTTCGCATGAACACAATGTCAGAGGCGCTGACCGTACTGAGTTGTTTAAAAAAATATTCCGCTACTACGAAGACTATCTAAAAAAATAACAGGTGCTTTCCTCTGTAAAAAAATGTTTTATGTCTCTGCAAGCATAACCCATTGTCTGATAGACTGAGAGCAAATGAAAACAAAATAATTATGACAGGAAATGTAATCGCTTTCATTGACAAAATTTGACAGAGACAGTTACGATAAAGGGAAAGTAAATCAAAATTAGATTTCAAAACAAATCTAATTTCACACTATACGAATGGAGATAAGCATTTTTACTTATCTCCATTCGTATTTTCAACTAATTAATTCACAGGGCTGAAGTAGAATTTTCAAGAAAGTTTTTCAAATATAAAAGAAACAATGCCTTGCAAATACTTTTTCAAAAAAAAGATAGCCCAAAGTAAAACTTGAGTTTATTTTAAAATCACTGTTTCTAAAGTAAAAAGAAGAGCAACTTGCCTCCTCATGGGATTCAAGATGAAAATCTGTTTACAAATTTTTTCAACCATTCATTCAAAAGTTGTTTCTCGGAGAGAACAAGACGCAAGCCGAGGACGCTGCCCCTGCCGTCGGGATAGTAGTAGAGACGGAACGACAGACGGCAATAACTTGCGAGATTGCGCCAACTACCACCGCGGAACACACGGCGGGAGCCACTATCAGGACCTGTCGGATTTGTCTGTAAGTCCTCCTTGTAACCACCATACCGGTCTTGACACCATTCCTCTACGTTACCCGTCATATCATATACGCCAAGTTCATTTGGCTTCTTTTGCTTAACAGGATGTGTCGTGTTTCTTGAGTTACCAGTGTACCATGCGACCTCGTCAATGTTATCACTACCGGAATACTTATAACCTTTGGACTTAACTCCTCCCCGTGCGGCAAACTCCCACTCCGCCTCAGTAGGTAAACGGAATTTGAGTCTTGTCTTTAGATTTAACTTTCTAATAAAATTTTGACAGTCTTCCCAACTCACACTTTCAACGGGATTTTTAGCACCCTTAAAATGAGATGGATTCTTCCCCATAACAGCCTGCCAAAGTTCCTGCGTTACAGGAGTCTCTCCGATATAATAGTCTCTCAGTGTTACTTTATGAACATGAGACTCGCTATCCCATGCTTCAGCATCGTAATTATCTCCATTCTTATCCTCGCTCTGTGCTCCCATCAAAAAAGTTCCACCCTCAATATGAATCATATTGAACTTGACATCGCCTACTTGAATTTCTTCGTTTTCAATCATATCTT